>NZ_JBZFUN010000005.1:0-149858 GCF_058314555.1 Streptococcus sp. ALY_211 | reverse complement strand
GTTTGTGACGCGTCAAGAGCCATAAGGCTTGAACAGAGTGAAAGCCAGCGTCTTTAGGCGCTGGCTAGCTTTATGGGCTTATAGCCCTGGTTCAAACCACCCGTTTGACGGGTGGTTTTGATTTAAGTCAATAGACTGAGCAAAACGCCCTTTAAATGAGTTATAGCTTCTAGGCTCCTGACTGCAACACTTTTACCAGCTAATGATGTTATTACCATAGGATAGTATGACTTTTTCCAATCATTAGCATAGACGAAGAAACTTCGGTCGTCTTATAATGCTCTTATGAAAGCTAGGAAAGGAGTGCCTATGAAAAGAATTTATTTGATGAGACATGGTGAGACCCTTTTTAACACTCAACATCGAGTACAAGGTTGGTGTGATTCTCCCTTGACGGCGCTTGGGATTGAGCAAGCTCAAATGGCGGCAAAATGGTTTAATAGGAGGGAGATTGCCTGTGATGCTCTCTATGCCTCTACTCAGGAGCGAGCACGAGACACGGCTGCTATAGTAGGCCAGAGGGAGGATGTGATTCTCCTGAAAGGTTTGAAAGAGATGAATTTCGGCCAATTCGAGGCCCAGCCTGAGATCTTATTACCCAAGTTCCGAGCAGGAGCCAAGTCTTTTGAGGATTTATTGGTTCCATATGGTGGAGAGGATATTCTATCCGTTGGCAAACGTGTTTTTGAGGCCCTACAAGAAATACTTAATAATGATGGTCATACGGTCTTAGCAGTGAGTCACGGGGCTGCGATGTGGGGATTGATGCAGTACCTAGAGATTTCTTTGCCAGATGGGATATGGTTTGGTAATTGTGCCATTACTGACTTTGTAGTAGAGGGGGACCGTTTTCAGCTGCAAGCCATTATAGATCCGATTTCTGATAAGGAGGTAATCATTTGAAGATATTATATCTAATGCGGCATGGGCAAACACGCTTTAACGTGCAAAAGAGAATACAAGGAGCGTCTGACTCTCCCTTGACGGAATTAGGAATAGAGCAGGCAAAGACAGCAAGACGGTATTTTCAAGGAGCAGGCATGACCTTCGATATGGTATTCTCATCTACCCAAGAGAGAGCCAGCGATACAGCAGAGCTTGTTTCAGGACAGCCCAATATCATTCGTCTAAAGGGACTCAAAGAGATGGATTTTGGTGTTATGGAAGCGCAGCCAGAATACCTTAATCCCCCTCTACATAAGGATGGAACAGGCTATCGTGATGCATTTGTTCATTATGGTGGAGAAGATACTATGGCTGTGCGCAAGCGCATGGTTACGACAGTGACAGAACTCATGGAAGCGCAAGAAGATGGATCAACCATTTTATGTGTCAGCCATGGAGCGGCTATCTCTCAATTCTTTAGAGGGGTTCTGGATGCCCCTCCCTCAATCAAGGGAATGAAAAATTGTGCCATTCTCAAGTTTACCTATGAAAAGGCTAAGTTTGATATGGACTATGTTTATAATCCGGTAGAGGACCAGTTTCTTTACCGAAAGCCCTAGTATCGGTTAGTAGACTGGAGGAGATACTGATCGCTAACCTTCTCTACCTGAATTAGTAATCAATAGAAGGCAGGATTTTTGTCCTAGTCTTTTTTAATAGTCTCAGATCATTTAGAAAACGAACAGAGCTTTCACTTGTATTTAATACTAACTAGTGATATTATAAGTCTAATTAGGAATAAAAAGTTAGTGAAAGCAGCAGTAGCCACTATTTTTTATAGAAAGAGGTAGTCAGATGGGATTATTAAAAAATGGCCATTGGATTGATCAATGGTATGATACGGAGTCTACAGGTGGTCAATTTGTACGTACTAAAACTCAGTTTAGGAATTGGGTGACGGTAGATGGTAGAGCTGGCGTCACAGGTCAATCAGGCTTTAAGGCAGAGTCTGGACGTTATCACCTCTATGTATCTCTGGCTTGCCCGTGGGCCAGTCGAACCCTCATTATGCGTAAGCTAAAAGGATTGGAGCAACATATCAGCCTTTCGGTTGTCCATCCTTTGATGTTGGAAAAGGGCTGGACTTTTCAGGAAGGAGAAGGGGTGATTGCTGATAGTATCAACCATGCTGATTTTCTTTATCAGGTCTACTTGGCTGCTAAACCTGATTATTCAGGGCGCGTGACAGTACCAGTTTTATGGGATAAGAAGACTGAGACAATTGTCAGCAATGAATCAGCAGATATTATCCGCATGTTTAATAGTGCCTTTGATCACATCACTGGTAATACGGAGAATTATTATCCAGCTGACTTGCAGGATCAAATTGATGACATGAATCAATTTATTTATCCTAATATCAATAATGGCGTTTATAAAGCTGGTTTTGCGACGGCTCAGGAAGTTTACGTCTCAGAGGTAGCCAAGCTCTTTGACGCTCTTGATAAGTTGGAGCTCTTACTGGATGAGCAGGACTATCTAGTTGGTAATCAATTCACTGAAGCCGATATTCGTCTCTTTACGACCTTGGTTCGCTTTGACTCAGTTTACTACGGCCATTTCAAGTGTAATCTCAAGCGTCTAGTAGATTATCCTAATCTATGGGATTATACCAAGCGTATCTACCACCTTCCAGGTATCGCTGAGACAGTAAATTTCGATCATATCAAGAAGCATTATTATGGTAGTCACAAAACTATCAATCCAACTGGTATCGTACCATTGGGGCCTGTGATTGATTGGGAAGCCTAGGCTGTTTTATTGACTTTTACTGACCTATACTTTATCATGGGAATATGAAAAGTATTATTCCCAAAAAAGTGTCCAACTACGAGCTCTTCTATGATCTCGTATTTGTTTTTGCGGTGTCAGTTTTGACAGGAATGATGCATGGTGAGGGTGTTCATATAACTCTCCTTAGTTATTTACAGTTTATCATTGCCTTTATCATGTTGATTAAGCTGTGGTTCCATGAAACCATGTACCTTAATAAATATGGGGAACGCGATCTCATGGACATTGTCACCATCATTCTCAATATGTTTGTCATTGGTTATATGGCTAGAGAATTGACGCTGGAATGGCAAAAGACCTATATATCCTTCAATGTTCTCTTTCTCCTGAGCAATGTCTCGGTTCTCATGCAGTATATCCTGAGAGCCAAGCGGATAGGTGGTTTTAGCAAAACCATGATCTATCACATGAAAGACATTGGAGTAGATATGCTCGTTCAGACGATTTGGTTTATCTGGCTGAGCAGGGATTCTCAGATGAGCATTTTATGGTCCTATCTTTTCTATGGCTTGAGTTTCTTATATGTGTATCTGACACGGTCTAAAAAAGAGGAAGACAAGGCTAATTTTCCCCATTTAGTAGAGCGGCTTCAGCTGATTAGTATCATTTACTTTGGCGAAGCTATTATCGCTAGTATCAAGACCTTTGATCTTGATACTCATATGCTGGAAGCTATCCTGAGCTTTGCCATGATTGGGCTGATGTTCATCGCTTATATCACTCAAACAGCCGTCATCATAAATCATCATCAACAGCGCACAGGTCTGAGAATGGTCTATGTCCATATGGTCTTACTTCTCAGTGTCCTCTTTACCACATTGATGATTGAAATGGCAGAACTGCCGCATCATTTCCATGATGCTAAAAATCTAGCTATCTTAGGCTTAGCGATTTTCTACAGTACCTTACAATTCTTATCCTCCTATAATCGTCAGGCAATTTTACTAACACCTAGATGGCTAGGTATTCATCTATTTGTCCTGGGGTTAGCACTGCTTCCCATGATCATTTTTGCACATGCACCGGAGCAACTGTTAATGTTTGGAGTTCTAGCAGGACTAGGACAATTTGCAGTCGTCTGGTATCGCCTTCCATCTTGATAAAAGCTTGAGCTGTTTACTAGTTGTAATAAAAAAATAAGATTCGTTAGAATCTTATTTTTTTATTGATTAAAGCGGTCGGATTGATCCTGACGATAGCTAATCCAGAAATAGATTGGAGTAAAAATCAGCATCAGTCCAAGAAAGAGTGGCAGGGTATGCTGAGTCATAGGGGCTACCTGAATCAATCCATGTAAATAGTAAGAACTAATGAAAAAGCCAAAGATAGAATAGATAATCAGAGCGATCCGAGGCCAGCTCAGAGGCAGGCAGGCCTTAATAACCACCAATAACCCTGTAGCACCAAGAATGTAATAAGAGAGACTAGCCATTTCGCTAGGACTGATCACTCCTGCTAGGCGTAGGCTATGGAAGAGTAGAACACTGATCACCACCAAGAGTGCATTGGGTAACGATAGCCACAGTGATCGCTTGAGGAAATGTTTTTTAACTGGCTGAATATTGCGCTCAAAAGTCAGAACAAAGGGAGGTAAGCCCTCAATAAATTGCCCTTGCAATGTCATCTGTACTTGAATAAATGGAAAAATCAAAAAATATTCTGGTTTTCCGAGCAACATACTTGCGATACAAAATAGACCGATTAAAAAAGAATAGACAGCCTTAATGAGGAAAATAGGTGCGATATGTGCAATGTTATTGACCACACGACGCCCTTCAAAGAGGATTTCTGGGATGTCGTTGAAGTCAGAATCCAGCAGAACCAGATTGGCAATCTGGCGAGTCGCAGGATCCCCTTCAGCCATAACGATAGAGCAGTCAGCTTCTCTCAGAGCCAAAATATCATTAACCCCATCACCAGTCATAGCAGTCGTGTGTCCTTTAGATTTGAGCGTCTCAATCAAGAGCTTTTTTTGATGGGGAGAGACACGGCCAAAGATAGCAGTGTCCTCAGCTAGAGCAACCAAAGTATCATCACTAATCTTAGAGCAATCAACATAGCTGTCATAATCAACAAAACCAGCCTCCTGAGCGATATGAGAGACGGTGATAGGATTATCTCCAGAGATGATCTTGAGTAGTACATCTTGGGAGCGTAGGTAGTCAAGAGTTTCTGCAGCACCCTCCCGAATAGGATCGGTGATCTCAAGCAAGGCTAGGGGTTGGATATCTTCTGGAAGTCCCATATGAGTTTTGTCCAGTTGGTAGGGGCTGTATGACAAAATGAGGACTCGAGAACCGCGGGCCTGAGCTTCATCAATAGCTGGCAGACTGTGATCCAGCAGCATCTCAGGAGCCCCTAGAAAAAGTGAGCCTATACGATCAATCTGGACAGCTCCCCATTTACGGGCACTTGAAAAGGGAATAGAATCCTTTGCTTCATAGTCGTGTGCGATATCTCCGTAGAGATCACGGATGGCACGAGCTGTTGAATTATGATCGTCACTGGTCTGGGTATAAATAGCTAGTAGTTGCTCAAGAGTTTCTTGGTCAAACTGATCTGTCAGGGGTTGCATAGCTTCGACAGTCATCCGTCCTTGCGTGATGGTACCAGTCTTATCCAAGCAGAGGACATCCACCCGAGCTAGGGTCTCAACAGAATACATTTCTTGTACCAGAATATGGTTGAGTCCCAGTTTAATAACAGCAGTCAGTAAGGAAGTGATCGTCAAGAGGGCAATGCCCTTTGGAAGCATTCCTAGCAGAGCTGTTGATGTCGTGACTACTGAGTCCTGTAAAGGCAGCTTGGCCAGTACAAAAGTTTCGACAAAGAGCGCTAAACTAAAGGGAACAATAATCTTACCGGTGAAACCTGCAAGGCGATCCATATTGTAGAGAATGCGTGAAGTAATAGGCTTGTGAGTCTTAGCTTCCAGCATAAGCTGGCTAGCATAGTTCTCCGAGCCGACATGGGTGACCCTAGCATAGACTTGGCCGCTGACCAGATAGCTACCAGAAAGTAGCTGGCTATCCACATCCTTTAAAATAAGATCGCTTTCCCCTGTCAGCATAGCTTCGTTGACCTCAGCAAAGCCAGAGACAACAGTTGCATCACTTGGCACCTGCTCTCCAGCAGATAGGAGTAAAAGATCATCCACCACGATAGCTTCTGGATCAATAGACTGACTCTCACCATCTCTCACCACCTGTACCTGGTCTTTATTCATAAGATTGAGCTTATCAATAGTGCGTCTAGCCCGCCACTCTGTCAGGATACCCGAGGCGCTATTAAGGACGATAATAGCAAAGAAAAAAGTATTAGACCAAGCACCGACAACTGCCAAGGCCAAAAAAATAAGCAAATTGAGGAGATTAAAAGGGGTAAACACATTACGAATAAAAATCTCCCAGTTGCTGGAACTCGTTTTGACTTTGAAAGCGTTCACTTTCTGCTGATCGATACGTTGGTTGACCTCTTGTGTTGTCAGGCCTGAAAGTCTGTTTGTCATGTTTCCATACTAGCATAGTTTTGCCTTTCTTTCAAAATATTACTAAAACTTTTCAGTATTTTGTCCTAGACTATTTTTAGAGAGAAAAAGTGGCTTTTCCATGAAATTATTAGACTGGTGAGGTTGATAGGGTAAGCCATTGACAAATCCTCTCAATTTCCCCATAATAAGAAGACTGATCAGGTCCTTAAGAGCTTGATAGGCAAAGAAAAAATCAGGAAGTTATCATGTCAATTTTAGAAGTAAAAAATCTTAGTCACGGTTTTGGTGACCGTGCGATCTTTGAAAATGTTTCCTTTCGTCTCCTAAAGGGAGAGCATATCGGTTTAGTCGGAGCCAATGGTGAAGGTAAGTCGACATTTATGAATATTGTGACAGGTCACTTGCAGCCAGATGAAGGCAAGGTGGAGTGGTCCAAGTATGTTACTGTCGGTTATCTAGACCAGCATACCCTTCTTGAAGCAGGCATGACTGTTCGTGATGTCTTGCGAAGGGCTTTTGATGACCTATTTAAGACTGAGGAACGGATTAATGCTATCTACATGACCATGGCAGAAGATGGTGCAGATATTGATGGCCTGATGATGGAAGTCGGAGAGCTTCAGGATCGTCTTGAAAGCCGTGACTTCTATACGCTCGATGCTAAGATTGATGAAGTAGCCCGTGCCTTAGGAATTATGGACTTTGGCATGGATAGGGATGTGACGGAGCTATCAGGTGGTCAAAGAACCAAGGTGCTATTAGCCAAACTCCTCCTAGAAAAGCCAGATATCTTGTTGCTGGATGAACCAACCAACTATCTGGATGCTGAGCATATCGAGTGGCTCAAGCGCTATCTACAAAATTATGACAATGCTTTTGTGCTTATCAGCCACGATATTCCTTTCTTAAATGATGTCATCAACCTTGTCTACCATGTCGAAAATTTAGATCTGGTACGCTATGCTGGCGATTATGATAATTTTCAGTCGGTCTATGCCATGAAAAAAGCTCAGTTAGAAGCAGCCTATGAGCGTCAGCAAAAGGAAATTGCTGAGCTTCAGGACTTTGTCAATCGTAATAAAGCCCGTGTTGCTACCCGCAATATGGCTATGTCTCGTCAAAAGAAACTAGAGAAGATGGAAAAGATCGAACTCAAGGCTGAGAAACCAAAACCAAGTTTTGAGTTTAAAAATGCTCGCACGCCCAGTCGGTTTATCTTTCAAACCAAGGAGCTGCAGATCGGTTATGATCGTCCACTGACCAAGCCCCTTAACCTTAGTTTCGAGCGCTCTCAAAAAGTGGCTATCACTGGTGCCAATGGTATTGGAAAGACCACCCTCCTGAAGAGTTTGTTGGGGATCATTCAGCCCATCAGCGGCTCTGTAGAGATAGGTGAGTACATTGAGTTAGGCTATTTTGAGCAAGAAGTCCCAGGGGGCAATCGTCAAACCCCGCTGGAGGCAGTTTGGGATGCCTTTCCTGCTATGAATCAGGCGGAAGTCCGTGCGGCCTTAGCCAGATGTGGGCTGACCTCTAAGCATATCGAAAGCCAAATTCAGGTTTTGTCAGGTGGAGAACAGGCCAAGGTGCGCTTTTGCCTGCTCATGAACCGTGAGCATAATGTGCTTGTCCTAGATGAACCAACCAATCACTTAGACAAGGATGCTAAAGAAGAGCTCAAGCGAGCCCTTAAAGATTATAAGGGCTCTGTCCTTATGGTCTGTCATGAGCCAGACTTTTATGAGGGTTGGACCCAGGTCTGGGACTTTAATGAATTGCTGTAGTTAATAGAATAAGGCTGAGACAAACATTCTCAGCCTTATTTATTTGGTCAGTTTTACTTTCTAGGACAAGTGATTAATCGTGTTTGTTTTCGTCAAATTTTGCACCACGCACGCTCACTTGCATGTTGTTAAGAGTAGCACGTGAGTAAGGGCAGATCGTATGCGCTTTTTCAGCTAATTCTTGTGCTTGAATCGTCGTTTGTCCCTCGATAGCAACCGTGATAGCACCTTGAAGTTTGACATCCAGAGCTGTTCCCTTATTATTGAGCAGTTGGATAGTGACGCTTACTTGTGAACGCCCCTTGATCCCTTCTTGAGCCATAACGCCTTCTAGGGCACTGTTAAAGCAAGCACTGTAACCAAGTGCAAAGAGTTGCTCAGGATTTGTAGCATTTTCAGGCTTATTAGCAGCAGTTGGTGAAGCTACTTTAACCTTATAAGAACCGTCATCAATGTAACTCACACCGTTACGACCACCAGTATTGATTGCAGTTGTTGTATAGATCGTTTGATAATCAGACATCGTCATCCTCCATTTCTATGATAATTGAGACAGAGGTCTCAACGCTTGACAGTCTAAGATTTTAAAGACATTTTAGCAAGTATTTTGTCTGGAAATTGTTCTTGAATCTAAAAGTGCTGGACTAGCAATCTGACGCTGCAAAATTGTCCCATAGTCATATTTTTAGCAAGTATTTATTAGAGATTATTAAACAATAGCAAAGAATTTTGTATTCCTAACTATTAGGTGAGTTCTCTGGTTTTAAATTCTGATATAATAAGCATAATGGAAATAGAAGGCCTGGAGAGTAGCTATGCAGAATAAATTGACTATCAATGATATCGCTAAACTGGCAGGGGTCGCTAAGAGTACCGTATCTAGATATTTAAACGGTGGTAGTGTCAAAGAGTCAACGGCACAGCGCATCCAAAAAATAATGGATGAGTATGATTATGAACCGAACGTCTTTGCACGCTTGAGTGCTAAAAATAGTCATATTATTGGCTTAGTGGTACCCGGTTTTAATTCGGTGACAACGCCACGAATTGTTGAAGTGATTGTGGCTTATCTTAAGAAAAGTGACTATACACCTTTGATGATGCACACGGACCAATCTACTGATGAAGAAATTAAGAGTATTGTTCGTCTCAGTAAAATGAATGTCGATGGCATCATTGTTCTGTCAACTGGGATTACACCACTACATGAGGAGATTGTTAAAACCATTGCTCAACCTGTCTTATTTGTAGGGCAGAGTAATGCCCATCTTCATACGGTTATCAATGATGATTACGCAGCTGGCAGAGCAGTAGGTGAGCTGGTTGGGAAATCAGGAGCCAAGGCTGTTCTTTGTCTATGGGTTGACCCTCATGATATAGCCGTTGGGCAGGTGCGTAAGCAGGGAGTGATAGATGGCTTAAGTGCAAGAGGGGTTTCAGATGTGACATTTGTCTATACAACATTTGACTATGAGGAGGCGATAGACTCCTTGAAGAACTCCCTTGATCCCAAGTGTTTTCCGGATGCTATCATCTGTGCGACAGACCGTCTAGCTCAAGCGGCCTACAAGGTATTACCGGATTACCATATGACCATTGGTCAGGATATTTCCGTCCTAGGTTTTGGAGAGTACGAAACAAGCGCTCTGCTAAATCCGCCTCTAACCTCTGTTAAATTTGACTGGTATAGTACAGGCATTATCAGCGGTGAAAGTATTCTTCAAATGATTCAAGGAAAACCAGTGAGCAATATTCAAGTGATTCCCTTTGAACTATTTGAACGAGCCAGTCTTGTCCAAAAGGAAGGAGGGTGGGACTAAAAGTCCACTACTAATAATATTAACGGGTTTAGGCTTTTGTCTCAAACTCCTTAATTTTAACCACAAACAAAACCGGTTCCAAAAAAATCTAAAAATCTATTGCATTATTTTTATTTGATGGTATAATGAAAGCGTAAACAAAATGGAACCGGTTCCTAAAGTGAAATGGAGGCAATTATGGCTGATTACAAAAAGATGTGTCAAGATATTGAAAAATATGTCGGCGGTCGTCAAAACATTGTGGGTGTCGCCCACTGTGCCACACGTTTGCGTATTGTGCTAAAGGACAATAGCCTGGCGCAAATAGATAAGCTTGAAACAGTGGATCTCGTCAAAGGGGCCTTTGTTGCAGGTGATCAAATTCAGTTGATCATTGGACCTGGTTTGGTCAATGATGTCTATGAAGCTTTTTCTGACTATGTCGGCATCAAGGATATGAATATTTACGATCTAAAGGAAGAGAGTGCTAAGAAAAGTAATATCTTCCAATCGATTATTAAATCCCTTTCCGATGTCTTTGTTGCTATTATCCCTGCTATCTTAGCGGCAGCCTTATTGATGGGAATCACAGGTGTGCTTGGCAATTTTGATATGGTTAAAGAGAATGATACCCTCTATGCCATCAATAGACTGGCCAGCCTAGCAGCCAATGGTATCTTTGCGATTTTACCCATGGTTGTCTGTTATTCAGCCGTTAAACGCTTTGGTGGGAATCCTGTACTTGGTATGGTGGTCGGTGCTATTATGCTGGATTCAACGCTGGCAAATGCCTACTCAGCAGCACAGGGAACGGTTAAGGTGGAAACCATTCACTTATTTGGCCTTCCTATCAATATGATTGGTTTTCAAGGCGGTATTCTAGTCGCTTTGATGATTGGATTTGTGGTGGCTAAGCTCGATATTTTCTTTAATAAGAAAGTTCCAAACTCTATCAAGCTCTTGGTTGCCCCCTTGCTCACTGTCTTTATCTCAACGGTCTTGCTCTTTACCATCGTTGGCCCAGTAGGGCGCCTTTTATCGACTGGTTTGACGAGTGGATTGGTATGGGCAACGTCCCACCTAGGATTTGTAGGCTTTGCCTTGTTTGCAGGTGTTCAACAGCTCCTTGTTATCACTGGTCTGCATCATATCATCGGTGCAGTAGAAGCGCAGTTACTGGCTGACACTGGCCATAACTTTATCAATCCCTTGATGTCTGTGGCTCTGATCGGTCAATCTGGTGCGGTGATCGGCTATCTAGTAACCCATTGGAAAGATACCAAGGTTCGTGAATTAACCTTGCCAAGTTTTGCTTCTACCTTGTTTGGTATTAGTGAACCGGCAATCTTTGGGGTCAATCTTAGATACCGTTATCCACTAATCGGGGGCTGTATTGGAGGAGCGCTAGCAGGTGTCTATGTTTACTTCTCCAAATTGACAGCCCTAGGATTCGGGACAACAGCTGTACCAGGAATTGCCATTGCAGATCCTGCACATAATGGCTATATTAATTATATTATTGCCCACCTGATCGGCTTCGTGGCTGGTTTAGTAGCAACCCTATTGCTCAGTACCATTCACAAAGGCAAGGCGCAAGAAAATCATTAATTAGACTCAAAGACAATCAAAAATAAACTGGCATAAGGCAAGATAAGTCAAGGCCCAATAGTTTTGCTTGTCAAAGCCTATTAACTGAAATGACCAAAGGAATCTGACACTGCTTGTCTCAGATTCTTTGTGTCTATTTGGGAGAAAGACATGTATACCAAACAAGATTATCTAAACGAGTGCAAAGAGTATTCCTATATGAGGGAAAAGGTTAAGAAAGATCCTAATCGGCTTGCCTTCCATCTCATGCCACCAACTGGCTGGCTCAATGACCCCAATGGTTTATTTCAGCATCAAGGAAGAAACCATATCTATTTTCAATACACGCCTTTTAAGGCGAGCTGGGGGATCAAATCGTGGGGGCATTATACGACCAAGGATTGGATTCATTACGTAGAAGAAGAACCCTTCTTGTTTCCTAATACTGAGGATGACCGTGATGGTGCTTACAGTGGCTCAGCCTTCAAAAAAGATGATCAGGTGCATTTTTTCTACACGGGGAATGTCAAACTGCTTGATCAAGAGTATGACTACATCACCAATGGTCGTGAGCAAAATACTATTCATATTCAGAGCCCAGATGGCTATCAGATTGATGTCAAGGAGACAGTACTGAAAAATGAAGACTATCCTACTGATCTTAGTAAGCACGTGAGAGATCCTAAAATTTACCCAGTTGATGACAGCTATGTCATGGTACTCGGAGCAAGGACCCTAGCAGATACCGGCTGTGTGATCTGCTTTAAATCTCATAATTTAAGGGAGTGGTCTTATATTGGCCGCATTGAATCAGATAGCCCCTTGGGTTACATGTGGGAATGCCCTGATTTATTCGAACTGAGCGGTCAAAAGATCCTATCCTTCTGCCCCCAAGGTCTCCCTGCTCAGGAGGAAAAATTTCAAAACGTTTTTCAAAATGGCTATGTCCTGCTGGATGGCTGGCTAGGGGATTATGACTTGTCAGCCTTCAAAGAATTTGATTATGGCTTTGATTTCTATGCCCCTCAGACATTTTTAGATGATAAGGGACGACGTATTTTAATAGCTTGGATGGGAATGCCTGAGGAGTCAGGCTATAGCAACCAACCGACAGTAGAATACGGTTGGATCCATGCCCTAACCATGCCAAGAGAGTTGGTCTACAAGGATCATCATATCTACCAAAAACCTCTAGATGAGTTTAAGCAGCTTAGGCTGGATGAGCATCATTGGGAATTGACATCATTTTCAGGATGGCAGACAGAAGAATCTATTTTTGAAATGCAAGTAACATTTACTGAGAATCCTAAAAGTTTTTCCGTCCAACTGAGAGAAGATGTCAAACTATCTTACAAGGATAATCTTTTGCGGTTAAGTCTTGGCCAGTCTGGATATGGTCGAAATGAGAGAGTTGCAAGAATAGACAATCTGTCTGATTTGGTCATTTATTCAGATACATCCGCTATAGAGATCTTTGTGAATGAAGGATTGCTGACAATGACCAGCCGCCTTTACACGCAATCTTTGCAACACAGCATTGCTCTGGAGAGTGACAGCGATGGCCAAGTGAGTATCTATCCACTAGGCAATTTTAGTTATCAGTAGAGCTTATCCACAGTAAAATAAGAGCTTAGGAATGGTTATCCTAAGCTCTTATTGATTTAAAAGTAGCATAGTTTAGTCTGGAATATATTCAATAATATCCTCTACAGGTGCCTCCAGTGCGAGGCAAAGCGTATCTAGCGTTTTGGTGGTAATGGCCTCTCCCTTTTTCATTCGGTGAATAGTATTAGAGCTGATACCATATTTCACAATGAGTTCATATTCGGTCATTGATTTTTTGAACAAGGTCTTATAAAAAGGCCGATATGAAATCATGTGAATACCTCCCAACTATTGTGATAGGAGTAAGATAACACACTTAATATGTTGACTATAGTCAATTATTTGACTATAATTAAACTTAAAATCCAAACTTAATGATAGTAGAAAAGAGTTTGAGTGGTAGCATACTATACATAAGGAAGTTTATTTATGACGAACAAGGCTAAAAAAGAAAGGTTTAAACAGGAGCTTCTTTCTCATATGAAACGGGAGCGCCTGATACGAAGTTATCAGAAAAAAGCTGAAGAAGGAACCGACTTTATAGGGAGAACAGAGGAGATGTCCCTCAAATTTTTAGAGTTCGTGCGGAGTTTTTCACTCCATATCCTCCCAGAAATGAAAGCCCATAATGACATTGATTTGGCTAAGGAGTTACAGGGATCCTGGCAATCCCTAAAAGAGACTTATATCCTAGCCCATGAGGAAAGGCTAAAGGCGATCGCTTTTGAGGAAAGGGTAGCCACTGACCTAGCAGAAAATGCTCAAAAACAGGTTGATCTGATTAAGAATGCAGGGGTTAACCCCACAGAACTCGAGGAAATCTATCAAGAGCTGACTCAAGCTATCGAAGCTGAGCAAGGAGATACTTACGACGCACAAGGAGAGTCTGTTTGATAGGAAAGCCATTAATCAGGTTACTCACTAGACTTGCTTTGTGGTTCTAGTGAGCACTGGCATGCTGTGGCGAGTCATTAGGATAAAAATAATAAGGAGGTTTTATGGGGAAAAAGTCTAAAATGATATCATCAAGTTTAATAGTAGCAGCTGTTTTGGGAGGAATAGGAGGTACGTTTATAATAGCTAATGCCATTAATAATCATATCCAACTTTCTATCAGAGAGAAAATAGATCAGGAAATTAAAAAAGATGAGACAAGGCAAGCGGAAGAAGAAAAGGCTATAAGGAAAAAACAGTTGTCTTATCTTAAAGATCATGAGCAGGAAATTATAGATTTTGTGAAATTACAGAGCTCTAAAGTAGAGTCGGTTCAAGTAGATTGGACGGATGTACGATGGAGTGAAGGTGGGCTTTTTGAGTCAGAATATTATATTAATGTATATGGTCGTGTCAATAATATTGAGGATTCTGGCTGGGGAGTAGATATTCCGCTTAATGACGATGGAACCGTCAATATGGATGAAATGTTTCTCGGTAATCAAGTTAGAATAGGAGGTAATCCCATTTGAGTAATTGGAAATTAGAGAGGTTTGACAAAAGGGCAATAATGATGTTGTCTTTACCGGTGGTGACAGTTCACACCTAACGTTTTATAAGGAGGCTTTATGAGGAAAAGTGCTAAGGTTACATTAATCAGTTTAGCTACTATAGGAGTTTTAGGAATAGGAGGAGTGATAATGAGTTTAGATAAATATGATGAAGTCAAACGTTTTTTCAACAGTGATGAGCTAGTAGCATCTTCATCACAACAAGAACAAAATGATGAAGAAGCAGTTAAGCAGAAGCAAGTTGCTTATCTAAAGGAACATGAGCAGGAAATTATAGATTTTGTGAAATCACAGAGCTCTAAAGTAGAGTCGGTTCAAGTAGATTGGACGGATGTACGATGGAGTGACAGCGGACTTTTCGAGTCAGAATATTATATTAATGTATATGGTCGTGTCAATAATATTGAGGATTCTGGCTGGGGAGTAGATATTCCGCTTAATGACGATGGAACAGTCAATATGGATGAAATGTCCATGGGAGATTTTATAAGAATAGAAGGTGATCCTGTTTGAGTAATTGGAATTTAGAGGACTTCAATAATATCTACGCTTCCCTAGCAGAATCAGCCTATAGGGATAGACCGAATCGGTTTGTTTATGAACAACTTAGTGATGCGAATCGTAAACGATTAGATTCAGGAAAATCTGTCAGATTTAATTTTTCTCAAGAAGCTAGAGATAAAGATGGCAATCTTACAGAAGGTGGTCAGTACTATGACCCTAATGATCCCAACAACGATGGAATTGTCTATCTCCAGCCTGATCAAGACCATTTGCTGGAGGATGAGGATACGGGCTACAATGCCTATTACTTGTCTGAAAATGAGACCATCAATCAGGATACTCACCACACCTACTTTGTGGTGCGGGGGAATATGGATTATTGTGACCAGCGATAAGGGCAATGGTGGTATTGTCTTCATCGGTGGTGGCAGTTTCCACCTAACATTATTGAAGGAGGTTTTATGAAAAGAAGTACCAAAGTGACATTGGTAAGTTTAGCGACAGTAAGTATTTTAGGAATAGGAGTAGTAATGAGTTTAGATAAATATGATGAGGTCAAACGTTTTTTCAATAGTGATGAGCTAGTAGCATCCTCATCACGACAGGAAGCTAAGCAAGAACAAGATGACGAAGAAGCAGTTAAGAAAAAGCAAGTTGCTTATCTAAAGGAACATGAGCAAGATATGGTAGATTATGTTAAATCACAAAACCCAGAAATAACCACTGTAAAATTTGATTGGGATAGCATAGATGTTGAAACTGCTGGTAATGGAACTCCACAAGGTGGTGGTGAAGTGCTGTTGATTTTTGGTTATGCTAACGATAGTGATTTGACAAACTTTAGTTTAAACTTCTCAGTGGACAAAAACCATATGCCTATACTGGACTCTATAGGGTCTGATAATTTATATGATATTTGATTTCAAATTAGGAAGGAGTATCAATGACTAGCTGGAACTTAGAAAATTTTGACAGTATTTATGCGTCATTAGCACAAAGCGCTTATACTAGACGACCTATTTCATTTTCGGAAAGTGAACTAACTGAAAAACAAAAGAAGGCATTACAAGATGGGAAGTCAGTAAGATTTAACTTTTCTCAAGATGTTAAGAAAGATGGTCAAGTCACCCAAGGTGGTCAGTACTATGATCCTAACGATCCCAACGACGATGGAGTTGTCTATCTCCAGCCTGATCAAGACCGTTTGCTTGAGGATGAGGATACGGGCTACAATGCCTATTACCTGTCTGAAAATGAGACCATCAATCAAGATACCCACCACACCTACTTTGTGGTGCGTGGGAATATGGATTATTGTGACCAGCGGTAAGAGTAATAAATGGTATTGTTTTTATCGGTGGTGACAGCACAGCACCTAATATGAGTAAGGAGGCTTTATGAGGAAAAGTGCTAAGGTTACGTTAATCAGTTTAGCTACTATAGGAATTTTAGGAATAGGAGGAGTAGTAATGAGTTTAGATAAATATGATGAGGTCAAACGTTTTTTCAATAGTGATGAGCTAGTAGCATCCTCATCACAACAGGAAGCCAAGCAAGAACAAGATGATGAAGAAGCAGTTAAGCAGAAGCAATTAGCCTATCTTAAAGAGCATGAGCAGGAAATTGTAGATTTCGTCAAGGCACAGAGCTCTAAAGTAGAGTCTGTTCAAGTAGACTGGACGGATGTACGATGGAGTGATAGCGGACTTTTTGAAACAAGTACTTATATTGGTGTTTATGGCCGTGTCAATAATATTGAGGATTCTGGTTGGGGAGTAGATATCCCTGTTAAGGAAGATGGTACTGTTGATATGGATGGTATGTTTATGCTTCATGATGTAGAAGTAGGAGGTGAACCTGTTTGAGTAACTGGAATGTAGAGAGTTTCGATAATATCCATATCTCTTTAGCAGAATCGGCTTATAGAGATAGACCAGCGAACTTTGCATATGAACAACTCACAGGAGCCCAGAAAAAATCTCTCGATTCTGGAAAATCTGTTAGATTTGATTTTTCTCAAGACGCTAGAGATAAGGATGGTAATCTTACAGAAGGCGGTGGGACAGACCTACCCAATAAGGGTGTTGTCTACCTCCAGCCAGATGAAGGAAAACATACGGTTGAGGAGACGAAGACTGAGAAGGCTCCAGATCCCTATAATGGTTATCAAGAGCGTGAGAGGACCTATGTCACAAACACCTATCAAAAGAGTCTGATGAGCAATGAAAAGACAGGCTACAACGCTTACTATGTGTCTGATACGGAAACGATTAATGAGGACACGCAACAGACTTACTTTGTTGTACGAGGAAGTGATGGCTTTGGGAAACTTGATCCCAAGCACCCTGAAAAATTCAAACACGCAGAAGACTGGGTCAATAATGACGCCGCCTTTGCCCTTAAAGATGCGATTGTGCCTCAGGCCAAGGATGCAACTAAAGGTATGCAGGCCAAGATTGCAGAGTTAAATGAAAAGGCACCCAATGCTGAGATGAGTATCACCGGTCACTCCTTGGGGACCATGGTTTCCATTCAGGGTGCTGCCGGTCTGACGGATAAGGAATTGGAAAAAGTTGATGAAATCGTCCTCTTCAATGGTCCCGATGTGACGAAGAGCTTGGAAAAAGAAGGCTATAGTAAAGAACATATCCAGGCTTTGAGCGATAAGACCACCTACTATGTCAATCCGCTTGATCCTGTCAGTATGCTCAATCGCGATAAAGCCTATGAGGATCAGTTGGGAAAAGTTAATGTCATTGTCCCTATGGAATACACCAGCATGATGGATGGCCATTCCTCCCATGACTTCGGAGCTTATCAGATCGCTGGTAATGGGGAGATTTTAGTAGCTTCAAAAGATTATCACCCAGAGCTGCTGACAGCTGGTCAAGATCTAGCCAAGCTAGAGAAAAATGCGATCAAAGATCTCAAGGAGTACGTATCTGATGGTGTGATTGACATTGTGACTAAAATGACACCGGAAGAATTTAAAGAATTTTTAGGGGCTATTGGGAAATTAGATAGCAAAGACTTGAAGGATAAATCTGAAGCATTTGGGGAAATTGGGGCTAAATTTGGATTGACTTCAATTGATCTCATCAATGTTTATAGGCACCTCGATGAGATAAAAAAGATCATTGAGGATTTCAAAAAGGATTATGAGACATTTGTCCAAGAGACCAAAGAAAAATCCTTGAAATGGTCACGGGATAATATTGATAATATCCAAGCCAAGATCAAAGGGACAGCTGACTATGGTCAGCGGATCTTACTGCGCTCAGAGCTCCTCTATATGGCGACACAGGTAGCCGACGCTGATATTTCAGGCAAAGTGGCTGAGGCTATTGGTCTTATCGCAGGAGCTGAGGCGTCTGCGATCATTCTGATTAAAACCAATCGACTGCTCATCGCCAATATGGGGACGCACTTATCCGACGCAGAAAAAGAGACCTTGATGGAGCCTCTGACCATGGCAGAGCGCTGGGATAATGGCATTAAGGAGCTGGATATCTCCAGTGTTACCCAGTATCAAGCGAATATGTCTCAATTTTCTCAAGGCTTGATCAACTGTGCCCAGTCTCTGATAGCAGTAGATGCCCAAGGAGCTGACGATTTCAATAATTTACCCATGCCCTATCTGTAATGTAAAAAGTGTGAAAACGAAAGGAGTTTTATGAGTAAAGCTGATGAAGCAATAAAAGAGCAAGAACGTGAAGCGATTAGAGCAGCAGTTTCTGGTATCGTAGACAAACTGCATAAGGAAGGTGAAGCCTTACAAAAGAAACTTGATACCTTATCCCAGGAGATGCTGACCTATGCACAAACGACTTATGCGACTAATATCGCTGGCGCTTTAGAAGGTCAGGCAGCAGATGCAGCATCTGGTTACCTCTCCTCTATTCAGAAGCCGGATCTTAGAAATCCTATTAAGTAGGTGTGTCGTTATGGTAGATATGCGAAAATTACAAGCGATTGAGGATCGCTACGATGAGGATCAACGGGCACTGAATCGTAAAATGGAAGAAGCTCAAGATGATTATGACTACTTTCTCCATGAGAGTACTCATCTCAAAGAGCAAGTTTATGACATTTTAGAAGGCGATATTCCTGAGGACTCTATGCGTCATCTAAACCAGATGGAGGTCAATGAGGATTACCAACGCTCAGATTTTCATAGGACAATGGATGAGTTAGAAGAGCAGAAAGCTCAGCTACGCCGTGCTTACGATGATGACGTTGAGGCTGTCTATGAGGAAGCCAGGCAACAAGCTATTAAAGAAGAGATGGCTAAGGAAAAAGAGAAGAAATCTCCTTGGTGAGAGATAGCCTCCCACTGCGATTTTTATCGTCCCACAAACTGTGTGTTGACGAATCATCGCCTTGATCAAATCTCCTAAAAAAGCTAAGATAGAGAAAAAGAGGGACTGGCTTATTTTTTGCCGGTCTATAGGAGGTTTTATGTCAATTTTGGTCATCAATAGTAGCATGAATCGTGAGGGGTTGACAGTGGCTATGGTGCAAGAGCTTCTGGGAGATCGAGCGTTTGAAATACTCCATCTCAATGATTACCGTATAGATCAGCTGGGACAGATATCTGACCAGGATCAACTCGCTACCATCATGGAAAAAATGCATAGCCATGATACGATAATCTTTGCTACACCTATTTATTGGTTTGATATGACAGGATCTTTGAAGCTCTTTTTAGAGCGTCTAGCCGAAGAAAATGACTGGCAAAATCCCAGCTATCCCAACCATAAAGCAGCTGTACTGGCACAGGGCTACGCTCCGGGTGAAAAGGTTCTAAAATTTGTCGAACATATCATTAGTCAGGTGGCAGAACGCCTAGGAATGACTTACCTAGGTATGGTTTCTCAGGCAGAAGAGTATGACAAGTTGCGAGAAAAGCTATAGAAAGAGTGTCCCTTTTTGTCATCTCCTTACCTCTATGTGATTGAGAATTGCTCGGTCTATTTTATTTTCCTCTTTGTTTTTGCTTGACCTTTGATCGGCAAAAAAGCTAAGATAGGATAAGTATCTTATAAGTGAATAAAGGAAGTTTTAGAGGAGATTAGATTACGATGGCAAGAAGGAAGAAGCGAAAGACTAAGTTAAAAACTAAATTTAAAAAAATAGTGACCGCTAATCGTCTCCTTGCAGGGTTAGGACTTATCTTAGTCGCTTTTGTAGTGTGGGTCGGGGTTGAAAATTACCGTGCCCAGAAACGCTTAGATGCCTATGTCAAGGAGCTAAAAACCTATGATTCCACCGATTCGACCAAGGAGTTTATCAAAAGAGTTGCTCCAGTTGCTAAAGATATTGCCGATCACAATGATCTTTACGCTTCTGTCATGATTGCTCAGGCAGTACTGGAATCAGACAGTGGACGCTCGGAGTTGAGTCAAGCTCCTAATTATAATTACTTTGGGATCAAGGGCGACTACAGGGGACAATCAGTCACCATGAAAACCAGTGAGGATGATGGTACGGGCAAACTGTATCAGATCGATGCCCAATTTCGTTCTTATGGCAATCCTGTCAATGCTCTGGAGGATTATGCAGCGCTTCTTCAGCATGAGCGCTACAGCGGTGTGAGAAGATCCCATGCCAAAACCTATCAAGAGGCTACACAATCTCTGACTGGTACCTATGCCACAGATACCAGCTATGGCAGCAAACTCAATGCATTGATCAAGCAGTACAATCTAACCCAATACGATAGATAAGGAAGTATGCGACCTCGCTTAGGCGGTCGTTTTTTTATTGGGATCAATCTTGTAGTAGCCTTTAATCAATGAGAGAGAAAGGGCATTTAGCGTGGCCATTAACTAGCTGGCGGTAGTAAAGCCTAGAACTTGCATCTACAGAGCATCGTGCTATAATGGCAGCAGTTTTACTAAATATAGTAGGGAGAAAAGGAGATAAGTATGACAACAAAAGATATACTGATAGACACCCTCAATCGCTCTGAAGAACGCTTTCTCGACACGCTTGAGCAGATGTCTATAGAAGAAGCTAACCTAATGCCTCAAGATTTGATCAAATCTGTGAACTGGTTGATTTGGCATACAGCGCGTATGCTGGATTTTCAAATTACTGAGCTAAAAGGGGATCAACCGCTTTATTTTAGCGATTGGGAAGCTCGTTTTGATTTAGATCTGCCTAGTGATACCAGAGATTGGATGCATACACCGCAGGAAGCCAGAAAGGTGGTTATTAGGGATCGTCAGCTGCTCTTGGATTATTATCAGAAGGCTATGGACTTGGTGCGTGAATACCTGCTAGAGATTGATGAGACTGATCTAGAGGAGATTATTGATGAGAGTTATCAGCCTCCTGTGACACGTGGTGTGCGTCTGGCTTCAATCATTGATGATGCTATCATGCATTCAGGACAGGCTGTTTATACCAGACGTCTAGTATTGGGCAGATAATCCCCTTTCCTGTCCCACCAGTGATAAGCAAAAAATATAAGAGAAAAAGAGTAGGACAAACTACCAGACCCTTCAGGACTAACGAACGAATGATGGATAGCTGCCCTATTCTTTTTTCTTTGCATTCATTTTCTATTCATTTTTCTCTAGTATCCTAGTCATATACCAGTCGATAATGGTGTTAGAAAAGAGGTGTTTTCAATGTCACAAGATGACGTGAATCAAGAGAAAAATGTTGACCAGCAGCCATCTGATCAAGAAAAAGTGGCTGAATTGGTCTCGCAAAGTCAACAACCCCAAAAGAAAACCTGGTTGGACAAGATTGGCAACCGTCGTGTCTTAGTGCTAGCAGTCTTAGGAATACTGGGGCTAGGCGCCTTAGCCGGTGCTGGCGGCTATTATTTAGCGCATCGAGCAGATCAACTGGAAGATAGAATTGAAGAGACTGCAGAAATCCACCAGCTTGATCAGAAATCTCGTATCGCTCCAAGATCTAAGCAATCCGTATCAACTAAGATTGACATGGCTAAGGCAGCAGAGCTAGCCTTGAAAGAAGCTGGCTCTGGCTATATCACCGATATTGATCTAGAGTCAGACCGTCAGTCCCCTTATTATGAGGTGACTATTCGTCAGGGTCAAAAGGAGATCAGCTATCAGATCAATGCTAATACGAGTAAGATCCTAGCTAGTGAGACAGATTACGACAATGATAACGACGCTGAGGATACTACCAAACCCAAGGCTGAGATGTCCACCCTTTTGAAGGCTGTTAAGGAAAAATATGGGGACGCACAGGTCTTATCTGTTTCTCTGGAGCATAACTCGTCTAACCAGTTGGTATACGAGGTGGAAACTCTGGATGATACGACCCTCACTCAGTCCCAATTTGATGCTGATAAGGCTGAATTTATCAGCGATATTACTCAAAGCTCTGACTTTGATGCTGAGGACTAGTCTATCTGGTAAATCTAGAATAATACTAATGAGTCTGAACTTTTGCCTCAGGCTCTTTTGTGTGTAGGCAAGCCCCTATGGGCAAATCTGCTTTTCACAAAGGGTGTGAAAGTTCCCTGAGCTAAATCGTGTAATATTTTATGGTATAATTAAGAAAGTTAAGCAGAGGGAGAGGAAAATGAAATTACTTATCGTCGAAGATGATCAGGACCTAAGCAATAGTATGGTCAAGCTTTTAAAAGCCAAGGGCTACAGCTCTGATAGGGCCTTTGATGGTCAGCAAGCCTTGGAGTTTGTAGCGGTTACCCAGTACGACCTGATTATTTTAGATATGATGATGCCGGTTATGGATGGTATGTCCTTCTTACAAGAGCTGCGGCGGTCAAATGCGACTCTGCCAGTGCTGATGCTGACCGCTAGGGATGCACTATCCGATAAAATCGCTGGATTGGATGCTGGGGCTGATGACTATCTCGTTAAACCTTTTGAGTTTGATGAGCTCTTAGCCAGAATCCGAGCCATCCTGCGTCGGCGATCTTCTGATATAGCGACCAGCCGTATTCAGCTTGGAGCTGTCGAGATAGACTTGTCCAGCCAGCAAGTCTACCTCAATGAGGTTCCTGTGGATTTGACAGCTAAGGAATATCAGCTCTTTGCCTATCTCGCTCAAAATCAAGGCCAGCTACTGTCAAAAGAGCAGATTCGCGAGCATGTCTGGGATTTTGATTATATGGGAGAATCCAATATCATTGAGGTTTTAATCAAAAATTTGCGTCGCAAACTTGATACCGACCCCAAGGATTCCCTGATCAAGACAAAGAGGGGGGCAGGCTATGTCATTCCTAAGAAATAATAAGCTAAAATTCGGTGCCAATCATAGTATCGTCAAGCGTGTGACACTTTGGTACAGCTTTTTTATCCTGCTCTTGACGGTAGCTATCATGGTCGGCGCTTTCTTTGTCAGCACACGAATCTCTGAGAATGCTGGAGCACGTGAATTTGAAGAGAGTGTCAGGGAGATGGCTGATGCCTATGATCAAGAGTTTGAAACCTATGATGATGGCAATTATTTTGCAGTCTATGACAGGGATGGCAAGCTCCTAAAGGGAAGTTTCCCTGAGGGATTTGACCAGGGGAAGGCACAAAATCAAGGCCCAGAACCAAGGGAGCAAAAGGCTAAAGAGGTCTCCTATATGGTAAAAGACATCCCCATCAAGGGAACAGATAAGTGGATACGGGCTATGCATCCTAAACATCAGATGGATGAAGATCTGGTCACCATGCTGATCGTTCTCTTGATTGGTCTTCCTGTGATGATGTTTTTGGTTCTTGCAGGCGGCTACTTTATTCTGAAGAATGCCTTCAAGCCAGTCAAAGCTATCACCGATACAGCAGAGGCCATCACATCAGAAGCTGACTATAGCAAGCGGGTGCTTGCAGCAGATAAGGGGGATGAATTGACCGATCTAGCTGAGGTAATCAACACCATGCTGGGATCGATTGAGGACTCTTTTCAGCGTGAAAAGCAGCTGACTAATGACGTATCCCACGAATTGCGCACGCCTGTATCTGTCATTCTTTCTGAGAGCGAGTATGGCCAAAGGTATGCAAGCGACTTAGAGGAGTCCAAGGAATCTTTTGGAATTATTCGTCG
The DNA here is from genome assembly GCF_058314555.1 of Streptococcus sp. ALY_211. NCBI lineage: Bacteria > Bacillati > Bacillota > Bacilli > Lactobacillales > Streptococcaceae > Streptococcus > Streptococcus sp. ALY_211. The sequence continues at coordinate 125,803 of NZ_JBZFUN010000005.1, read as the reverse complement.
TCAGGCCTTAGGCATGCGTGATATGGTTGGTAGAATCCTGAGTCTCGCACGCTCAGAAAAAGACGATGTCCTAGAGGTAGAGCAGCTCAATCTCTCAGCATTAGTCAAGCAGATGGTTCAGGACCGCCATAGGCTCTTTGCTGATGCAGCTGTCCATTTGGAGTCATACATCACTGCAGATCTCTATATAGCCGGGGATCCTATCATGATCACCCAATTAATAGACAACCTTCTATCAAATGCCATGAAATTTACCAAAGATGAAGTTGTGGTCACCCTTAATAAACGTGGCAGAAAGCTCTCTCTTGGTGTCGCTGATAATGGCCCAGGTATTCCACAAGATGTGCAAGATAAGATCTGGGATCGTTTTTATCAAGTGGATGGTGCCCGCCATCGCAGTGAATCATCGGGCATTGGTATCGGCTTGACCTTGGTCAAAAAAGTGGCTGATCTCCACCATGCAGATCTCAAACTCCAATCAGTCCCCGATAAAGGCTCGCTGTTTGAAGTCAATTTTGATGAAGTGCTAAGTCAGCCAAAAGATAATGTCTAATAAAGCTGAAAGCTAGATAACCGGGCTTTAGGAGCTCGGTTATTTTTTAGCTTATATTTTTACATAATTTTAATGACACAATAAATTTTAATTAGAATGATTCTAATAATTATTTGGAATGATTCCAATAAAAAGCCCTATTTTAGAATAATATTGACCTGTTCCGAGGGTTTTGTTAGAGTTCTTGTATGATTATAAGTTCAAAAGCCTATCCTAGCAAGAAAAAAGGAATGCTCTTTCTGTTATTGATTCTAGTAATTCTTTCTCTCTGGCTGGGCTCTAGTAACCAGTTCTCTTGGTCGGGATTGCTAAGTGGGAGAGGAGCGGCTCGTCAGATCTTTTTTGAATCTCGTCTACCTAGGACCCTAGCTGTCCTGCTAGCCTCTAGTGCTATGAGTATGGCTGGCCTGCTCATGCAAACGATGACTCAGAATCACTATGCAGCCCCCTCAACTGCAGGCACCGTTCAAGCTGCACAGTTGGGCATGCTAGTAGCTATCCTGATTTTTCCCAAAGCTAGTCTGGGCCAAAAGATGTTCTTTGCTTTTGGGATGGCTATGTTGGCAACACTCTTTTTCATTCGCTTTATTAGACGCTTGACGCTTAAAGAAAAGTGGCAGCTGCCCTTGGTAGGGATTATTTTTGGTGGTATTATCGGAGCTTTGGGGCAGGCTTTAGCCTATCGGTTTAACCTGGTACAGTCCATGACCTCGTGGACCCAAGGATCCTTTACTATGATCCAGCGCAACCAGTACGAATGGCTCTTTTTAAATCTACTTGTCTGGCTTTTGATTTGGTACCTAGCGGAGAATTTTTCGATCATGAGTTTGGGTGAGGATGCCAGTCGTATCTTAGGCCTGCCTTATGAGACCATGGAGACGCTGGGCTTGGTGTTAGTAGCTTTAGCGACAGCTACGACTATGATCACAGTCGGACAACTGCCCTTTATCGGAATAATCATTCCTAATCTTGTTCGACGCTATAAAGGCGATCATCTCAAACATAGTCTTTTTTGGGTCGCGACCAGTGGGACAGTCCTTGTTTTGGCTTGTGATATACTGGCACGTTTAGTGATCAGGCCCTATGAGGTATCCGTCTCCCTAATCCTAGGTATGATTGGAGCGATACTCTTTATCGCCCTGCTTTGGAAAGGAGATACTTATGATGAGCAGTAAGCAAAGAAGGATCATTCTTGGTCTCATGCTGATGCTATCGCTTGTGCTTAGTTTGGCCTATCTCTTTCCTGCAGGGAGCCTTGTCGGCTCCTATCTCCTTAAGCTGCGCTTGAAAAAACTTCTTACTTATCTTCTGGTTGCTATCATAGCTTGCTTTTCGACTATTAGCTTTCAGACAGTCATCGGCAATCGCTTTTTGACCCCAGCTGTTCTGGGTATGGAGAGTTTTTATGTCCTGATCCAATCGGCCTATCTCTTTTTCTATTGGCACTGGGTAGCTCAGGCTCAGCCCAGCAGTCCCCTAGTAGAATTTCTGGTCGTTTTGGGCTTGCAGCTAGTTTTATTTGCCCTTTTGCAGCCCATGATCAAATCTTTACTGTCTAAGGGATTTGGAAAAATACTACTGATTTGCATGGCACTGAGCACGCTTTTTCGCACCAGTGCGACCTATCTCCAAGTTCTCATGGATCCTAATGAGTACGATAAGCTGCAGAGTAAGCTCTTTGCTAGCCTGCAGCATGCGAATACGGATATTTTAGCCTTTGTATTTGTTTTAGTGAGTGGCGTCGTCGTCTTTCTTTTGACCAAGAGTCCACTTTTGAATGTACTTTATCTGGGCAAAACCAATGCCATTTTATTAGGCGTGGATGTTGAGAAGCTCCAGCGTCAAGTGCTGTGGGCAGTTGTGATTTTAACAGCTGCTTCGACAGCCATGGTTGGCCCTATGAGTTTCTTTGGCTTTATGGTGGTGAATTTGATTTACCAAGTCTTCAAGTACTATGAACACGGTTGGCTGTTTATGGCTGGCAGTCTCATAGGCTTTATGATTTTGTTGGTGGGACAAAGTTTGCTAGAGCGTCTACTGAATTATCAGGTGACCTTGTCCATGTTAATTGAGCTTATCGGTGGCGGTGTTTTTCTCTACTTACTTTATAAGGAGCGTTTACGATGATGCAACTTCAAGCGGTTAATAAATCTTATAGACAAGAGCAGGTTTTAAGGGATGTTGATCTCAGCATTGAGCAGGGGCAGTTTACGGCTTTTATCGGTCCCAATGGTGCTGGGAAATCAACCCTTTTAGCCATTATGAGCAGGCTCTTGGCTAAGGATAAGGGGGCAGTGCTGATCAAAGGCAGAGAGCTAGAAGATTGGCCGTCTCAAGCCTTGGCCAAAGAATTGACCATGCTCAAGCAAAAAATCACTATTCAAGCCAAGTTTAGCGTAGAGGAACTGATAGCCTTTGGACGCTTTCCCTATAGCAAGGGACGCCTAAAAGCAGAAGATCAAGCTGCTATTGATCAAGCGATTCATTATATGGAGCTTGGAGACCTGAGATCCCGTCCGATCGATACCCTGTCTGGTGGCCAGCTACAGCGGGTCTATATCGCAATGGTTTTAGCTCAAGATACGGATATTATCCTATTGGATGAACCTCTCAATAATTTAGACATTAAGCAGGAGCTTGGTATGATGACCATTCTACGGCGTTTGGTAGATGAGCTGGGCAAGACTGTGGTTATCGTTATCCATGATATCAATATGGCTAGTCAATTCGTCGATCAGATGGTGGCATTTAAGAATGGGACGGTCTTTTGCCGAGGAACCCCTAATCAGGTTATGACCGAGTCAATTCTTACCCAGCTCTACGATATCCCACTTAGCATTGTTGAAGTAAATGGTAAAAAACTTTGCCTCTATAGTTAATGAAAGGAATCAATCAATGAAAAAACTATTAAGCTTTACCGTCGTCCTCCTAGCTTCACTATTACTAGTAGCTTGTGGACAGGCTAAAAATCAAAAAAATAGCGACAGCCAAATGAAAATTACTGCTGCTAATGGAACGGTAACAGTACCAAAAAATCCTAAAAAGATCGTTGTTTTAGATCTTGGTATGGCAGATACTCTGCGTGAACTTGGCTATGAAAATCGCATCGTTGGGCTTCCTTCCCAGTCCCTGCCTGCTTACCTGAAAGACATGGGAAAAAACAAATCAATCACGTCCGTTGGTAACCTAAAAGAAGTCAATAGTGAAAAGATTGCAGAACTAGAACCTGATTTGATTATTGCCTCAGGACGTACTCAGGGACAACTAAAGGACTTTGAAGAGATTGCTCCGACTGTCTACTTTGAAAGTCAAGCCAATGATTACTGGGTCTCTGTCCAAAAGAATATCAAAACCCTGGCTAGTCTCTTTGGCGATAAAGCAGTGCAGACAGCTAAAACCAAGCTAAATAAAATTGATAAAACGGTGAAGAAGGTTCAATCAGCCAACAAGAACACGGATAAGACGACGCTCATGCTCATGCTCAATGAAGGTAGTCTAGCAGGATTAGGGAAGCAAGGACGTTATGGCTTTGTTTACCAAACCTTAGGCTTTCAGCCGACCAGCCTTGACATCAAAGAATCCCAAGGCGAATCAGGTAAAAAAGATGCTCAAAAGCGGGATTCTGGTAAACAAGGCGGCAGTCATGGTCAAGAGCTTAGTTTTGAGTCTATCTCTCAGGCTAATCCAGATACCATCTTTGTCGTGGATCGCACCCTAGCGATTGGGGGAGATGACACTAAAAATTCAGATGTTTTGGATCAATCACTGATTAAAAATACCAAGGCAGGTAAGAATAACCGGATTATCACCTTGACCTCTGATCTCTGGTACCTCTCAGGCGGCGGTTTGGAATCGACCAAGCTGATGTTTGATGAGCTAGCAGACTATGCCGGATAGATAAACGCTATAAAGCAATCATCGTAGAAGCTCTTCGTCCATTAGCTCAAATGCTCATGGACGTTTTTTGTAGGTCATTCATCTCTGACAGCGCTGGTAAGTAATTTTAGGATGAGTGTTACTAATAACTGACCATGATGGGAAGAAAAATTTTTTACTTCCTCTACACGTTTGATGAGCAGTCATCTGTATCTTAGTCTCTTATTGTTGTATCTTGGTCAATAGGAGCTTTTTTGTCATTGAAGCTATGCTATAATGAGGCAAAGGTGAACTATGAAAGTAACAATAAAACAAGATTTTTCTTATAAGGATCTGGAAATTACTCTGTCTTACAGCCAAAAAGATGAACGAATCACTCGCATTCTACGCTTTTTGGAGACAGTGGATAAACAGTTGCCCTGCCATTTGGATGGAGAGGAATACTTAGTCAATCTATCTGATATTTACTATATAGAGAGCGTTGACAAAAAGACCTTCATCTACCTCAATCAGGCTATCTATCAGTCCGAATCCCGTCTCTATCAGCTGAATGCTGAGCTGGAAGGATATGGCTTTGTCCAAATCAGCAAGTCCTGCCTGCTTAATATCGATCGTCTGGCAAGTATGCGTCCACTCTTTAACAGCCGCATGGAGGCGACTTTAGATAACGGAGAGAAACTGATCGTCAATCGCAGTTATTTACAGGCTGTTAAAGAAGCCTTAAGAGGAGGTGAGTCAAAATGAAAAAATGGTTGGTTAATGTCTTTGCCACGACGGGCGTATCCTTGCTTTTATTAACGCTAGCTGCCTTGTATTTGAAGGCAGAGTGGCTTTTGCTGGTGAGTATTTTTCAGGTCTTTTTTCTGAATGGTGTCATTCAGCTTATTATATTAGTGATCCGTCAGCTAGAGTGGCGTTCTTTTAGGCTACAAGTATTCGTGGAAATGATAACGATTGAAGGACTGATCATAGGACTGGGCTGGCTCTTTCACTGGAATCAGCCCTTGATGCTCATTCTCATTGGATTTGCTGTTTATATGATTTCACAAGTCTTGGATCTCTTTGATCTCAGTCAGGAAGCGCGTGAAATTAATGTATTGATCAAAAACCGTCGTTAATTGAATACGCCTACACTCCTATGAAAAAAGACACACCTTCCTTGAATCTTTAATGATTCATCGTTAGGTTTCCTATTTTTCTTTGGAGCGTTTAACGGCTTTGTATCTTAGTGTAAGGAGGATCTATGTTACCTAAAAGCAAAAAAATCGAGGTAGCAGTCTTGACTATTTACTTGCTCTGCTATGGTTTGCATCTCTTTGACTATTTTATTTTACGGACAGACCAAACCTTCTGGAACGAAGCCTTTGTGCACAAACTATTAGGAATCGCAGTCATCTATGCAGCTCTCAAATTTTTTCAGCTCACTTGGCAGGAGATAGGTTTTAGGCAAGGAGGTTTCCTCAAAAACACTTGGAATGGACTGCTTTTTGGCCTTGTCGTTTTTGTGCTGGCTTATGGTGCGGAAATCCTGTTGCTTGTGAGTCAGGGCACATTTCAAGGATTGGATGTCTATGTTAGTGCTTATGCTGTGGATAAGAACGTTGGCAGAGAAACCGGTCTAATCTTCTTTCTCATCTGCTTTGTAGGAAATGTCATCAATGTCATCATGGAGGAAGGAGCTTTTCGCGGGCTGTTTCAAAAACTTTTTGAGCAGAAATACAGTTTTATAACCGCAGCCGTCTGCTCCTCAACACTTTTTGGCCTGTGGCATTTAGTGGGGCCGCTGCGCAGTTACTTTGATGGAGATATGAATTTTTCAAGTTTTACACTGAATGCGCTGATGCTGGTTGTTACCTCTGCCATGGTAGGATTTAAGTTTGCACTCATGACCAGACTGTCAGGAAGTCTTTATATGGCTATGTCTCATCATTTTACCAATAACTTTTTGATCAATATCGTCCATACCCTATCTGATAGGGGTGCAGATGAGCTGATGTTTGTCAGAATCGCCATTGCACAAATCTTATCTTTTATTTTGGTCTTGCTATGGTATTTACTGGTTAGAAAAAACAGCAGAAAGGAAGTTTCACAGTGAAAATTTTAGTGGTTGGTTTAGGTGTTATTGGGACGAGCTATGCTTATTTGTTTAAAGAAGCAGGTCATGAGGTAGAACATCTTATTAGAAAAAATAGCAGAAGAGCTGGTATCCAAGAGTTAGACATTGAGCTTTTAGACGGCCGAGTTGAAAAAAATGGTGTTCAAAGCAGTGATGTTTATCAGGTAGAGCACTGTTCTAGTAAGGCCTATGATTTCATCTTTGTCAGTGTTCCGTCAGGCGGCCTTGCTTCTATCCTTGAAGGTTTAGAGGCAGATGGTATTTCTGGCACCTTAATTCTAGCCTGCGGCATTTGGGAAGACCGTGCTTATATTGACAATCTGGTGAAGGGGCGTCCTTATATTTTAGGGTATCCAGTTGCTGGCGGCAATATCAGGGACAATAAGCTGACGGCCTGTGTCTTTGATCATTTCATGTTAGAAAGAAAGGAAAAAGCAGCCCTTCCTAATTATGAGCAGTTAGTGCAGATTTTCATGGATTGCCAAATTAAACTGGAACAGCCCTATGATATGCTGGAATGGATTTGGCTGCACATGGCTATCAATGCTGGTGTCATCTCGGTAGCAGTCTGCCATGCCAATCATGAAAATCCAAGTAGAGCTGCTGAGACAATGATGAATTCTGCACAGATACTCTCCCAAGCTATTAAAGCTATCCGTGAGACATCTAAGATAGTAGAGAGTAGAGGTGTAGATTTGAGTCATTATCGCCAAGAACTTCTACCTTATCGCCTACCTACTTGGATGTCAGCACGACTCATGAAGCGTCTGTTTGCGAAAAACCGCCTGAGTAGAGAAATCATGACCCTGCATGACAATCTTCCGGACTTATTTTTTGTTTGTAACTGTCTGTATGACACTGGTAAGTCACACCATGTATCAGCACCAACATTTTATGCTTGCTATGCTGATGGCTGGGCGAAAGTGACTGCCCTTCCTTCTACAAATTAACCGATTCGTCTTAGCCAAAAAAGAAAGCAAGCATAGAGAAATCAATTCTTTTGAATGATTGATTTTTGTCTCACTTTCAACCTATCCCAAATGTGGGATAGTATCAGTTTTTCCTAGGATAGGCTTAGTTTTATGCAGTTTATCGTGTTATACTGTAGAAAAATTTAATGAAGGAGTATAAGATGACAAAGTATCAAGCTTTTCCAGAAGGATTTCTGTGGGGTGGTGCGACAGCAGCCAATCAATGTGAAGGGGCCTATAATGAAGGTGGGCGTGGTCTAGCTAACGTTGATGTAGTACCGATTGGTGAGGATCGTTTCCCTATTATTGCTGGGAAAAAGAAGATGGTTGATTTTGAAGAGGGCTATTTCTATCCAGCCAAGGAGTCTATTGATTTTTACCACCGTTATAAGGAAGATATTGCTCTCTTTGCTGAGATGGGCTTCAAGACTTTTCGTATGTCTATCGGTTGGAGTCGTATTTTCCCTAAGGGAGACGAACTTGAACCAAATGAGGAAGGGCTTCAATTTTACGAAAATGTTTTCAAGGAATGCCACAAATACGGGATTGAACCCTTGGTGACGATCACTCACTTTGACTGCCCGATGTATTTGATCGAGCACTATGGTGGTTGGCGTAATCGCAAGATGATTACCTTTTATGAGCGTCTCTGTCAAACCCTCTTTAAGCGTTACAAGGGCTTGGTCAAGTACTGGCTAACCTTCAATGAGATCAATATGATTCTTCATGCTCCATTTATGGGAGCGGGACTTTACTTTGAGGAAGGCGAAAATGAAGAGCAAGTCAAGTATCAAGCAGCCCACCATGAGCTGGTTGCATCTGCCCTAGCCACCAAGATCGCTCACGAAGTCGATCCTGAAAATAAGGTTGGCTGTATGCTAGCAGCAGGGCAATACTATCCCAACACTGCTAATCCCAAAGATTACTGGAAAGCCATGCAAGATGACCGTGAAAATTACTTCTTTATCGATGTCCAAGCACGAGGTGAGTATCCTAACTATGCTAAGAAGAAATTTGAGCGTCTGAGTCTGTCTATTGAGATGACTCAGGAAGATCTCGACCTCCTCAAGGCTCATACGGTTGATTTTATCTCATTTTCATACTATTCAAGCCGTGTGTCCTCTGCTGATCCTAATCTAGTAGACAAGACAGCAGGTAATATCTTTGCTTCCCTGAAAAATCCTTATCTAGAGTCTTCAGAGTGGGGTTGGCAAATCGATCCTCTAGGCCTCCGTATTACCCTTAATACCATTTGGGATCGTTATCAAAAACCCTTATTCATTGTAGAGAATGGTCTCGGAGCAGTCGATACACCAGATGAAAATGGCCATATCCAAGATGATTATCGTATCGACTATCTGCGTGAACATATTAAAACTATGGGTCAAGCCATCAACGAAGACGGTGTGGAACTTTGGGGCTACACGACTTGGGGTTGCATTGACCTAGTCTCTGCTGGTACAGGTGAAATGAAAAAGCGCTATGGCTTTATCTATGTCGATCGTGATAACAAGGGTCAGGGCACTCTCAAACGCTCTAAGAAAAAATCCTTCCGTTGGTACAAACAAGTCATAGCCAGCAATGGGACTGAACTAGACTGAAATGATTAGAAATAGAGGTTGTTAAAAGGCAACCTCTATTTATCTGTCAAAAGAGCAATACCTAAACTTAGCATCGTCATCTCTTAAGAATGAGCGAGAAAATACAATTAATTAACGAATAAGTATCTCAATACTATATAAAGTATCTAAAAACCAAATTTGGAAAATATAAAATTTGGAAATTTGCTGGGGGAATTCGGTGGAACTATGATAGAATATTAACTAGTAACAATGGAGGTACAAGTATGGCACAGCAAGCAGTAGCTGCCCAGCTATCAACACCAGTGAGGCCAGCAAGTTCTACCAATAGGCGTAAGCCCTTAGTCGTGGCTCTTGTGGTTTTATCTGCTCTATATTGGTTTATTTTCTTAGGCTTTGGTGCTTATCACTATATGAGCGGTCAGGTTGATGGTTACTGGCAGTTGCAGTCATCACAAAACTACGACTATGCAAGAAACAAATGGGAAAAAAATGGAGTCACCAAGGATTATAAACAGATCATGGTGATCAAAAAGCAAGTCAGCAACCTCTATACGGAGCAGGACGACGGTTACTACCCTGTTGGGAGGACACTAAGAAATGGGGATCGGTACAATGCCTTTAGTCATCGAGTCACCAATAATCTTCCTACCAACAAGATAGCCAGTGCGTTCTGGTATAGTGATGATATAGATGAGGATATGATTAGTTCATGGACGTTCGATATCGTTTCTCGTAAATCTTACTATGTCTATAGGGTTTCTGGAGATAAGCTGACAGTGACCGGCTACTATCAGGATGGCACCATTATAGGAAAGACAACCTATAAGAAGATTGACCAGACAAAAGATATCAAATTAAAGTATTAGAGGAGTGACTTATGGCAAAGAGACAGACAAGCACAGGTGCGAGAAGGTATCGTGTCTTGGGTGCACTCATGATAGCCTTAGGAGTAGTGGTCTTAGCGATTGTGATAGCCCTACGCTTCCTAGGCGGGCGTGTTGAAAATGGCTACTGGCAGGAGTTTGATGGCAAAGAGTACAACTATGTTACAGAGAAGTGGGAGAAATTCGACAGTTCCGATGATACCCTTTTCGTGATCAAGGATGGCAGTTTGACCCGTTATGGTCTAGATCAAGATGATAAGGATCAAAAGAAAAAGACTTACACAGCTACCCAGCCTCTAAAGCAAGACCAACGTATTAATCCTTTTACCAGAGAGATTGTCAATAGCTATGCCACTAAAGACTATGCTAAGGAACTAAGAGAGTATTTTGGTAAGCAAGACAGTGACGGGGCATATAATAAGATAAATGAATTGATCGATAACTACGGTACTGTCATAACAACCAAGTATCGCTTGGAAGAAGGGGATCTGATCATCGAGACTTTCGATAACCAAGGCAAAAAAAATTCACAGATCATCTACAAGAAGGTTCCATCAAAATATATCACCCTGAAAGATTATTAGAAATCAATACAGTATCCGAGTACTCATAATGGACTCGGATTTTTTATATATAATGAGCAGGGACACAGGGCGTAGGGAACATTTTTATCGAAAGGACAGAGAGACTATGCTATACTAGACCTATGAAGATTATTAAAGAGATCTATCAGCAACATGCTGAAATGCCCTATATTGCTCCCCAATTTGCAGAGGAGTTGACGAAAAAACCAATCCCTAAACGAAATATGGAGAGAACTTCAGAAGGACTTCTGCCGGGTCACATCATCATGCTGTGGCGGATCGGTTTTGGTACTTATCATACCCAGCACCCTCATCATAAGTATTTTTATACTAGCTATGGTATCGATGCTCAGAAAGAGTTGGAGTGGTTGATTGAGCAAGGCTATGTGCGTATTCAGTCTGCCTTTGAGTCTCTCAGATTTTTATCCGCTGGGGATCTCAAAGATTTTCTAAGAGCTAAAGGAGTCAAAGGACTTTCTAAAATGAAGCGCAGTGAGCTGGATCAAGCCATGCAGACAAGTTTCAAGGAGCAGGACTTAGCAAATTTATATGACCTAAGAGGCTACCAACTGACTGATCAAGGTCAAAAAATGTTAGCCAAACATCAGGAAATCGTCCAGCGTCATCCGCAAAAGAAGTTTTAATAAGCCCTGAATGCTAAGAAGATGGGGCTTTATGATCTGGCATATATATGCTATAATTAAAGCCATATTTCAGATGAAGTTCATCATTAAGAGGAGAGTAATAAAACAATGGATTTAACACGTGAGCAAGTCTTTGTCAATCAATACCACTACGATGCCCGCAATTTAGAATGGGAAAAAGAGCATGGTGAGCCAAAAACCAATGTTGAGGTAACCTTCCAACTAGTGGACAAAAATGCTGAAAAACAAGAGACTCATATCGTTTCTGTTTTGCAGTTTCGTATCGTTCGTGATGAGTTTGTCATTTCTGGTGTCGTGTCTCAGCTGGTCCACATCCAAAATCGCTTGGTCAATGAACCAAAAGAATTTTCACAGCAAGAGGTTCAAGATCTTGCAGGTCCTCTGTTGGATACCTTGCAACGTATGACTTATGAAGTGACTGAAATTGCCTTGGACCGTCCTGGTGTCATGCTGGAATTTTAGAATAAAGTGAGTAATTGGGACATTTCTTTTTTTCTGTATATCTTTTGGCAGAGGTCCAGCAAGTGGTGGATCTCTTTGTCTTAGATAGACTTAGTCACGAAAAAGTGCCCTTTTTTCGTGACTAGGTGCTGGGAAAACAGATTCCATAAGCAATCACTAGTCAAAGAAATAGTGACTGGTTCCCAATCATCAAGAAGGAGGATAATCGCATGCGTATCAAAGTTATTGTAGCTGGTTATAGGGGGCGTATGGGCTCGACAGCTGTAGAAATGGTCAAGAGTGATAGTGAGCTCGAACTGGCAGGATTGCTGGATCCCTTTGCCACAGAAACTGAGGTTGACGGTGTTCCTGTCTATACTGATAAGGCTGATTTGGCAGGACTGGATGCTCAGGTTTGGGTAGATTTTACCACACCAGCTGTAGCTTATGAAAATACCCGCTTTGCCCTTGAGAACGGTTTTGCCCCAGTAGTAGGAACGACAGGTTTTACAGAAGAACAAATCGCTGAGCTCGTGGCGCTTTCACAAAGCAAGGGCTTGGGTGGCTTGATTGCGCCTAACTTCGCAATCGGGGCTATTCTTCTCATGGAGTTTGCAGCCAAGGCCGCAAAATACTTCCCTAACCTAGAGATCATCGAGCTTCACCATGATCAGAAAAAAGATGCACCGAGCGGAACTGCTATTAAGACAGCAGAGTTGATACGTGAGGTTCGTGGATCTAAGCCACAAGGGGCTGCAGATGAGAGTGAGAGTCTCCCTGGCGCACGTGGAGCAGAGTTTGATGGCATGCGTATCCACTCCGTGCGCTTACCAGGATTGGTCGCTCACCAAGAGGTTATCTTTGGCGCTCAAGGTGAAGGTCTGACCCTGCGCCATGATTCCTATGACCGCTCCTCTTTCATGAGTGGTGTCAATCTTGGGATCAAAGAAGTTGTCAAACGCAAGGAACTTGTTTACGGGTTAGAGCAATTACTATGAAATTAAAACAGTTGCCTTCTGAGTTTCAGGAGGCTTTACCAGTATTAGAGAAGATAAAAAAAGCTGGCTTTGAAGCTTATTATGTGGGAGGCTCTGTCCGTGATGCCTTGCTGGAGCGCCCTATTCATGATGTAGACATCGCAACCAGCTCTTATCCCCAAGAGACCAAGAAAATTTTTGACCGGACGGTAGATATTGGGATCGAGCATGGCACAGTTCTCGTGCTTGAAAACGGTGGCGAGTATGAAGTGACCACCTTTCGAACAGAGGATGTCTATGTTGACTTTCGCAGGCCCTCCAGTGTCTCTTTTGTTCGTTCCCTAGAGGAAGATCTTAAGCGCCGAGATTTCACCATCAATGCCTTTGCCCTAGATGAGGATGCTCAGGTGATTGACCTTTTTGATGGTCTGGCAGATTTGAATCAGCGTGTCTTGCGAGCCGTAGGAGTAGCTGAGGAACGCTTTAGTGAGGATGCCCTGCGGATTATGCGGGGCCTACGTTTTGCAGCTGTCCTTGACTTTGATATTGAGGACAAGACTTTTGCTGCTATGGCTTCCCATGCCCCTCTTTTAGAGAAAATTTCGGTAGAGCGGATCTTTATTGAGTTTGACAAGCTACTCCTTGCTCCCTATTGGAAAAAGGGGATCGAGGCTCTGCTAGCAAGCAAGGCTTATCAGTATCTACCAGAGCTAGCAAACGCTAAGGCGGGCTTGACTAACTTTATTGAAAGCTACGGAGATCATATTACTTTTGCAAGCAGCGAACAAGCTTGGGCAGCTCTTCTCTTAGCACTGGGGACAACGCAGGCTGGTCAATTTCTCAAAAAATGGAAGACTTCGACTCAACTCCAGCGAACCGTCAGCCAGATCATAGCTATCTATCAGCTGCGCCTCAAAAACCAGCATGATAAGGAGAGTATCTATCATCACGGTAAAGATTTGGCACAAGTAGCAGAACGTTTGCGTGCCTTCCAAGGACTGTCGACAGATGAAGCACGTATCCAGCAGTTGGATCAAGAGTTGGCTATTCATGATAAGAGTGATATTTTGGTCAATGGCAGTGATCTGATGCAAGCATTAGATCTCAAGCCAGGCCCTATTTTAGGGAACCTGCTAACCGCCATCGAAGCCGCCATTGTCCAAGGAAAACTAAACAATGACAGACAAGCTATTTTGGACTTCGCTAGAGATTACGCTAAGTCACTGTAGATTAGAGAGGATGATAGTGTGAGTGATTTTATTGTCGAAAAATTGACCAAATCCGTTGGGGATAAGACAGTTTTTCGTGACATTTCCTTTATGATACATGATCTGGATCGGGTTGGTCTGATTGGTGTCAATGGAACAGGTAAGACCACCCTTTTAGATGTCATAGCTGATCGGACTGGCTTTGATGGGGACGTCTCCCCCTTTCATAAGGCCAGTGATTATCAGATTGCCTATCTCACCCAGGAGCCAAAGTTTGAAGAGACTAAGACCGTATTAGAAACTGTTTTGGATTCAGATAGACCTGAGGTTGCCTTGATTCGTCGCTATGAAACGCTGATGCTGAACTACAAAGAAGAGGATCAGCTTGAGCTTGAAAAGGTGATGGCTGAGTTAGATCGTCTGGACGCCTGGTCCATTGAGAGTGATATTAAAACGGTATTAACGAAATTAGGGATTAAGGATTTGACAAGACCAGTAAGTCAGCTCTCAGGCGGCTTACGTCGACGTGTTCAGCTGGCTCAAACTCTCTTGGCGGATGCTGATTTGCTCTTGTTAGACGAGCCCACTAACCACCTAGATATTGAGACCATTGCTTGGCTGACCAATTACCTCAAGACAGCTAAGAAGACTGTCTTTTTTATCACCCACGACCGTTACTTTTTGGACAATGTTGCTACCCGTATTTTTGAGTTGGATCGTGCCCGTTTGCTGGAATATCAGGGAAATTATCAGGACTATGTCCGTCTTAAAGCAGAGCAGGATGAGCGTGAAGCGGCTTCTCTCCATAAGAAAAAACAACTTTACAAGCAAGAGCTAGCTTGGATGCGAACCCAACCCCAAGCTAGGGCAACCAAGCAACAGGCCAGGATCAATCGCTTCCACGATCTCAAGACGGATATCAGCTCAACCTCTGGTGAACAAGGCCAAGTAGCTATTAATTTTGAGACCAGTCGGATCGGCAAAAAAGTTCTTAACTTCGATCATGTCAGCTTTGCCTACCCAGATAAAGAGATCTTAAAAGACTTTAATCTCTTAGTTCAAAACAAGGATCGTATTGGTATTATCGGAGACAATGGTGCTGGAAAGTCTACCCTACTAAACCTCATCAATGGGGATCTAGAGCCAACAGCCGGTCAGCTAGACAGAGGTGAAACGGTTCGTATTGGCTATTTTTCCCAGCAAATCAAGGGAATGGATGAGAGCAAACGGGTGATTAATTACCTGCAAGAAGTGGCAGAGGAAGTCAAAACGGCTGTAGGTACTACTAGCATCACAGAGCTGCTTGAGCAGTTTTTATTTCCACGTTCCACCCACGGCACCCAGATTGCCAAGCTCTCAGGAGGAGAGAAAAAGCGTCTCTATCTGCTTAAAATTTTGATTGAAAAGCCTAATGTTCTCTTATTGGATGAACCGACCAATGATCTCGATATTGCAACCTTGACTGTTCTGGAACAATTTTTACAGGATTTTTCTGGCGCCGTCATTACTGTTAGCCATGACCGCTATTTTCTGGACAAAGTAGCTAATAAAATTTTAGCCTTTGAAGATAGCAGTATTCGAGAATTTTACGGCAATTATACAGACTATTTAGATGAGCAGGAGTTCCTGAAACAAGTGGCTGATCAGGCGCAAAAAGCTCAAAAAGCCCCTAAAACTTCCCAGCCCAAGTCCGATAAGAAGCGCATGTCTTATCAAGAAAAGCAGGAGTGGGCAAGGATTGAAGCTGCCATTGCTGAGCTTGAGGAAGGAATTGCAAAGGTCGAAAAAGAAATGCAACACCAAGGCAGTGACTTCACCAAACTGAGCGACCTTCAAAAAGAGCTAGATAATCTAAATGACCAACTGCTAGAAAAATATGAGCGCTATGAGTACTTGAGTGAATTAGAAGGATAGTGTTAAAATACTCGCTTAAAATATAGGTTATAGAGAACAGAAATAAAGATATGATTAAAAAATAAATAGTCTAATACTATATCTGTTTACTGAAATTATAAAATGAAAGGGAGGGATGTTATGAAGCTTATCTGGTCTTACTTAAAGACATACCCCAAATGGCTGATGGGGAACCTTATCGGAGCCTTCTTATTCGTAGTGGTCAATTTGGGCATGCCCACGGTTTTGGCCCGTATGATTGACCAAGGGATTAATCAAAAAGACACCCATGCTCTATATTTCTGGGCTGGGATTATGTTTCTTGTTGTCCTTGCAGGTGTGATTGGACGTGTGACGTTGGCTTATGGAACTAGTAATTTAGCGACCCATATGGTTAAAGACCTGCGCAAAGACATGTATCAAAAGCTGCAGCAGTACTCTCATGAGGAGTACGAGCATATTGGGGTCTCTTCTCTGGTCACAAGGATGACAACAGATGCCTTTGTCCTTATGCAGTTTGCCGAGCAGAGTCTTCGGATCGGTCTAGTTACCCCACTCATGATGATTTCTTCTGTTGTGATGATTCTGATCACGAGTGCCTCCCTAGCTTGGGTCGTTGCCTTTTTCATCCCATTTTTGATAATAACCATTGCTTATGTGGCCATAAAGACTCGTCCGCTGTCGGAAAAGCAGCAGCAAACCCTGGACAAGATCAACCAGTATGTCCGTGAAAATCTCACTGGATTGAGAGTGATACGTGCCTTTGCCCGTGAGCCCTTTCAAGAAGAGCGATTTGACGAGAAAAATAAGCGCTATGCAGAGACCTCCACGCGCCTCTTTACCCTGACTGGTCTAACAGAGCCCATGTTTATCCAGATCATTGTGGCTATGATCATTGCCATTGTCTGGTTCTCGCTCAAGCCCCTGCGTGAGAGTAGTATGCAGATTGGGGATCTAGTGGCCTTTCTGGAATATAGTTTCCATGCCCTGTTTTCTTTCCTTATCTTTGCGAATCTCTTCACCATGTACCCACGCATGGTAGTGTCCAGTCATCGGATTCAGGAGGTCATGGACATGACCATCTCGATTTCTGAGAATCCTGACGGTATAAAAGAGACAGATACTCACGGTTATGTGGTATTTGATCATGTTACCTTTGCCTATCCTGGTGAGACTGAGAGTCCCGTCTTGCACGACATTTCCTTTACAGCCAAACCCGGTCAAACAACAGCCTTTATCGGATCGACCGGCTCTGGTAAATCTTCTTTGGTCAATTTGATTCCTCGTTTTTACGACGTTACCCTGGGAAAAATACTAATCGACGGTATCGATATCAGGGATTATAATCTCACAGCCCTTCGTCAGAAGATTGGTGCGGTTCCGCAAAAGGCGCTGTTATTTACAGGGACCATCGAAGATAATCTCAGATACGGAAATCCTCATGCGACGCAAACTGATTTGGAAGAAGCTGTGCGTGTCGCCCAGGCCCAGGAATTTATAGAGAACACGGAGGAAGGATTAGCAACGCATCTAGCAGAGGGTGGCAGCAACCTTTCAGGTGGTCAGAAGCAGCGTTTAGCGATCGCTCGAGCTATCGTCAAAAAACCAGATGTCTATATTTTTGATGATTCTTTTTCGGCTTTGGATTACCGTACAGATGCCCAGCTTCGTCAGGAACTAAAGAGTGTCACCAAGGATGCCACAGTCCTTATCGTGGCTCAGCGTGTCGGCACGATCATGGATGCCGACCAGATCATCGTTCTCGATGAAGGCGAGATTGTCGGCCGTGGCACCCACGACGAGTTGATGGCTAGTAATGACATCTACCGTGCTATTGCCAACTCCCAGCTCAATCGTGAGCGCCTAACTGAGAAAGGAGAGACTGTACATGACTAATCATTCTGTCTTTGCCCGCCTGTGGACCTATCTCAAACGCTATCGAGTCACCCTCTACCTGGCTATCTTTTTGAAAATCTTAGCGACCATTGCTAGTGTCTTAGAGCCCTTTATCCTTGGTTTGGCTGTGACAGAGCTGACTCATAGTCTAGTCAACGGTCTTGCCATCAATGGTCAAAAAATTGCCTTGTTACTACTCGTTTATGGTATTCGTGGGCTGCTGTCTGAAATCGGTAGTTATGGCTCCAATTACTTCATGACACGAACGGTCCAAAACGCCATTCACGATTTACGCTATGATCTTAGCCATAAGATCAATCATATTCCCGTTTCTTACTTTGATAAGCATCAATTCGGCGATATGCTAGGGCGTTTTACCAATGATGTTGAAACAGTCTCAAATGCCCTGCAGCAGTCCTTTTTGCAGGTTATCAATGCTGTTTTGACCCTGATCATGGTCATTGCCATGGTTCTCTATCTCAATATTCAACTGGCTATTGTCGTTATCCTCAGCATACCATTGACTTATTTTTTGGCTAAATATATGCTGAACAAGTCCCAGCCTTACTTTAAACGTCAGGCTGACGCCCTAGGGGATATGAATGGCTTTGTGCAAGAAAATCTATCTGGTTTTAATATTATCAAGCTCTATGGGCGTGAAGAGCGCTCTGCTCAAGAATTTGCTAGCCTCTTAGATGAGATCCAAGAAGTCGGCTTCAAGGCTAGCTTTCGCTCGGGGCTCATGATGCCTGTTCTCAATGCCATCTCAGACAGTGCCTATCTGATCATAGCAGTCTGGGGTGGGCTCAAGGTCATTGCAGGCAAGCTGACGGTTGGTAACCTCCAAGCCTTTGTCCAGTACCTCTGGCAGATTGGTCAGCCCATCCAGACGCTGACTCAGCTGGCTGGTATGCTCCAGTCGGCCCGATCCTCCCTAGAGCGGATTTTCGCCGTTCTGGATGAAGAAAATGAAGTATCTGATGTGACTGAGCACCTTTCGCATGATTTAACAGGACAGGTTTCCTTTAAGCATGTGGATTTCCAATATGTAGAGGAAAGACCATTGATCAAGGACTTCAATCTTGACGTAGAGCCCGGTCAGATGATTGCCATTGTAGGTCCTACCGGTGCTGGTAAGACGACCTTGATCAATCTACTCATGCGATTTTATGATGTGACCAAGGGTGCCATCACAGTAGATGGTCATGATATCCGTCATCTATCTCGACAAGCCTATCGCCAACAGTTCGGTATGGTACTTCAAGATGCCTGGCTCTATGAAGAAACCATCAAGGACAATCTGAGATTTGCCAAGTTAGATGCGACCGATGAGGACATTATCGCAGCGGCCAAAGCTGCCAATGTCGACCATTTTATCCGTACGCTACCAGGTGGCTATAACATGGAGATGAATCAAGAGTCCAGCAATATTTCACAAGGCCAAAAGCAGCTGCTGACGATTGCGAGAGCCCTGCTGGCAGATCCTAAGATTCTCATTTTAGATGAAGCAACGTCATCCGTTGACACCCGCCTGGAGCTTTTGATCCAAAAAGCCATGAGCCATCTCATGAAAGGACGTACCAGCTTTGTCATTGCTCACCGCCTGTCGACTATTCAAGAAGCCGATAAGATTCTAGTCCTCAAAGAAGGGCAGATCATCGAGCAAGGCAACCACGAGAGTCTCCTTGCCGCTCACGGATTCTATTATGACCTCTACATGAGTCAGTTTGCTGATCAAGATTAGTTAAAATCCCGCTCAAAGCAAGCGGGATTTTATGCTATAATTAAGAAACGACTGGTTATGAGTGATCGCTTCTGCATAGCCTCATCAGTTCTGGTAAGTGATCGATAGACTAGGTGCATTTATAGCGTTAAAAGGAGAAAAAATAAATGATGATCATAACAATTTTAGCCATTATTCTACCGGCTTTACTTGGGATAGCTGGTGCAATGATTGCTATCTATTTTGCCCGTCGCAAGAATAATGTTTACAAAACATTTGCGGCTAGCCATGGCTACGCCTTTGACAAGGCACAGTATTCTGGTTCTTATGTCCAATATGGCGTTGCCAAAAGTAAAGGTGGCTTTAACAAAGATTTGGGTACCAATGTTTTTGTACAGCGTTATGCTAACTTCAGGCACTATCCTTTTGGCAGAGGATTTGGAAAGAAAGTCCTCAATGTCATCTCGGGGCAATTTTCAGGAGAGTCCTTCCTAGCTTACACTTATATGTTTACAGCCAATAGTTGGGAAAACTCAGGAAATGGTGGCATTTTTTGTATTGTCATGGTAGCCACAGCTGTCCCACCGACTGCGCCTCTACCTGACAATGTCTTCTACGAAAATGGCTGTCTAATCGAGTATACCAGTGGCATGCTTGATGTTACTCAGCTACATGCTCACATCACATTTCTCAGTCATCTCAAAAATAACCAATAAAAGATTGCTGTATCATTTTGATCTAGATGAAAGGAGTGCAACTAAATGGCATTAACAGATGAAGACGTTCACAAAGTATCGAAGGCTAAATCTCGTAAAAAATGGCTCTACCTGCTTATTATTGTTCTTGTAATTGGAGGGCTAGTTGGTCGTCATTTTTACCACAAACACAAGCAATCCCAGCTTTATAAACACGCCTTTCTCATGTTAGAACAACAAACAGCCGTCTATATCAAGGACCACTATTCAGGTGTCAGTAAAATTGAGTTTTCACCAATCTTTATAGATGGAAACGGCATTGAAGGAAAAAGTGAGAAAGTTGTACCTGTTATCTATGATAAACATGGTAACAAGGCCTATTTAGGCAAAACTATAGGAAATTTTGGTCCAGCTCCCTATGGTTTTAAGAGTGGTATCTATGCTATGGATTTTGACTATCAAGGAAAAGAAGTAATCTACCTACAAAATGATGTAGATGTGAGTGGACATGCCCATTTGCCGGATAGGGCTAAATTAAAAAAATCAGATAAGATTGATGAGAATATAGAATTGCTGATTGAAGATAACCAACTAAAAGATATTCTTAAGACTGAAGAGGGTAGTCCAAATGCAAAAATCCGGTATAACACAGAGTTGGTATATCATTTTGACCTAGATGAAAGGAGTGCAGACAAATGGCGTTAACAGATGAAGAAATCCAAGGGTTACAAAAACAGAGGAAAGAAAACATAAAACAAGAGGAAGGTTATGTTACTGAAGTTGAGTTAGAAAATGGCAAGAAACAGTACTACCAAATCGTCAATAAAACCAATGCAGGCGACACGACGGAGGCTATCGCCTATGTTCCAGTAGATAATAAAAAGGGTGACAATCCCAACTATGATGAAACCACCATCACGGTTGCCGGTACAGATCCTGGCTTCAATGAATCAACCGCAAATGCAGCTGCCGCGAGAGAAATTATTACACCACAAACTGAGGAGGTTAGAAAATTCTATTCTGAGACTGACAAGAAAGTGGAGAACGAAGGCGGAACAATCTCCAACATGTCTGGTTTTAGTCAATCAGGCCCTGCCGTGGCAAAAATTGCTGCTGAAAATGGCTTGTCTGATGATAAAGCGATTAAAGTGACCAACTTCAATGACTGGGGCGGTGAGGCAGCCATGGAAGATACTGTCAATCCAAGAGGGATTACACCAGAGGAGAAAGAATATCTGGATAAACATGCAACAATCTACAGTGACAGTAAAAATAAAATCACCATGTTTGACGGTGGGCTAGGAAATATTCCTTATGGCAAGGTTAAAGAGTACGAAGGATACAATCACGATCCCTCTGGAGCTAGGATAAAGGGAAATGATTTGAACGTAGCCTACTATGTCAAAAAGAATCAATTTGCCTCAGGCATGACCTATCAACAAGTATTAGCAATAGCTGTCCATAAAGCCAATGGCGATCTGAGCATGGCTGCAGTTTATGTGGCGGATTATTTGGCTGTTTATGGTAATTTTTCGAGTAAAGATAGAACCAAAGACAGTGAGAATACATCCACTTCTTTGGATACCCTAGAAGTATCCTACCTCAAGCAGGGGAAATATGCGGGACTGAAGGATCTGCTTCAGCGTTTCGGTGGTTCTAGTGGTGGTGAGCGTATTATGCTAAAAAAATTACTCCTTTTTGCTAGTGTGAGTCAAGCGACCAGTCAAGTGGATGATCTTTTGCATAAGCTTAGCCACACGACCGACCAGATCAAAGATGAGGTGAGAGAAATTGTGGACTCTAGCCGGGCAAAGGCATACAGTATAGCGACTGAGCTCTCTGACAGTGAGGTTGAAGCTTTGTTAGCAGAAATTGAGTTTGATCAGGTATGGGATGAAGGCATAGAACAAGACAATCTTGCACAAGCAAAAAACTTTGCCCAGAAGGTTGAAGACTTAGTTGAGCAAATCATGAAGGCTGGTGAAGCTATTGAAAGCAGTGACCAAGAGTCCTCTCAAGATATTTATAATTTCAAATCAGATGCCCTGAAACTACTATAAGGAGGATAATATGATTGATACCAGAGATCTAGATAAGTTTAAAGAAAGACTCAAAGAATTGAGAAAAGCTCAAGAAAGAGCCTTGATTAAAGCTATTGTTCAGACGGCTAAAGATAGAGCTTCAGAGAAAGGAGCGGAGCTAGAATCTGAGCTTGATAAGATAGCATCAGAACTAAAGCAGGTTGCCAGCACAAAACTAAAAGTAGGTATCTTGCCATCTTTTGAGGGGTTGGCCGCTAATGCCGCTACAGATCAGGCTTCTTCTCTTACCAAGCCTCAGTTCGATAATCCGATAAGGACTTGAGGAGAAATAGATGGATCAAAAAGAAAAAGAGCGGTTAGAAGAGGCCTACTGGGCTAAGTTACGGGAATTTAATGAAATGGAATGGGATTTGCATGACTTGAAAATAGAAGGACAGAACTTGATGGATGATCATTATGGACATCTTGATGAGTTGCAACGCTTAAGTCCAACTTCTTCTTTAAATCATTACTGGCATGAAGTCAATGATAAGGTTCAAGAGTTTATGAGCCAGCTTCGTTATATGGAGGATGAGTTGGAAGAATCAAGATACCAAACCAAGCGTGATTTCCTAAAGAAGACCGAAAACTATTAAGTTGGTAGCAGATAAGCAGTATTAACTATAAGATTAATTTTTGTTAGGAGTCTACTATATAAATTCTGCCCAATAGCAAACAATAGCAGAAAATCTCCTAAACAATCGGTAGCTGCCTTTGTAGATAAGTCTTTGTCATCAAAAGAGCAGAATATCCGAATGATGGCCACCAGACATTGGAAAAATCTTGACAAAATATTCTGAATATTTATATAATATGATCCGTAATAAAAATTACAATTCAATATATCGGAGGTAAGTGCTATGACAAATGGACAAACATATGTGGACAGTGTCTTTGAAAAGGTTAAAAAATTAAACAGCCATGAACCAGAATTCTTGCAAGCAGTAGAGGAAGTATTCCAGTCTTTGGTACCAGTCTTTGATAAATACCCTAAATACATCGAGGAAAATCTCTTAGAACGCTTGGTTGAGCCAGAGCGCATCGTCTCTTTCCGTGTCCCATGGGTCGACGACCAAGGAAAGGTTCAAGTTAACCGTGGTTTCCGTGTGCAGTTCTCATCTGCCATCGGTCCTTACAAAGGAGGACTTCGTTTCCACCCTTCGGTTAACCAATCCATCATCAAATTCCTAGGATTTGAACAAATCTTTAAAAATTCACTAACTGGTCAACCTATCGGAGGCGGTAAGGGTGGATCTAACTTTGATCCTAAAGGCAAGTCAGATAATGAAATCATGCGGTTTTGCCAAAGCTTCATGACTGAGCTCAGCAAACATATCGGTGCAGACACAGATGTTCCTGCCGGTGATATCGGTGTTGGAGGACGTGAGATCGGCTATCTCTATGGTCAGTACAAACGCCTCCGCAACGAATACACTGGTGTATTGACAGGTAAAGGCTTGACCTGGGGTGGATCACTGGCTCGTACAGAAGCTACTGGTTATGGAGCTGTTTATTTTGCAGAGCAAATGCTCAATGCTCGTGGTGAAAACTTCAACAATAAGACAGCCATCGTTTCTGGTTCTGGTAATGTTGCCATCTACGCAACGCAAAAATTGCAGAGCCTCGGTGCTAAGGTTGTAGCAGTATCTGATTCATCTGGTTACGTTTATGATCCAGAAGGGATTGATGTGGACCTGCTCAAACAAGTCAAAGAAGTGGATCGTGCACGTATTACAGCTTACGCTGATGCACGTCCAAGTGCAAGCTTCACTCCAGCTGGTGGAGAAACGACAATCTGGTCTATTAAGGCAGATCTAGCCTTCCCATGTGCCACTCAAAATGAATTGAGCGAAACAGACGCTGAAACACTTGTAAAAAATGGTGTGATAGCCGTTTCTGAAGGGGCAAATATGCCATCAACGCTGGGTGCCATTGATGTCTTCCTTAAAAATGGGGTATCATTTGGACCTGCCAAGGCTGCCAATGCCGGCGGTGTAGCGGTATCAGCTCTTGAAATGGCTCAAAACAGCGGGCGCACATCATGGAGCTTTGAAGAAGTGGACAGCAAGCTCTACGATATCATGAAAGGCATTTACGAAAATGCTGCAGCAGCAGCTAAAGAGTTTGGGCAAGAAGGTAACTTGGTTGTTGGTGCTAATATCGCCGGATTCCTTAAAGTTGCTGAAGCTATGTCAGCTCAAGGCATCGTCTAAGGGATAGAACGCTATGCCAGCAGATTCATTTTCAGATTTTTGCGAGTAAGGCGAGCATAATCCAGCCACCACCGCCCTGCTAAAAGTGTTAAAAACGCCATTATATAAACCTTTCTAACACTCGGGAATTTTGAGCCCTAGGGCTCAAAATTGAGCTATGAAACTCCGAAGGAGGTTGCTAGCGTCCGACAGCACTTAAGGATGGTGGCGAGCAATACTTTTTCTTCAAGCTGAGAGGCATTTTAGGCCTCTCTTTTTGTATTCTTAAATTAGTTCTCATGGAAACATTATTCTTGACTTTGATTGGAGGAAGGAGTAGTATGATTCTCATGAGAACTAGTTGTTTTCAAGAAAATGTGAGGTGTTTTCATGAAAGATCCTTTTGATACTTTCAGAAACTTCATCAATACTATGGAATCTGCCGTCCAAGATCTGGCTAAGCAATATGGTGTTGAGCACTTGGCGGGCCCTCAAGGCTATACAGTGGTCTATCTGCTGGATCATCAGGAGCAAGAGATTTTTATCAAGGACATCGAGACCAAACTCAATATCTCAAAATCTGTTGCCAGCAACCTGATCAAACGCATGGAGAAAAATCAGTTTATCCAAGTGATCCCCTCAAAGACAGATAAGCGCTATAAGCAAGTGGTTCTGACAGAGCATGGTCGGCAAAAAGCTATAGATATCCAGGCCTTTCACAAGACCCTCAATGCCAAATTGCTGAAAGGGATTGATGAGAAGGATGTTGAAGTTTCTCAAAAAGTTTTTCAAAAAATTAAAGAAAATCTAGAAATTAAGGAGTAGAAGATGTTTAAAATTTTCAAACGTCTCAGCGCCAAGGAATGGAGCATGATTGGGCTCAGTACTGTATTCGTCTGCTTGGCAGTATGGATGGATTTAAAAACACCAGAGTATGTCTCTGATATCACCCGTCTGCTGCAGGAAAAAGGGACAAAGACATCAGATATCATGGAACCAGGTTCCAAGATGCTGCTGTTTTCATTTGGTAGTTTTGTCATGGCTGTCTGTGTTGGTTTTCTAGCTGCCCGTACAGCTGCTGGTTTCACCACCCGTTTGCGCTCGGATATTTTCAATCAAGTAGCTGATTATTCACAAGCTGAGATCAAACAATTTTCAGTGCCAAGTCTCTTGACACGTACCACTAATGATTTGACCCAGTTACAAATCATGGTCACCATAGGGATGCAGGTGGTGACTCGTGGTCCTATCATGGCGGTATGGGCTCTATCTAAAATCTGGGGTAAGAGTGGTGAGTGGACTGGTGCAGTAGGTGTGGCTATTCTGGTCGTTGTGATCATGCTAGCGATCTTGATGTTAGTTGCCTTTCCACGTCAACGCAAGGTCCAATCCTGGACAGATGCCCTCAATGCAACGACCCGAGAGTCATTGACCGGTATCCGTGTGGTCCGTGCCTATAATGCAGAGGACTACCAAGATAAAAAATTCAAAGATGAAAACGCCAATCTGACTAAGCTAAATCTGTTTGTCTACCGCCTCATGTCCTTGATGAACCCAGTCATGACCATGGTTTCAAGTGGTTTGACTCTGTCTATCTACTGGATTGGGGCTAACTTAATCGATGATGTCTCACTGCCTAAGATTGATAAGACAAGTCCTATGGTCATGCAGATGATCAAAGCAGCAAAAGAGGCCATCGATGATCGTGTCAGCATCTTTAGTGACATGGTTGTCTTTTCATCCTATGCCATGCAGGCAGTCTTTGGTTTCCTCATGATGGCAGCTATCTTTATTATCCTGCCACGTGCACTAGTGTCTGCCAAGCGTATCAATGAAGTTCTAGCGCTGGAACCATCTGTCAGCTTTAAAGAAAAGTCTAAAGAAACCAACGGGCAAGTAGGAGAGATTGAAATTCACGACCTGTCCTTCCGTTATAGCAAAAACTCTGCTGATGTGATTGAACATGTCAGCTTCAAGGCTAATAAAGGGCAAACGATCGCCTTTATAGGATCGACTGGTTCTGGTAAATCTACCTTGGTCAATCTGATTGCCCGTTTTTACGATGCTACGGGTGGCTGGATCAAGATTGATGGCGTAGACGTGCGAGATTATACCCACGAAGATCTAAACAACAAGGTCGGCTATATCCCTCAAAAAGCTGTCCTCTTCACAGGTACCATCCGTTCAAATATTCAGTTTGGTAAGAGTGCCCAGGGAGATCTCAGCGATCAAGAGATCTGGGAGGCTTTAGAACTGGCTCAAGCCAAAGATTTTGTTCAAGGGAAAGAAAAGGGTCTGGATACTGAGGTGGCTCAAGGTGGTACCAACTTCTCAGGAGGTCAGCGCCAGCGTTTAGCTATCGCTCGTGCCCTAGCCCGTAAGCCAGAAATTCTGATCTTTGACGATTCTTTCTCAGCTCTGGACTATAAGACAGACCGCATCCTACGTGAGGAGCTCAATAAGCAAACTAAGGATCTGACGAAACTGATTGTTGCCCAACGGATTTCAACCATTATGGATGCCGATCAAATCTTGGTCCTCGATGAAGGTAAAGTTGTCGGGCAAGGTACCCATAAAGAGCTTCTTGCCAATAATTCAGTTTATCAAGAAATCGCCTATTCACAACTATCTAAGGAGGAGTTAGAAAAATGAAAAACAAAAAACAATCTGTGATTCGTAAAATGACTCCTTTTCTTAAGGGATATCGTGCCGTCTTTATTTTAGCCATTATTTTTACGATCGTCTCAAGTACCATTACCGTGATTGGACCGGATCGTCTCAAGGAGATGACAGATACCATCACCAAGGGGCTGACCGGTGAAATCGATATGGATAAAATCACCCAGATAGGAATGACTCTGGCTATCCTCTATGCTATCGGTGCCCTCGTTTCCTATCTGGCTAGCTTTATTGTAGCTACCATGATTCAGCGCTTCGCCCAACGCCTGCGTGACGCTATTTCAGACAAGATCAACCGTATCCCGCTGATGTATTATGATAGCCATTCACAAGGGGATACACTGTCACGAGTGACCAATGATGTTGACCTCTTGACCCAATCCTTCAACCAAAGCTTGGTACAAATGCTGTCATCCATCATCCTTTTGATTGGATCCATTGTCATGATGATCAAGACTAACGGAGTTCTGGCAGCTACAGCCATCATCTCTGTCTTTGCCGGTTTTGCCCTGACGGGGATTATTATCGGTAAGAGTCAGCCCCTCTTTAAGCGTCAGCAAAAAAATCTAGCCGATGTTTCAGGTTATGTCGAAGAAATCTATACCGGTCACAATGTGGTAACGTCTTACAGTGCCCGTGATGAGAGTAAGGAACGCTTTGACGAGCTCAATCAGGAACTCTATACAAGTATGTGGAAGTCCCAGTTTTTCTCAGGGATCATGTTTCCTATGATGAACTTTGTCGGGAACTTTGGCTATGTCATGGTCTGTTTAGTAGGGGCTAAACTAGCACTCGACGGTGACATTACCATGGGGACTATCGTTGCCTTTATGACCTATGTCCGTATCTTTACTCAGCCTATCACACAAATGGCTCAAGGGATCACCCAATTACAATCCGCTAACGCTGCCATGGGTCGTGTCTTTGAGTTCTTAGACGAGGAAGAAATGGAAGTCGAAGAAGCTAAGACCAAACAACTTGATACAGTCAAGGGAGATGTCAGCTTTGATAATGTATCCTTTGGTTACCTACCTGATAAGACGATTATCCACAATTTTTCTGCCCATGCCAAGGCTGGACAAAAGATTGCTATTGTCGGTCCGACAGGTGCTGGTAAAACGACCATTGTCAACCTGCTGATGCGCTTCTATGAAATTAATAGCGGCCGTATCGCTATCGATGGTGTCAATGTTCATGATATGACACGAGCTGAGGTTCATGATGCCTTTTCTATGGTTCTCCAAGATACCTGGTTGTTTGAAGGGACAGTCAAGGAAAACTTGATCTACAATCAAGAACACATCACAGATGAGCAAGTCATAGCAGCTGCCAAAGCAGTCGGTGTCCACCACTATATCAAGACCCTGCCAAATGGCTATGATACTGTTCTTGATGATTCGGTAACCTTGTCTGTAGGTCAAAAGCAACTGATGACCATCGCACGTGCCCTCCTCAAGGATGCCCCACTCTTGATCCTAGATGAGGCAACCTCATCAGTAGATACTCGTACAGAAGAATTGATCCAAAAAGCCATGGACAAACTCATGGAAGGGCGCACTTCCTTTGTCATTGCCCACCGTCTATCTACTATTCGCAATGCTGACCTTATCTTGGTCATGAAGGAAGGTAACATCATTGAGCAGGGAAATCATGATGACCTCATGACACAAAATGGCTTTTACGCAGATCTCTACAATTCACAGTTTGCGAGTGCCTAAGACAATGTCAATCTAGAATAATACTAACGAGTCTGAACTTTTGTTCCAGGCTCGTTTTTAGGTACTCGGTTAGTCTGAAATGGCCGGTTAGCCAGTACTTTTTGAGATTATGTTATAATAAACCCATTATTGCACAAAGGACAAGCAGGTATATGACTGGTATTTACGGAGAGTTCGAACCCCATCTTTGGCAGGTGATGAACCAACTAACACAAGCTATTGAAAAAGAGAGCCGGCAGCAAAAAGAGCGTACTGGTTTCAAACTCTATGAGCATCTCTTGGCACGCATCAAGACTGAAGCTAGTATGGTAGAGAAGTGCCAGCGCAAGGGACTTAGCCCCACAACGCATTCTGCCCTGAAAGTAATCCATGACAGCATTGGTATTCGTGTCATCTGTGGGTTTGTGGATGATATTTACAAAACTGTCCAGCTCCTCAAGTCCCTGCCCAATGTTCAGGTCTATGCTGAAAAAGACTATATCAAGCAGGCTAAACCCAATGGTTATCGCTCCTATCACTTGATTTTAGAAGTAGAGAGTGAGCAGGCGGATGTGGATGGCAATCTGCCAGGCCGTTATTTTGCTGAGATCCAGCTCCGTACCATCGCCCAGGACTCCTGGGCCAGCTTAGAACACCAGATGAAGTATAAGCATCATGTTAAAAATCAAGAGATGATCACCCGAGAACTCAAGCGTTGTGCTGATGAGCTAGCTTCTAGTGATCTATCCATGCAGACGATTCGCAATCTTATACAAGAAAGTGGGGATTAGTGCTATGAAAATTTTACTAGCAGAAGATGAAGAGCAGCTCTCACGTGTCTATCAGGCTGCTTTAGAGCATGAAGGCTATCAGGTTGATCGCGCCCAGAATGGTCAGGTGGCCCTGGACTTAGCCAATGCACACACTTATGATGTGATCATTCTTGACATTATGATGCCGGTAAAGACTGGTTTAGATGCTCTGAGGGAGCTCCGTGCTTCTGGTGATAAGACCCATATCATTATGCTAACCGCCATGAGTGAGATTGATGACCGAGTGACTGGACTGGATGCTGGAGCTGATGAATACCTCAATAAACCCATATCCCTAAAGGAACTCCTAGCCCGATTGCGCTCTATGGAAAGGCGCTTAGATACCTATACAGATAAGGTCTTAGAAGTCGGTTCAGTCAAGCTAAATGTCATGGAGCAAGAATTGAGCGCAACCAACAGCATCCGTCTCTCCAGCAAGGAAACACGCCTGATGGAAATCCTGATGCTAAATAAAGGTAAACATCTTGGAACCCAAGAGATCTTCCAGCAAGTCTGGGCTAAAGATGATAATCCAGAGGTGACCCCGGACTACGTCTATGTCTATATTTCTTATCTGCGTCAAAAGTTGCAGGCCATTCAGTCTGATCTCCAGATCATCGGCGATCAAGATAGTGGCTTCGAACTCGTTCAAACAGGTGATAGCCATGTATGATAAATTACGTCTTCGTATCATCCTTATCGCATCAGTAGCCCTAGCCTTAGCCCTAGGACTATTTTCCAGTGTATTAACCAGCTCTTATAGGCTCACCAATAATCAGCAGGTCGACAATGTTTTACGCCTCTTGGTAGCTAATGATGGGCAACTGACCTATAATTCAAAGACTTCAGAGCGCCTCGGATTTCACTCACCAGACGACCTTTATCAATACCGTTATTTTAGTGTAACGGTTGATAAGCAAGGGAAAATCATCTCCTCGTCCACAGACAATATCCAATCCATTAGTCAAACAGATCAGATAGATTTGGTTGAAGAGATGTTGGAGCGAAATACAGACAAGGGTATGATCCAGTTAGGTGAGGGGAATTTTTCCTATCAAGAAACCCCTGCTGATGATGGTAACAAAACCTTTGTCGTTCTGGATAGTAGCCAGTTTTATGACACGACCAGGCGCTTAACCAGGCTGACCTATTTGATGTCTGTGATCAGTTTCGTCGTCTTTCTAGCTATCTTCACTCTCTTTTCTGGCCGTATCATTCATCCTTTTATCCGGAATATGGAAAAGCAGCGACGCTTTGTTACCAATGCAGGACATGAGCTAAAGACCCCTCTAGCCATTATTCAGGCTAATACAGAATTGCAGGAGCTCATGACTGGAGAGACAGAATGGTCCCAGTCTACCAAGGATCAAATCACTCGCCTGACCAGCTTGATTAATTCCATGGTCGCTCTAGCTAGGCTAGAAGAACAGCCAGATCTCGTTCTATCTCAAATCAATTTTTCAAACCTTGTCCAAGATGCTGCCGAGGATTTCAAAGGTCCCGTGATCAAAGATGGTAAGTTATTTAATATGCAGATAGAACCCAATATCAAGATCAGAGCTGAAGAAAAGTCGATTTTCGAGTTGGTTACTATTCTGGTAGACAATGCCAATAAATATTGTGACCCAGAAGGATCGGTTCAATTAGTCCTCAGCCAACGTGGCCGCAGGCGCAAGCGTGCCCGTCTAGCAGTATCCAATACCTTTAAAGAAGGAAAAAATGTGGATTATAGCAAGTTCTTCGAGCGCTTCTACCGTGAGGATGAATCCCATAGCCATAAACATAAATCAGGCTACGGGATCGGCCTATCTATGGCGCAAAGCATGGTCAAGCTCTTTAAGGGACGCATTTTTGTCAGCTACAAGGATGATACCATCACCTTTAACGTTGACTTTCCCATCGTCTAATCCTAATACCTAACCCAAAAAAGCCCTAGGCTGGCAAAGGGAGGGCGCAATTTCTGTGCTATAATTAAAAAACAAAGAGTAAGGAGATCCTATGAATAAGTCCCAATGGCTAGACTATTTCAGCCAGATCAATAGTCGTCAGCCAAGTCCAGAAGAAATTGACCAAGCTCTTCAAAACGGAGAATTTGTAGAAGAAGTACAAGAACCCGACCAAAGTGGATCAGCTTCCCTGGATGCCGCTTCCTTATCAACTCAGTCTGTTCAACCAGTCTTATTGAATAATAGCCAGAGAGCGTCCTTGCTCCACCCCCCTAGAAAAACTAAAAAGATGACCTGGTTTTTAGTTCTAGGACTTATCCTTTTGGCACTTTTTCTAGGTCTAGGTGGTTACAGCACATATCGCTATACTTCTGCCAATTTAGAAGGGACTTATGAGGTCGTCTATACCAAGGAATATGAGACAAATGATGTCGAAAATTTTGAAAAGCTGTCTGAAAACTCAAGCCGCATCTATGCAACAGTCGATGCCCATAAAGAGATTCAGCTCTTTGATCAAGTCGTCGATGAAGTTGATGATGTCAGCGATGACATTCACAGCGATTATCCCAGCATTGACATCGCCTCTTACTTTAAAACACCTTTAAAGGTCGATCAATGGCACCACAAGATCATAGCTAGTCAAACACCAGCAGCCTACCAAGCTAGCATTCTCAGGGACCTAAAAAAACTGTTTCCTGACATGACCAAGGCAGAACGCCAAAATGAAGCAGAAACCTATGTTGATCCCTTTAAAAATATTAGCGGTAAACAACCTAAACACGTGATAAGCTACGAAAAATCAAGTGATCAAGTCACTGTTCACATCGCTAAAACATCTGGCAAAAAAGTGATGACCCTCAAATTCAAAAAATTGAGCCCAAGCAAAACCGATAAGGTCATCAAACAATATCACAGAGATATTAAAGACTTTGAGAATTATGCCCGCAACAGCACTGCCTATTAATGGGAAGCTATTATTCGCTTGTCACCTGCCACTGACAGAAATTGAAGAGCTATCTAAACGACTAAAAGACCTATCACTGACAAGTGATAGGTCTTTTAACATAAGGTCAGTTACTGACTAAGCCAAACACAAGGATAAGAATGTTAAAATAGCCAGTCCACCTTGT
Organism: Streptococcus sp. ALY_211; assembly: GCF_058314555.1. Lineage (NCBI taxonomy): Bacteria > Bacillati > Bacillota > Bacilli > Lactobacillales > Streptococcaceae > Streptococcus > Streptococcus sp. ALY_211. Next base: position 93,201 of record NZ_JBZFUN010000005.1, on the reverse strand, counting down.
GTTAAGATGATTTTAGGATGAGAGGTCACAGCCCCATAAGCAGCAACCAGAATAATATAAATCATGATGGGCATGAGCATAGATGGATTCCAAATCAGAGCGTAGAAAATACCGAGTCCAATTAAGCCATTGTAGACCCCTTGATTTTTAAAAAGCGTATTTAAGGAAGGGCTAGCCAGCTCTTCTTGAGTCATGCCAAAAACACGTGCTGTCGCAGCAGATGCAGTCGCAAATGTTTCCAAATATAAGATATAAAAGAACTCCAAAGCAACAAGAACAGCCAATACCATACTTAAAATAGTCAAAATAATTCCTCAATTCTAATGAAATACTTACTTATCATAGAACCTCTCAAAAGGAAAGGCAAATAATCTGCTTGCTAGAGAACATGATGCGAAAAATTTCTGGTGAAATTTTTCAGGAGAAATATTATAATGTAGTGCAAAAGGAGATGCTTATGACTAAACCAAACCAAGAAGACCTCAGCGTCAATCAAGAGGACTACAATTTCCATGTTGACATGACTCCAGTATTTTCGACGGGGAAGGGCGTAAACGAAGCAGTTGTTCGCCAGATTTCAGAAAAGAAGCAAGAACCCGCTTGGATGCTAGACTTTCGTCTAAAAGCGCTTAAGGCTTTTGAAAGCATGCCCATGCCTAGCTGGGGTCCAGACCTATCTGAGGTCAATTTCGATGAGATTGTTTACTACCAAAAAGTCTCCGATACACCAGCCCGTGACTGGGATGAGGTTCCTGACAAGGTCAAGGAAACCTTTGAGCGCTTGGGAGTCCCAGAGGCTGAGCAGGCCTACCTAGCAGGAACGGTTGCCCAGTATGAATCAGAAGCAGTCTATCGCAATATGAAGACAGATTTGGAAGAAAAGGGCGTGATTTTTACAGATATCGACTCAGCTCTCCAAGACTATCCAGAGCTTTTTCGCCAGTATTTTGGGACATTAGTGCCACCGACGGATAATAAGCTAGCTGCCCTAAATTCTGCTGTCTGGTCGGGAGGAACCTTTATCTACATTCCCGAAGGGGTTCACGTCGAGGTTCCCCTGCAGCTTTATCTGCGTATCAATAATGAAAACACCGGTCAGTTTGAACGGACTCTGATTGTAGTGGATAAAAATGCTAGCATGCATTATGTCGAAGGCTGCACAGCACCAACCTATACAACTAATAGCCTGCACGCAGCTGTGGTTGAAGTCTTTGCCTTAGAAGGGGCTCATATCCGCTACAGCACCATTCAAAACTGGTCAGATAATGTCTATAACTTAGTAACCAAACGAGCGACTGCCAAGAAAAATGCAACAGTTGAATGGATCGATGGTAACCTAGGCTCCAAGACAACCATGAAATACCCAGCTATCTATCTGGATGGTGAGGGTGCAACAGGCACCATGCTGACCATAGCCTTTGCCAATAAAGGTCAGGATCAGGATACAGGTGCCAAGATGATCCACAATGCCCCGCATACAAGGTCTTCCATCATTTCAAAGTCTATTGCACGGGCAGGTGGTAAGGTCGACTACCGCGGTCAAGTGACCTTTGCTCAGCAGGCCAGCAAATCTCTCAGCCATATCGAGTGTGATACCATCCTTATGGATGACCTCTCCTCATCAGATACCGTACCTTATAATGAAATCCATAACTCCACGGTTAGCCTTGAGCATGAAGCCAAAGTATCAAAGATTTCAGAAGAGCAGCTCTTTTATCTCATGAGCCGTGGTCTAACTGAGCAAGAAGCCACTGAAAAAATTGTCATGGGCTTCATTGAACCATTTGCAAAGGAGCTCCCTATGGAGTACGCTATTGAGCTCAATCGCTTGATCGCCTTTGAAATGGAAGGGTCTATCGGTTAATCCTAATAACGATTTCTTAAAGAAGCTGGCACAAAAGGCCAATAACTGTATCAATCTGATAATCAAGAATAATGCTAAGCAGTCTGGGCAAATTGTCTCAGGCTCTTTTAACTTGGTAATGGTTTCAGTGCAGTATTTCTTGAAAAATACTTGTTAATACAGTACAATAGGTGAGCTTGTGACGAGGATGCTGGGCGAAATAATGAGTTGATGGGAGCACGGAAAATCTATGAAAGAAACTGTTGTGGTACTGCATTTTCATAGTAAATATAGGGCGTATTATGATTTGAGTTTATGGCAGTGGCGAGAGAGTGTTCTAGGATCAGAGTGCCACTTTTCGCTATTTGACAGTTTTGGAGCCAGAGCGACGCTGACTTATAACAGTAATCAGGAAGTCAAACAAATTGGAGTCCTCGTAAAAAATAGGGACTGGTCCTTCAAAACACAGGACTATCATGTAAAACTTCATCAAGGCCAAAGCAAAACAGAAATTTGGATAATAGATGGCGATCCAGAAGTTTATTATTCCCATCAAGCTGCTATTACCAGCCACCACTATAATCACCCTAGACCTAAAGCTTTTGACATGGCCATCAATAGCAAAACCTTTGATAAAAAATGGGGGTTTTCTGGCTGGCTAGGTTACCACTATCAAAAAGAGCAGACCCAGTTTCGACTGTGGGCTCCCACTGCCCAACTAGTGGAAGTAATCCTCTATAGTTCCACCAACCCTGAGTCCAGTGTCAAAAAGGTCATCCCTATGGCAAGAGGAGAAAATTTCCAGCCAGATAACCATAGACTCAATACCTGTGGAGTATGGTTTCTAACCGTTCACGAAGATCTCAATTACCATGCTTACGCTTACCGCATTCACTATAAAAAACGTATTTTCAGAGACAGTCGAGATCCCTACAGTATAGCGGCTACAGCAGATGGCTTACGATCAGTTATCATTTCTAAAAAAGATAGACAACCTAAGGATTTTGCTGTTAATCATGGCGATAGGGCTCCCTGGCGCCTCACTAACCCTAACCAAGCCGTTATTTGTGAACTGCATATCAGAGACTTTACCCAGTCGGAAACATCCGGTATCCCTGAGAATTATCGTGGTACGTTTAAGGGAGCTTATTATAGAGGAAGTCAAAATCCATACGGAGATAAGACCGGCTTGGACTATATCAAGGAGATGGGCTATAGCTATGTTCAACTTCAACCTATCTTTGATCACCACCAAACGATCCTTGATGATGGCAGTTATGCCTATAATTGGGGATATGACCCAGAAAATTACAATGTTCCTGAAGCTAGTTTTTCGACCAATCCAAACGAGCCAGTGACACGAATTATCGAGCTTAAAGAACTCATCCAAGCCTACCATGATGCAGGAATTGGTATTATTATGGATGTTGTCTACAATCACACCTATTCAACAGAAAATTCTCCCTTTCAGTTGACTGTACCGGATTATTATTATCGCATGAACCCTAATGGGAGCTTTCAGGATGGCTCAGGATGTGGCAATGAAACAGCTTCTGAAAAAGAAATGTTTCGAAAATATATGATTGATTCTGTGACTTATTGGATTGAAGAATACGGTATTGACGGCTTTCGATTTGATCTGATGGGCTTACATGATATCGATACCATGAGAGCAATCCGGCAGGCTGTCGATGCCATTGATCCTAACATCCTCCTCTATGGCGAAGGATGGGACATGGGAGTCGGTTTAGCCCCTCAAGATAAAGCTAAAAAGGAGAATGCTTCTCTGCTCCCACGGATTGGATTTTTTAATGATACCATTAGAAATGCTATAAAAGGCGCAGAAGTTTATGGGCATCTAGAAAAGGGTTTTGTATCAGGCGAACCCACAGAAGAAATCCTTGCTAAAGGGTTTTTAGGCAGCGATGAGCTCAACCCTTATCAGACGCCTAGCCAAGTCGTTAACTATGTCGAAGCTCATGATAACTACAATCTCAATGATCTTTTATGGGAGCTTCATCCTTCTGATGAATTGGATCACCACCGTAAGCGTGTGCGATTAGCCACCGTTATCAACCTGACCATGCAAGGAATCTGTTTTATGCAGTTAGGGCAGGAGTTTTTGAGAAGCAAACGCTATCCCACAGGTCCAAAAGGCGAATTGACACAGGCAGATAAAGCGCGTGCCATGAATTCCTACAATGCCCCCGATGAGGTCAATCAGATCGACTGGAAATTGAGAACATTAAATGAGGATATCGTCCAGGATGTTCGTGATGTGATCCATCTTAAAAAAACGAATCCCCATCTTTCCTATCAGTCTTACCAGAGAGTGAGAGAGGATATTTTGATCACCAGTGCTCAGGCAGGAAGTGGTAGAGTAATGATCACATTTAAGGATGACCAATCGTATATGATTTTTGATGCCAATAGAAAAAACTACGAAATCATGCTGACAAATGATGGGAAGAATGGTAGAATTTAGACGTAGGAAGTTTTACTTTTTATTAAGGTAAAACGAACGTTCTTTGAAAAACTAGAGATAATCAAGAGATTGTTTCTAGTTTTATTTTAAAGGACAGATGAAAGCGCTAACACATCTACGGTGAATGCTTGGAGGAAAGCGAGGTGGAGTATCAATGTCTGATGATTCAGAAAATTTTTACAACTGGGGCAGAGGTGAGAGCTTCCATGCCTATGAATTTTTAGGTGCTCATCCTTGTGATGAAAGAGGAAAAGAAGGTTATGTGTTTAGGGTGTATGCGCCTAACGCCCAAAATGTTTCTGTTATTGGTGATTTCACACAATGGCGGGAAAATCCCTTGGAAATGGTTCGCCATGAATCAGGAATTTGGGAGCTTAAAACCAATTTAGCACAGACGGGACAACTTTATAAATATTTGATCACACGTGCTAATGGAGAAGTGGTCGAAAAGTTAGATCCATTCGCCTATTATTTGGAAAAGAGACCAGGGACGGCAGCCTATTTGCGACCTTTCGCTCAGCATCATTGGCATGACGGGCATTGGTTGGCTAGAAGACGACGTCATGGCTTTAGAAAAAGGCCTGTAGCTATTTATGAAGTGCATGCTTCTTCTTGGAGAGATGGGAGGACTTTTAAGGAATTAAAGAACGAGTTGATTCCCTATCTTGTAGAGATGAACTATACCCACGTTGAATTTATGCCAGTGATGGCCCATCCTCTGGGAATGTCGTGGGGTTACCAACTGATGGGGTATTTTGCCCTCGAACATAGTTATGGAACTCCTGAGGAGTTCCAAGATTTTGTAGATGCCTGCCACCAGAATAACATTGGCGTTATAGTAGATTGGGTTCCCGGCCATTTTACACGCAATGATGATGCCTTGGCTTATTTTGATGGGACACCAACCTTTGAGTATCAGGATCCTGATCGTGCCAACAATAGTCGATGGGGCGCCCTAAACTTTGATCTCGGTAAAAAACAAGTCCAATCCTTTCTAATATCATCTGCCTTGTTTTGGCTGGAGCATTATCATATTGATGGCATTCGTGTAGATGCAGTCTCTAACATGATCTACAGAGACTATGATGATGGCCCTTGGACGCTCAATCAATTTGGAGGAAATCGCAACATTGAAGGTTATGATTTTTTGAGAAGGCTGAACGCTATTGTAAAAGACTATCATCCAGACGTTATGATGATAGCAGAGGAATCAACGGCTGATACGCCCATTACGGGAAGTATTGAAGAGGGAGGTCTTGGTTTTGACTACAAGTGGAACCTAGGCTGGATGAATGACACCTTGAAATTTTTTTCAACGGATCCTATTTATCGTAAATATGATTTTAATCTCTTGACCTTTAGCTTTGTTTACTGCTTCAGCGAGCGCTTTATCCTCCCCTTTTCTCATGATGAAGTGGTTCATGGAAAGAAGTCTCTCATGCATAAAATGTGGGGAGATCGCTATAACCAGTTTGCTGGTTTACGCTTGCTATACACTTATCAGTACTGCCATCCTGGCAAGAAATTACTTTTTATGGGATCTGAGTTCGGCCAGTTTTTAGAGTGGAAGTATGACCAAGGATTGGAGTGGTCAAATCTTGCTGAGGAGGATCTGCTCAATGTAAAAATGCAACAGTTTACCAGTGATTTGAACGCTTTTTACAAAAAACAGCGCCCCTTGTGGGAAATTGATGAGAATTATGAGGGACTGGAGATTATAGATGCTGACAATAGAGACCAGTCAGTCCTTTCTTTTATCCGTAAGGACAGTAAGGGGGATAGTTTGGTCTGCATTTTTAATACAACACCAGTAGAATATCGTCATTTTACGATAGGAGTCCCCATCCCTGGACTCTATCAGGAGATCTTTAACACAGAGATGGAAGCCTTCGGTGGTGTATGGAAAGAGCATAATCCCAACACTAAAACCCAGCCTAACCCATGGAAGAATTACCAGCAAACACTCAGTTTTACACTCCCAGCAATGGGAGCAAGTATTTGGAAAATTAAACGTCGTCAAAAACAATAATCTAATCATTATCAAGAGGAGTAAGGTATGAAAAATGAAATGTTGGCACTGATCCTTGCAGGTGGACAAGGAACACGTTTGGGAAAATTAACGCAAAGCATTGCTAAACCAGCTGTGCAATTTGGTGGGCGTTATCGTATTATCGATTTTGCCTTATCCAACTGTGCAAATTCGGGAATTGATAATGTCGGAGTCATTACCCAGTATCAGCCCTTAGTTTTGAACAGTCATATTGGTAATGGCTCTTCTTGGGGGCTGGATGGTATTGACAGTGGTGTTAGCATCTTGCAGCCCTATTCAGCTACAGAAGGGAATCGGTGGTTTTTAGGGACCAGTCATGCTATCTACCAAAATATTGATTATATTGATAGCATAGACCCCGAATACGTTCTAATCCTGTCGGGAGATCATATCTATAAAATGGATTATGACGATATGCTCCAAACGCACAAGGATAATCAGGCCAGTTTGACAGTAGCTGTCATCGATGTTCCCCTCAAAGAAGCTAGCCGCTTCGGTATTATGAATACGGATGTTAATAATCGGATTGTAGAATTTGAAGAAAAACCTGAACATCCCAAATCAACCAAAGCTTCTATGGGGATTTATATCTTTAATTGGCAAGAACTGAGGAAAATGCTACTCGATGCCCAAAAGAATGATATAGAGATGTCAGACTTTGGTAAGCACGTCATTCCAGCTTATCTGGAGCAAGGAGAACCTGTCTATACCTACGACTTTTCTGGTTATTGGAAGGATGTCGGTACCATCGAGTCACTCTGGGAAGCCAATATGGAATATATTGGGGAAGATAACAAGCTGGATAGCCGTAATCGCTCTTGGAAAATTTATTCTAAGAATCTCATTGCACCGCCTAATTTCATCACTGAGATGGCTGAGGTGAATGATAGTCTGGTTGTAGATGGCTGCTATGTAGCTGGACAGGTTGATCACTCCATTCTCTCTACAAATGTTAAAGTGGAAGAAGGTGCTGTCATCAAAGATAGTTTTATTATGAGTGGTGCTACTATCAAAGCCGGTGCAAGGATTACTCGAGCCATCGTTGGTGAAAATGCTGTCATCGGTGAGAATGTTATCATTGATGGTAGCCAAGAAGTAGAAGTCGTCGGTTATAATGAGGTCATTGGAGGTCCAAATGAAGATTGATAAGTATACAGCAATTTTAGGAAATACGATCGGTTATCCGGACATGGGAGAGCTGACAACTAATCGTCCCTTGGCTAGTTTACCATTTGATGGAAAATATCGCCTGCTTGATTTTCAACTGTCCAGTATTGCAAATGCTGGGATTCGTAGTGTCTATGGGATTTTTAGAGGCCAAAATATTCGCTCAGTTTTCGATCATGTACGCTCAGGACGTGAGTGGGGCTTGAATACTTTATTGAGCCACTATTTTCTTGGCTTTTATAATACCGAGGAAAACACCAATGTCGCTGATGCAGACTACTATGGACAGATTTTGACCTATCTCAAACGATCAGATTCCGATCAGACCGTCTACATGTCTTGCGACTTATTGGCTAATATAAATCTAAAACAAGTTCTCCATGTCCATAATGTAATGGATCGTCAGATGAGTGTTGTCTACAAGAAGATGCCTCAAGACGCTATCTCTAAAGATAATGAAATCCTAGACATCGATACCTCTGATACAGTTATTGGAAAGTTGGATCATGATCACAAGCAAGAAACAGCTCCAATGTCTGCAGATATTTATGTTATTAATACACCTTACCTCATCGAAAAAATGGAAGAAGAGGCTAAAAAAGATCATCCTAGGAAGATCCGCTTTTTGCTGCGTGACCTAATTGTTGAATCAGGTGCTTTAGCCTTTGAGCATACAGGCTATCTAGCCAATATTCATTCGATAAAATCTTATTATGATGCCAATATGGATATGTTGGATCCTCAAAAGTTCTACACCCTATTTTATGGCAACCAAAAAGTCTATACCAAAGTAAAAAATGAGGAAGCCACTTATTTTGATACGGATTCGAATGTCAGCAACTCACAGTTTGCTTCTGGATCCATTATAAAAGGGGATGTTAAACACTCTATCATTTCACGTTCCTGCCGTGTTGAGACTGGCTCCAAGGTGACAGACAGCATTGTCTTTCCTAAGGTAAAAATTGAAGCAGGGGCAGTAGTCGAGCATGCTATCATAGATAAGAACGTCATTGTTCCCGCTGGTGTGACAGTAAAAGGAACGGTAGAAAATCCAGTGGTTATCGGTAAAAATCAAGAAATTACGGGAGACATTATTGTATGAAACTACTGTTTATTGCGGCAGAGGGAGCACCTTTTGCCAAAACGGGGGGCTTGGGTGATGTCATAGGAGCTTTGCCTAAATCGCTTGCAAAAAAGGGGCATACCGTTTCTGTCATTCTTCCCTATTATGATTCGGTGGCAGCTAAATTTGATAGTGAAATGGAAGATCTCTTATATTTTTATACCAATGTTGGCTGGCGTCGCCAGTATGTTGGTCTAAAAAAAATCGTCCGTGATGGCGTGTCGTTTTACTTTATTGATAATCAGCAATATTTTTACCGTGGCGCTGTCTATGGCCAGTGGGATGATGGAGAGCGCTTTGCTTACTTCCAATTAGCGGCAATAGAAGCTATTGAGAAGATCGGTGAGATTCCTGATATTGTCCATGTCCATGATTATCATACGGCCATGATTCCTTTTTTGCTCAAGGAAAAATATCATTGGATTCAGGCTTACCAAGACATTAAGACAGTCTTTACCATTCATAATATTGAATTTCAAGGACAGTTCGATCCTGGTATGCTTGGAGATTTGTTTGGTGTAGGTGATGAGCGCTATCTAGATGGAACCTTGCGGTGGAATGATTGCCTCAACTGGATGAAAGCAGCCGTCCTCTATGCAGATCGTGTGACAACTGTCTCTCCTAGCTATGCAAGAGAGATCCAGACACCAGAGTTTGGTAAGGGACTGAGTCAGATTATGATTATGGAGTCCGGCAAGCTATCAGGAATTGTCAATGGAATTGACACTGACTTGTTTGATCCAGAAACAGATCCCCTAATCCCTCATCATTTCTCAATGACAGATTTATCTGGTAAGGTTCAAAATAAAGCAGCCCTTCAAGAACAACTAGGACTCCCTGTTCGCCCAGATGTCCCTATGATAGGCTTGGTATCGCGTTTAACAGATCAAAAGGGATTTGATTTAGTGATTGAGGAGCTCCACCATATTCTTCAAAACGATTTACAGATTGTTTTACTTGGCACTGGTTATCCCCATTATGAAGCTAGCTTATCTTGGTTTGCGAGTGCATTTCCTGATAAGCTATCAGCTAATATTACTTTCAACTTGACCTTAGCTCAGCAAATCTATGCCTCCTGTGACTTTTTCCTGATGCCGTCAGCCTTTGAGCCTTGTGGCCTTTCTCAAATGATGGCTATGCGCTATGGTAGTTTACCGATTGTATCGGAAGTAGGGGGATTGAAAGACACGGTTATTCCCTATAATCGCTATGATAAAACAGGAACGGGATTTAGCTTCGGAGAATTTTCATCTTATTGGATGATCCGCACCATTCAAGCAGCTCTCGATGTGTACTGGAACGCTCCAGAAGATTACAGACAATTACAAAAAAATGCCATGTCATCTGATTTTTCTTGGGATAGTGCTAGTTCAGAGTATGTGACTTTGTATGAACAACTTTCCTGATAGTGTAACGAAACTGGTCATAGGCGTTGATACATCTGCAAGATGACAGTGACTGTGACCCCATTTAAATATGAAAATAAGAGTGCGGGGGAAGTGATAATAAAAAGTGCACAGAAAGCACCTCCCACTCTTATTTTATGCCTGAGTATGTAGGCGAAAGGATGAACAATGCAATTAGAAAATTTAACAAAAGATCAATTTATTCGTGATTTTAAGGATACCTTACATGAGGAGCAGCTGATAAAAGTTCCAGATGCGACGGCTTCAGAAATCTTTACCAGTTTAGCTAAACTCATTCGAAAATACTATGCAGACACTTGGATTTCCAGGAATCAATTGCTATCAGAGAAAAAACAAAAAGTAGCTTATTATTTTTCGATCGAGTTTCTCCCAGGTCGTATGCTAGAAACCAATTTACTGAATTTAGGCATTTTAGACCTGGTCAAAGAGGCCTTCACAGATCTAGACATTGACTTTAGAGACATTGTGGAAGCTGAGCATGATATGGCTTTGGGAAATGGAGGCTTGGGTCGTTTGGCTGCTGCCTTCATGGATTCTCTGGCAACTACAGGCTACCCTGGATTTGGTAATGGGCTGAGGTACAAGTATGGTCTCTTCAAACAGCGTATTGTCGATGGCCATCAGGTGGAAATACCAGACTCTTGGTTTGGCTCTATTGGTAATGTCTGGGAATATCGCAAAGATCACGATGTCGTGGATATCAAGTTGTTTGGGGATGTCTACCTTGAATCTAATGAGGAAGGTCGTCTCATTCCAATTTATCATAATGCACAAATCTTACGGGCAGTTCCTTATGATATTCCTCAGATCGGTTTTGAAAATCAAGTGATCAATAACTTGCGTCTCTGGGATGTTGAAATCCCTGAAGAATACGAATTGCAATACCCAACCTTGGAAGATCGTCGCAAAGTTCAGGATATAACAGCCATACTATACCCTGATGATAGTAATTATGAAGGGAAACGCTTGCGCTTGATTCAAGAATACTTCATGACTAGTGCAGGCCTTCAAACGATTATCAAGAATTATCTTAAACAAGGTCTTCCTCTGGACAAGATCCATGAAAAAGTTTCAGTCCATATCAACGACACCCATCCAGCGGTAGCCCCTGCTGAGTTCATGCGTATCCTTGTGGATGATTATGGTCTTGGATGGAATGCAGCTTGGGAGACGACGGTCAAAACGATGAGCTACACCAATCATACGATTCTGTCAGAAGCTCTAGAAAAATGGGATGCCAATCTTTTCAAAGAAGTGCTGCCACGTGTTTATCAACTAGTCTTAGAAATTGATAATCGCTTTGTTTCAGATTTGGTAAATGATAATAGAGATGCTGGATTGATCGAACGGACCCGCATTGTGAAAGACGGCCAGATTCATATGGCCCACCTAGCGATTATCGGTGGTCACTCAGTCAACGGTGTTGCCAAATTACATACTGAGTTACTAAAAGAAGATACCTTGCATGACTTCTATACACTCTATCCAGAAAAATTCAACAATAAGACAAATGGAATCGTCCCACGTCGATGGACACAGATTGCTGCTCCAGAACTGTCACAAGCTATTGATGAAACCATTGGTAAAGCGTGGCGCAAGGATATTCACCAGCTAGAGACTTTATCAGCCTTTGTTAATGATGAGGACGTTTTGGATAAATTCTACCGAGTCAAAAAGGCGGCTAAAGCCCGTCTTGCAGCCTATATCAAGAAGTCTACAGGTGTAGAAGTTTCAACAGATGCGATTTTTGATGTCCAAGTCAAACGTCTTCATGCCTATAAGCGTCAGCTTCTAAATGTTTTACATATTGTTAAACGCTATTTAGACCTCAAAGATAATCCAGACCTTGACGTCGTTCCTCATGTCTATATCTTCGGTGCCAAGGCTGCTCCAGGTTATCATTTTGCTAAATCTGTTATCAAACTCATCAACGAATTAGCTAATCTTATCAACAACGATGAAAGCATTCAAGGGAAATTAAAACTTGTTTTTCTTGAAAATTATAATGTTAGCCTAGCAGAACTCATCATACCAGCGGCTGATGTTTCCGAACAGATTTCTCTAGCTTCCAAAGAGGCTTCTGGAACTTCAAATATGAAATTCATGATGACAGGAGCGGTGACTCTGGCGACCCTAGATGGTGCCAATATTGAAATCAAAGATGAAGTTGGCGATGATAATATCATTATCTTTGGAATGAATAAAGATGAGGTTTATCGCCATTATGCTAACCATGATTACGATTCACGCAAAATCTATGAAACCAATCCCACAATCAAGCGCCTGCTAGATACTTTAATCAATGGTACTATCCCTAATGCACAGGCTCAAGGTTCTGAGATCTATGAAGCCTTGATCACTTATAACGATGAGTACTTTCTACTGGAAGATTTCGCTTCCTATAGTCAAGCTCAAGAACGCATTGACACCCTCTATCGGGATAAAAAATCTTGGATGCAAATGAGCTTAACCAATATTGCTAAGTCCCATAAATTCACCTCTGATGATACTATTAAAGAGTATGCCGAGGAGATATGGCAATTAGAAAAATAAGATCTTGAGTAAGAATCTATAAAATAAGATAGCAAGGGCTCTAAATCCAGATCAAGTTGGTAAAGATAGTCTAGATAGACTCCCTTGCTTATCGAATCGCTCCTATCCGGTGTTCCTTATAAGCTGAAATCCTAATGTCAGCAGATTTGTGGTAAAAATGGTAAGATAGCCTAAGTTTTAACAGCTTCTAAGGAGGTAACTATGGCCTTTATCAAGGAAAAATTTGAAGATAGCAACATCGAGCGTTTCATGAGCGAGATCAGCGATGAGCTTTTACCCCTGCTCAGTTTTATGACGGATTTGGAGTTACGTTCCTTGCGCTATGAGCTAGCCGAGGCAAGCAGTAGCAGGCGTTCGTATAAGTGCTATCTCTTTGAATCGCCATCCCCTTTCCAAGGCTACGGTCAGTTTGCTTTTCAAGTAGTGTTTCATTATCAGACTAAAGAGATTGAAGTCATCCACCTATCGGGTGTGACTAACTTATCAGCAGCCTTTGATGTCCAGCAGATCATCGAGTTTTTAGCCAAAGATTTTTTTGTAGAATTTTTCTAGCCCATGACCAATAGAGTATGAGACAAGCAAAAAAAGACACATAAACGTTCATCGGTTCATGTGTCTTTTTGCGTGTCTTAATTCTTTTTCTTCATCTCACCTTGTGGATAATAGGTGCCTTCTGGTAGATCGTTGATAAAGACATGGATAGCTTCCTTTGGCGCCTTGGCAACACGTGAGACAACCTCAGTAACTTCACGAGCCAGCTGATCTTTTTGCGCTTGACTGCGCCCTTCAAATAAATCGATTTTAACAAATGGCATTATCGTCCTCCTAAAAGTTCTTAATAATATTTCCACCATTGTACCACGAATTAACCTATAGTGAGAGAAAAATATCATCAGAAATAAGAAAAAGTAGGCGATCTGGGAGACAAGTTAGTTTCTGGATTTCTGCTGAACATTAGAGTGAATTGTGGTAAAATAAAGCGATAACCTTTTAGATTGGAAGATAGGATTTTGGCACAGTTATTTTTTCGCTATGGTACTATGAATTCGGGCAAGTCAATCGAGATTCTCAAAGTTGCCTACAACTATGAGGAGCAGGGCAAGCCCATTGTCCTTATGACCAGCGCCTTAGATACACGTGAAGGCTATGGTTGGGTCGCTAGTCGTATCGGGCTCAAGCGAAAGGCTGTACCAATCTCCAAAGATACGGATATCTATGGCTATATTGATAGCCTACCCACTAAGCCATTTTGTGTTTTGGTAGATGAGGCTCAGTTTTTAACCAAGGGCAATGTCTTTGATTTAGCCCGAGTAGTTGATGAGCTAGATGTCCCTGTCATGTGTTTTGGCCTCAAAAATGATTTTCGCAATCACCTCTTTGAGGGATCCAGAGAACTTTTACTCTTAGCTGACAAGATAGAAGAAATTAAGACCATCTGCCAATACTGCAGCAAAAAAGCCATCATGGTCCTTAGAGTCAAGGATGGCAAGCCAGTATATGAAGGTGAACAAGTTCAAATTGGCGGACATGAGACCTATATCTCAGTCTGTCGAAAGCACTATTATCATCCCGAAATTGACTAAGAAAGGATATAAAAAAATCTCTATGAATATCTACGATCAACTGCAATCGGTAGAAGACCGCTATGAAGAATTGGGTGAACTGCTCAGTGACCCAGATGTCGTTTCTGACACCAAGCGTTTCATGGAGCTGTCACGTGAAGAAGCCAGTACACGTGAAACCGTGACAGTTTACCGAGAATACAAACAGGTTTTACAAACGATCGACGACGCCGAAGACATGATTAAGGATGCCGGAGGTGACCCTGAACTCGAAGAGATGGCCAAGGAAGAACTCAAGGACGCCAAAGTCTCTAAGGAAGAGTACGAAGAGCGCCTGAAAATCTTGCTGCTGCCCAAAGATCCTAATGATGACAAGAATATTATCTTGGAAATCCGTGGTGCAGCTGGAGGTGACGAAGCTCAACTGTTTGCCGGTGACCTTCTGCAAATGTACCAAAAATATGCAGAAAACCAGGGCTGGCGCTTTGAGGTCATGGAAGCCTCTTACAACGGTGTCGGAGGGATCAAAGAGGTCGTCGCCATGGTATCGGGCCAATCCGTCTACTCCAAACTCAAATACGAATCCGGTGCCCACCGTGTGCAGCGGGTTCCAGTGACTGAGAGTCAAGGACGGGTTCATACCTCAACAGCAACCGTTTTGGTCATGCCAGAAGTAGAAGAAGTGGAGTACGATATTGATCCTAAAGACCTACGGGTAGATATCTACCACGCTTCCGGTGCCGGTGGACAAAACGTCAATAAGGTAGCGACAGCCGTCCGCATGGTCCACATCCCAACCGGTATCAAGGTCGAGATGCAAGAAGAGCGAACTCAGCAAAAGAATCGTGACAAGGCTATGAAAATCATCCGTGCACGGGTAGCTGATCACTTTGCCCAGATTGCTCAGGATGAGCAGGATGCCGAACGTAAGTCCACTATTGGGACCGGTGATCGTTCTGAGCGGATCCGCACCTATAATTTCCCGCAAAATCGAGTGACTGACCACCGCATCGGCCTCACCCTGCAAAAGCTGGACAGCATCCTGTCCGGAAAATTGGACGATGTCATCGATGCCTTGGTACTCTACGATCAAACCCAGAAACTAGAAGAGCTGAATAAATGACCTATGCCCAAGTCTTTGCAGCCTATGAGTCGGAACTGCTAGCAGCGCAGGAAGAACCAGAGAGCCTAACCTTTACGTTTAGACATCTCAAAGGGCTTAATATGACGGAATTTGTCTTGCTCTTACGCCAAAAAGTAAGCGAGGCGGATCAGGTTCTGATCGATCAGATTGCCAAGCGTCTGCTTGCCCATGAGCCTGCCCAATATATTATTGGCTATGAAACCTTTCACGACCTAAACTTCAAGGTAGATAAGCGGGTGCTGATACCCCGCCCTGAAACAGCTGAATTGGTTGATTTGGTTTTAGAGGAAAATGCAGGTAGGAGTCTGAGCTTGCTTGATCTTGGGACTGGCAGCGGTGCTATCGCTGTATCTTTAGCACACAGCCGTCCTGACTGGCAGGTGGCAGCTTCTGATATTTCTCGAGATGCTTTGACCTTGGCAGAAGAAAATGCGCACACTAATAAGGTTGCGATAAACTTTGTGCAATCCGATGTCTTTGACCAGATTGAGGGAGCTTTTGATATTATCGTCAGCAACCCGCCCTATATTGCCCAGGCTGATATGGATGAAGTGGGTCTCAATGTCAAGACTTCTGAGCCCCATCTAGCTCTTTTTGCCAAGGAGCAAGGACTGGCTATCTACCGCAGAATTGCTGACAAAGCCAAAGCCCATCTCAACCCTAAGGGTAAAATTTATCTCGAAATCGGCTATAAGCAAGGCCAGGCAGTCTCACAGATATTTAAAGCTGCCTTTCCAGATAAGCGGGTGAGAGTTTTACCCGACCAATTTGGTCAAGATAGAATGGTGGTGGTTGATAATGACTGATAAAGCAGCAGTTGCTAAAATTTTAGCTGCAGGAGGAGCAGTTGTCCTTCCGACTGAAACCGTTTATGGCCTTTTTGCCAAGGCCTTAGACCAGCAAGCCGTTGAGCGTGTCTATGAGTTAAAGCAACGTCCGATTGATAAGGCTATGAACCTCAATGTTGCTAGCTTGGAAGATATTTTAGCCTACAGTAAGGATCAGCCAGCCTATCTAGCTAAGCTCTACCAAGCCTTCCTGCCTGGTCCGCTAACCATTATCCTCAAGGCTAATGATAAGGTTCCAAGCTGGGTCAACTCGGGTCTGTCAACGGTCGGTTTTCGCCTCCCTAATCATCCTCTAACGCAGGAGCTCATTAGGGCCTACGGTCCCTTGATCGGCCCCTCCGCCAATCTGTCCGGTCGAGCGTCTGGCACGGTCTTCGAGGACATTGTCGAGCAGTTAGACCATCAGGTGATAGGAATAGCAGATGATCCAGCCATTCAAGGTTTGGATTCTACGATCTTAGACCTATCAGGCGATAGGGCGACCATTCTTCGCCAAGGGACCATCAGCAAGGAAGCCTTGCTGGAAGCGGTGCCCGAATTAAATTTTTAAAGGAGTAGGAGCTGATGGTGAAAACTTTAGTTTTATAGACACATCAGCTGTTCAGTCTACCAAAAAATGAGGTAATTTTATGATTTTTGATAAAGATGATTACAAGGCCTACGACCCAGAACTCTGGCAGGCTATTCAAGCAGAAGAAGTTCGACAGCAAAACAATATCGAATTGATCGCATCTGAAAATGTGGTCTCAAAAGCAGTCATGGCTGCCCAAGGTTCTGTTTTGACCAATAAATACGCCGAAGGCTACCCAGGAAAGCGTTATTACGGCGGTACTGACTGCGTTGATGTAGCTGAAAATCTTGCCATTGAGCGAGCCAAGGAACTCTTTGGGGCCAAGTTCGCTAATGTCCAGCCTCACTCAGGCAGCCAAGCTAATGCCGCAGCCTATATGGCTTTGATCCAACCCGGAGATACCGTCATGGGAATGGATCTCTCAGCTGGCGGCCACCTCACCCACGGCTCACCCGTCAGCTTTTCAGGTAAGACCTATCATTTTGTCTCTTACAATGTTAGACAAGACACAGAAGAGTTAGATTATCAGGATATTCGCCGTCAGGCGCTGGAGCACTCCCCTAAGCTCATCATGGCTGGAGCTTCAGCCTATTCACGGATTATTGATTTTGCTAAATTTCGTGAGATTGCAGACGAGGTTGGAGCTTACTTAGTTGTCGATATGGCTCATATCGCTGGCTTGGTCGCCTCTGGTCACCATCCCAATCCTGTCCCTTACGCTCATGTGGTCACCTCGACAACCCATAAAACCCTTCGTGGTCCCCGTGGTGGCTTGATCTTGACCAATGATGAAGAAATCGCTAAAAAGATTAACTCAGCTGTCTTTCCAGGACTCCAAGGAGGGCCTCTTGAGCATGTGATTGCAGCTAAAGCAGTTGCCTTTAAGGAAGCCTTGGATCCAGCTTTCAAGGACTACGGCGAGCAGGTTGTCAAAAACGCCAAAGCCATGGTAGACGTCTTTTCAGCCCATCCTAATTTCCGTGTCATCTCTGGTGGAACAGATAACCATGTCTTTTTGGTTGATGTGACCCAGGTCGTAGAAAACGGCAAGGTGGCTCAAGAAATTTTAGAGTCAGTCAACATTACCCTCAACAAAAATGCTATTCCTTATGAAAAACTCTCTCCCTTCAAAACATCTGGTATCCGCATTGGGACACCAGCCATCACCAGTCGTGGCATGGGAATCGCCGAGAGTACCAAGATTGCTGAATTGATGATTCAAGCCTTAGAAAATCACGATGATGCCGCAACCTTGGAACGTATTCGCCAAGATATCCAACTTTTGACCGATAGTTTCCCCCTTTATTAATATGCTAGATTTATACTTAAAAAAAATAATCATCCATCAGTTCAGCCCTGATGATACTGAGCTGCGCTTTGCTGATAAACCGCTGACGCTAACACCCCACTTAGATGAGTATTTCCGCAAAAAGCTAAGCAAGGTTTTTACCGCTGATGCCAAGCGAGGAAGCTTTGAGCCTGAAAATGACTTTATGGCTAACCTCGATACCGACTTTACAGACGCTGCCCGCACAGTCGCCCAGCTCTGGAAGGAGGAGTTCGTCTTCAGTGAAGACCAAAAGACCAATGACTTGGTCTTTATTCAGTTTGATAAGGAAGGCGTTGAGCACTTTGCCTTTTTGCGCTTAGTCTTAAAAGACAGCCTAGCTCATATCCAAGGAGATGCTGAACAACCCTTTAAACTGACGCAAAATAATTTACCTTCAGCAGCTCAGACACCAGATGAAGCCTTGGTCATCAACCGTCAGACCAAGGCCTATTACCTGATTGAAAAGCGCATCAAGCACAACGGCAGCTTTGCTAATTATTTTTCAGAAAATCTGCTCAAGGTTAGCCCCGATCAGTCGGTCAAAAAGTCTATCAATCTCCTGGAAAAAACGGCCAAAAAAGTGGCTGACAACTTTAATCAAGATGATTTTCAATTCCAATCCAAGGTCAAATCAGCAATTTTTCAAAACCTTGAAGAAGATCAAGAACTCTCTCCAGAGAAATTGGCCAACCAGCTCTTTGACGACAATCTAACAGCTCGCTTAACCTTTGTCGACGAGCTAAAAGACCATATGCCAGAGCCGGTGCCAGTGGCTGATGTTGACTATTCACGCCAGTCCAAAAAACTGGAAAATCAAAAACTTTCGCTTTCCAATGGGATTGAGCTCATTGTGCCTAACCAAGTCTATCAGGATGCCGACTCTGTCGAGTTCATCCAGAATGATGACGGTACCTACTCTATCCTCATCAAAAATATTCAGGACATTCAAAATAAATAACTATGTTTAAAAAAATCAGACGTATCATCTATATCATAATAGTGATCCTGCTGATTGCTAAAGGGATCAGCGTCTATCGAGCGGTCAAAAATGTCCTAGCCTACCGTCCTCTGGTCGAAGAGGTCTTAGACGAAGATGACAATACGACCAATGAAGATCTAGTCCTAGCAGTGATCTATACTGAGACCAAGGGACGCTCAAACGATGTCATGCAGTCCAGTGAAAGCTCGACTGGCCAAACAGATACCATCAGTGACAATCGCAAAAGCATCAAACAAGGAACCAAGGTCCTGGATCAAAATCTGCAAGAAGCCCAAGACCATCACACAGATAGCTGGACAGCCATCCAAGCCTATAATTTTGGACAGGCTTATATCCCCTATGTTGCAAAGCACGGTGGTAAAAATACGATCGAGCTTGCTAAGCGCTACTCGAGAGACGTTGTTGCGCCTAGCCTAGGTAATAGCAGTGGGGATACCTATCATTACTACAATATCGTCTCCATCCTTTATGGAGGCGGTAAGCTTTATGTGGATGGCGGCAATCACTATTATGCCAAACAGGTTCAATTCAACCTCTTTTTAATTCGATTGATCGATAAACTCTAAAATTATGAAATCACTATTAAAATATTTCAAGGGGTATGTGGCCAAAAGTGTCCTCGGTCCCCTTTTTAAATTGCTTGAAGCAGCCTTTGAATTGCTGGTTCCCTTGATCATCGCACAGATTGTCGATAAGGCTATCCCCCAAAAAGATACCACTTCCCTATGGCAGATGATCGGCCTCCTTCTTATCTTTGCGCTATTGGGCGTCAGTGTAGCTGTGAGTGCCCAATATTTCTCCTCCCTGGCAGCAGTGGGCTTTACCAAACAGCTGACAAAGGAGCTCTACCAAAAAATCATGCGCCTGCCCAAGGCGAGTCGAGACTACTTGACCACATCAAGCTTATTGACACGCTTAACCAGTGATACCTACCAGATACAGACAGGAATCAATATGTTTTTGCGCCTTTTTTTACGGGCTCCCATCATTGTCTTTGGATCTGTTATCATGGCCTGTACCATTGATCTAGGCCTATCTATCTGGTTTCTAATCCTAGTTGCTGCCCTGAGTCTCATGGTCTATCTCTTGGCTAGATTAGTAAATCCTATCTACCGCCTGATCCGCAAGCAGACTGACCAGCTAGTTAGCTTGACACGCCAGCAGTTAGAAGGGATGAGCGTTATCCGAGCCTTTGGCCAGGAAGATAGGCAAAAGTCCGAATTTTTAGACGCTAACCAAGCCTATACCAACTCTCAACTAAAAGCGAGTTGGCTGACTAGTTTAAACGCTCCCTTGACCTTTCTAATCGTCAATCTAACCCTAGTCATCCTCATCTGGCAGGGAAATCTCGCCATCGCAGACTCAAGCTTAAGTCAGGGAAGTCTGATTGCCTTGGTCAACTACCTGACAGGTATTCTCAATGAACTGCTCAAGCTAGCACTCATGATTACCAATCTCAACCAGAGCTTTATCAGTGCTGGTCGAGTACAGGAGGTCTTTGAGCAAGAGGAGGAAAATTTAGATGGTTTGCTTTGCGTAGAGAGCAGTGCTGAGAGGGACCAGCTCCTCTCTATTCAAGGGGTGAGCTTTACCTACCCGACAGCGGCCAAGCCTTCGCTAAAAGCGCTTGATCTAGAGCTCAATAAGGGACAAACGCTGGGGATTATCGGCGGGACAGGTGCTGGTAAATCCACCCTAGTCGAGCTGCTTTTAGGTCTCTATCACCCCCAAGAAGGCCAGCTTCATCTCTATCAAGAAGGCCAGTCCCCTGAAACCTTGAGACAATGGCGATCTTGGATCAGCCTAGTACCTCAGAAGGCCCAGCTGTTTACGGGAACAATCCGCTCCAATCTCATCTTGGGCCTAGAGCCTGAGCAAGTGACAGATGAGCGACTATGGTGGGCACTAGAGATCGCTCAAGCTAGCGATTTTGTTCAGGAAAAAGAAGGAGGGCTGGATAGTCCTGTGGCAGCTTTCGGCCGCAATTTCTCGGGCGGCCAGCGTCAGCGCCTGACAATCGCCCGTGCAGTATTGCAAGAGCGTCCCGTGCTGATCTTGGATGATTCCACTTCGGCACTCGACTATCTGACAGAGAGCCGTCTGCTTCGTGCCATCAAGCAGGAGCTCAACACCAGCCTGATCCTCATTTCTCAACGCACCAATAGTCTCAAATCGGCTGATAAAATTTTGGTACTGGATAAGGGGCAGCAAGTCGGCTTAGGTAGCCATAAAGAACTCTTAGGCACCTGTCCAATCTACCGAGACATCCATGGATCACAACATCAGAAAGGAGACCAAGTATGAAGGGGCACACGCTTCAACGCCTGATCAGAGACTTTATGCAGCAAAAAGGCTACCTAGCTCTAGCTCTGCTAGGGATCATCTGTCAGGTCGGCTTAACCATTTATCTGCCCGTTTTGATCGGTCGAGCAGTCGACGCTGTTTTGGTGCCCAATAATCATCAGCTCATCTGGCACATCTTAGCCCAGATGCTCCTTGTCATCGTCCTTAATACAATGGTCCAGTATCTCAATCCTCTGATTTACAATAAACTGGTTTACAGCTTTAGCCAGAGTCTGAGAGACCGTGTGATTACCAAGCTGCATCAGCTTCCTATGTCCTATCTTGGCCAGTCGGTAGGGGATTTAGTCAGTCGGGTCACGACAGATGTGGAACAGCTGACGAATGGCTTATTGATGGTCTTCAACCAATTTTTTGTCGGTCTTTTGACCATCGTAGTGACCCTGGTGACCATGGCTGATATCGATTGGATCATGATGGTTCTAGTCTTGCTCTTGACTCCCTTATCGCTCTTTTTATCACGCTTTATCGCTCGCAAATCCTTTAACTTTTTTCAGGATCAAACCAAGGCTAGAGGCAAGCAGACCCAGTTGATTGAAGAAAGTCTCAATCAGGAAAGTTTGATACAGAGCTTCAATGCGCAAGATCAGTTCATCGCTCAATTTCAAAGGACCAATGAGACCTATGCGGATTATTCTCAGAAGGCTATATTTTATTCGTCTTCGGTCAATCCTGCTACCCGTTTCGTCAATGCCTTGATCTATGCCCTCTTAGCAGCAGTAGGGGCCTTGCGGATCATGAACGGTGCCTTTTCTATCGGTCAGCTGACAACCTTTTTAAACTATGTTACCCAGTACACCAAGCCTTTTAATGATATTTCATCGGTCCTAGCCGAACTCCAAGGCGCTCTAGCTTGCGCCCAACGCCTCTATCAGGTCTTGGATCAAGATAGCCTAACAGAGACAGGTGATGAGATTTTAGACAAGGATCACGTCCAAGGCGCCTTTAGCTTTGAGCATGTCTCCTTTGGCTACACGCCCTATAGAAAGTTGATCAAGGATCTCACGGTTCAGATACCCGCTGCCAGCCGAGTCGCTATTGTCGGACCAACTGGAGCAGGAAAATCCACCCTGATCAATCTGCTCATGCGCTTTTATGAGGTTGATAGCGGTGATATAAAGCTCGACGGTGTTTCCATCAAGACCTATACCAGAGCCAGCCTGCGCCAGCAGATCGGTATGGTTCTCCAGGAGACTTGGCTCAAGGAAGCGACCATTCATGATAACATCGCCTTTGGTCATCCAGAAGCCAGTCGTGAGCAAGTCATAGCAGCTGCTAAAGCTGCCAATGCTGACTACTTTATCCGCCAGCTCCCTCACGGCTATGATACCTATCTCGCAGACGCAGGAAGCTCGCTGTCCCAAGGTCAGCGTCAGCTCCTGACCATCGCCCGTATCTTTATTTCTATTCCCAAAATCTTGATCTTGGACGAGGCTACCTCCTCCATCGATACACGCACCGAACAGTTAATTCAAGAGTCTTTTGAAAAGTTGATGACCGGACGCACCAGCTTTATTATCGCCCATCGCCTCTCTACCATCCAGACCGCTGACCTAATCCTAGTCATGGTTGATGGAGATATTGCTGAGCAAGGCACCCATGAAGAACTCATGCGCCAAAAAGGTGTCTACTATGACATGCAAACGGCTCAAAACCAAGCCTAAGGAGAAAAAATATGCAACTAAACGCTATTCATCACGTCGCTATCATCGTCTCGGATTATGAATTGTCCCGTGATTTTTATGTCAACAAACTAGGCTTTAAAATCATCCGAGAAAACCACCGTCCTGAGCGCCACGATTACAAGCTGGATCTCAAGTGCGGCGACATTGAGCTGGAGATCTTTGGGAATAAGACAAATGATCCCGCCTACCAAGCTCCCCCAAAGCGTGTCGGTCAGCCAGAGTACAAGTCGGAAGCAGCCGGTCTGCGCCACCTAGCCTTTCGTGTTCAAAACATTGAAGAAATTATAGCTGAACTCGAAGCTATGGGGATCACCTGCGAGCCCATCCGCCGTGACAGCTTCACCGGTGAGAAGATGACCTTCTTCAAGGATCCAGACGGTCTGCCACTCGAGCTCCACGAATGATCACCAAAAATAGCAGAAATATAATTATGTAAAATCATAAAATTTATACTGATTTTAATTTTTCGCTGCAGTAAACGACCTACTCAATAGAGCTTCCTAGCACTCGTCGAAGACAATTAGATAAAGAAAACGCTCCTAAACTCAGTTTTTAGAGCGTTTTTTCTTCTATGATGAAAGGAAAAGGGGTAAAGATCCAGTTATCCCTTTCTTTTTTGTAATCGCTTTACTATAATGACAGTATAAGAAAGAACAAAGGAGTTAGGAGTTATGAAAAAAATTATCAATCAACCTACCGACGTCGTCACTGAAATGCTAGATGGTATGGTCTTTGCCAATGGTGATCTCATTCACCGTGTGGATGGCTTTGACATCATCGCTCGCAATGCCCCCAAGACAGGTCATGTCGCTATTATTTCTGGCGGTGGCAGCGGGCATGAGCCCTCTCATGCAGGCTTTGTCGGAGAGGGCATGCTCTCAGCAGCTGTCTGCGGGCCCGTCTTTACCTCGCCGACACCCGATCAAGTCCTAGAAGCCATCAAAGAGGCTGATGAGGGAGCAGGTGTCTTCATGGTCATCAAGAACTACTCAGGAGATGTCATGAACTTTGAAATGGCACAAGAACTGGCTGAAATGGAAGGGATCCCTGTCTCCTATGTCGTCGTTGATGATGACATCGCTGTCGAAGACAGTCTCTATACCCAAGGACGCCGTGGTGTCGCTGGAACTGTCCTTGTCCATAAAATTCTAGGCCATGCAGCAAAAAGCGGCAAAAAGCTTGAGGAGATCAAAGAACTTGCTGACCGCTTGGTACCTAATATTCACACGATTGGCCTGGCCCTAAGCGGGGCAACAGTACCTGAAGTCGGTCAACCGGGCTTCGAGCTAGCAGATGACGAAATCGAATACGGCATAGGCATCCACGGAGAGCCGGGTTACAAGCGTGAACAGATGAAGCCATCTGCCGATCTAGCCAAAGAATTGGTAAGCAAACTGGCAGCCTCATTCCAACCAAAAGCAGGTGAAAAATACGCTGTCCTCATCAATGGTATGGGCGCAACACCCCTGATGG
Source organism: Streptococcus sp. ALY_211 (assembly GCF_058314555.1). Lineage (NCBI taxonomy): Bacteria > Bacillati > Bacillota > Bacilli > Lactobacillales > Streptococcaceae > Streptococcus > Streptococcus sp. ALY_211. The sequence continues at coordinate 68,579 of NZ_JBZFUN010000005.1, read as the reverse complement.
AACTTTATATCTTTGCCAATGACCTAGCTAAACTTCTGGCAGAAGAAAAGATAACAGTCGCTTATAAAAAATTAGGCAATCTGATGACCTCTATCGACATGGCAGGCTTGTCCCTGACCTTACTGCGTCTAGAAGACGAGACCTGGCTGGATGCCCTAGAAGCACCTGTGACAACTATTGCCTGGTAAGGAGACAGATATGAATACAGAACAAGCGATTAGATGGATGTCATTGTTCAATGACAAGATTCAAGCCAATAAAGATTACCTATCCCAGCTAGATACACCAATCGGTGATGGTGATCACGGAGGCAATATGGCAAGAGGTATGGCGGCAGTCATGGAAAATCTAGAGAGCCAAGCCCTAGCCAGCCCAGCAGATGTCTTTAAAGTCGTCTCCATGCAGCTACTCAGCAAGGTCGGTGGTGCTTCAGGCCCCCTTTACGGCTCAGCCTTTATGGGCTTTACCAAATCCTTTCAGACTAGTGACTCCGTGGCCGATGCTGTTGCAGCAGGATTGGACATGATCCAAAAGCGTGGGAAAGCAGCAGTTGGTGAAAAAACCATGGTTGACATTTGGACAAAGGTCTTAGAAGACTTGCGTGCCAACCAGCTCACACTGGATAAGATCCACCAGTATGTAGAGGCTTCTGCCGACATCAGAGCAACCAAGGGACGTGCCTCCTATCTGGGTGAGCGTTCCCTTGGCCATATCGATCCCGGTACTTGCTCATCTGGCTACCTTTTTGAAGCTTTGATGGAAGTAGGTGACTAGTATGGCACAAGCAGGAGTGGTTATCGTCTCCCATTCAAAACATATCGCCCAAGGCCTTCTTGATCTCATCGATGAAGTCGCCAGCTATGTCGCAATCACTGCTATCGGAGGCACAGAGGACGGCGGTATCGGTACCAGCTTTGACCAAGTCCAAAAGGTCATCAGCAGCAACCCTAAAGACGAACTCTTTGCCTTTTTTGATCTTGGCAGTGCCAAGATGAACCTCGAGATGGTCGCTGATTTTTCAGAAAAAACCATTCATATCGCCCCTGTCCCTATCGTCGAAGGGGCTTACACAGCCGCAGCCCTCTTACAGGCTGGCGCAGATACAGACAGTATCTTAGAGCAGCTAGCCGACCTACAGATTAAAAAGTAATCTTACACAAGCTGGTAAAACGTCATATACAAAAACGCTTCAAATCCTAGTGATTGGAGCGTTTTTAGCTGCTTCTTTTAACCTTTATATCCCTTATGATTTATGACTTCCTTAACCTTCCCTATGCTATAATGATAAGGTTAGTACAATGTTAGAAAGTGATACCCATGGCAATAAAAGTGACAAATGAACTGGTGATTGAGGAGCAGCTGATTGAGCGATTGATTACAGGTGAGAGCCAATGGAGCCTGCGTGAGGACCTGCGCACAGAAGAAGACCTCTGGGATAATTTCTTTGCCAAGCTGGAGCAAAATAATACAGCTGCTCTCAACGGCCATCCCCTGACCGATCAGGAAAAGGAGCAAATCAAGGGACAGCTGGATTTTACCAGCTATTACGAGGCAGCCAAATGGCTGGTCGGTGAAAATGGGATTGCCAAGGTCGATCTCCAGCGTGAGGACGCCGCTTTAGACAATGCCCGCCTCTCGGTTATCTGGCGTGACAATGTCGCAGGCGGCAGATCGTCCTACGAAGTTGTCCATCAAGTCGTCCGCAATCGCTCAAACGAGCTTGAGCGTGACCGCAGAACAGACGTCAGTCTGCTGATCAACGGCCTCCCGCTCATCCATATCGAGCTCAAGAGTGCCAGTCATTCGACAGATGAAGCCTTCAACCAGATCCAGAAATACGACCGTGAAGGAAAATTCCGTGGCATTTTTTCAAGCATCCAAATGTTTGTCATCTCCAATAAAACCCATACCCGCTATATTGCAGCCGCCAAGGCTGACAAGCTCAATCGGAAATTTCTCACCAAGTGGGTGGACGACAAAAATCAGCCGGTCGAAGACCTCTTTGCTTTCACAAAGGAAGTCCTCTCGATTCCCCGTGCCCACCAGATGGTCATGCAGTATTCGGTCATCGATGATGATAAGAAGGCCTTGATCTTACTGCGCCCCTACCAGATCCATGCCATCGAGGCGGTTCAGGAAGCCAGCAAGAAGCAGGAGTCCGGCTATGTCTGGCATACCACAGGTTCTGGAAAGACCCTGACCTCTTACAAGGTAGCCCGCAACCTCCTGCAGATCCCTTCCATCAAAAAGACCATCTTTGTGGTGGATCGCCGTGACCTAGATCAGCAGACGACTTCTAGCTTTCTGTCCTATGCCGCCAATGATGTCATTGATATTGACGAGACCGACAGCACCCACGATCTGGTCAAGCGCCTGATCGGCAATGACAAGCGTGTGGTGGTGACCACCATCCAGAAGCTCTCCACCCTTATGCGCAAGATTGAGGAAGGCCGCTACAGCAAGGATGCCCAGAAAATCAAGCAGCTCAAGGTCGCTTTCGTGGTCGATGAGTGCCATCGGGCGGTCACACCTCAAGCCCATCAGGCCATCTCACGCTTCTTTGTCCATGCCCTCTGGTACGGCTTCACAGGGACACCTATCTTTGGCGAAAATAAACGCCAGCAGTTGGGCAATCTAGCGCAAACAACCGAAGAACTCTACGGCCGCAAGCTCCACGAGTATACGGTCAAGGAGGCCATTCACGATGGCGCCGTCCTAGGCTTCAAAGTCGACTACAAAAGCACCTTGCTCCTTGATGAAGGGGCTGATGAAAAGGCTATCCCAGACCAAGCCTATGAAAACGAAGAGCACATGCTGCAGGTCCTCGATACCATCATCAACCACTCCAAGGGGCCGCTCGGTTTTAAAAACGGGGTCGGCAAGACCTACAATGCTATCCTGACCGTTAAGTCTATCCCCATGGCGCAGAAGTACTACGACCTTATCCAGCGGATCAAAAAGGGAGAAACGACCCTCAAGATTAGCGAGTCCATCAAGCGTGTCCTTCCAGACTTTCCCAAGGTCGCCATCACCTACTCAGTCACTGAAAATGAAGAGGACTCCCACTCAAATCAGGAGAAGATGCAAGCATCCTTGAGCGATTACAATAAAGAGTTTGGCAGCCACTTCACCATGGCCGACCTGCGCAGCTACAATACCGACGTCAACAACCGCCTCGCCCGCAAGAAGGACAAGTACCTCTTTCGAGCCGAGCAGCTGGATCTGGTCATCGTGGTCAATCGTCTCCTGACTGGCTTTGATGCGCCCTGCCTGTCCACCCTCTTTATCGACCGCAAGCCCATGCAGCCTCAGGATCTGATTCAGGCTTTTAGCCGGACCAATCGGATCTTTGATAAGAATAAACGCCACGGTCAGATCATCACCTTTCAGGCACCAAATAGCTTTAAAGCAGCCGTCGATAATGCCCTCCAGCTCTACTCAAACGGCGGTCAGACCAGCGTCCTAGCCCCAGACTGGGAGGAAGAAAAGGCTAATTTTGACGTCAAGCTGGCAGCCTTTCGCCAGCTAACGACTGACGAGCCCAGTCTAGGGATCTATCCAGAGCAAGCCACTACCCAAGAGCTCAAAGTCTTTGCCAAGGCCTTTCAGGAGTTTGATAAGTGTCTCGCCTCCCTCCAAGTCTACCAAGAGTATAATGAGGCAGAGATCTATGCTGAGTATGGCCTCAGCACAGACCAGCTAGAGACCTATATGGGCGTCTATCAAAATGTCCTAGCTGAGCTCAAGCATCGGCGTGAAGAAGAGGTGGAAGAAGAGGAGCCGATCAACTATCTCTACGAGATCGAGTCTGTCCATGTCGATGAGATCAACTACGAGTATATCCTCTCCCTCATCCAAGCCCTGATCCCGCAGGAAGGCCAAGAAGCAGCTGACCTCTCAAACAAGGACTTAGCCGCTATCGATGACTATATCGCCAATCTCGCCAAAACCAACAGCAGCCTGGCTAAGGTCATGTTCACCCTCTGGCATCAGATCAAGAGGGATCCCCAAAGCTACCGTGGGCAATCCCTGAGTGCTGTCTTAGATGAGATGGTCGCAGAGGTCATCCAAGGCCATGTCACAGATTTAGCCAAGAAATGGTATATCGGCGAGGACGAACTCAGCTACCTCGTCAGCCACTACCAAAAAGGCCGTAAAAAACAAGAAGGCGAAAGCCAGCTAGCAGCCAGCCAACGCTACCAAGACTACAAAGCCCAAGTCGCAGAACCCCTCAACCCCCTCCTCTACAAAAAGAACATCAAAAGGGACTACACCAACCTCATCGAAAACATCATAGAACCGTTGAGGTTGAGGAGGTAAACTCAAGATACAGAGCCGTTAAGCGATGCAAAGCAAAATAGGAACCATGACGAAGACATCTTGTGTCTAGGAAATGGTTATCTTTTTGCACAGCATCGTAGGCGAGTTCAGTTCAGATATATTGATTTTAGGAAGGTGACGCCGTGTGCTGGCACACAAGGAAGCTTATCTAAATCCCGAGCTTTTAGCCCGTGTTCAATTAGTAAGATACAAAGAGATAATAAAAGGTAATATAAACAATGATTCCTAAAAAAATAACTTGGGGTAATTTTAATGCTTTACACACTAATGTAGCAGATACTTTTGAACAGTTATGTAGAATCTTATTTAAAAGAAAATTTCTTGATGATGTTTCTACCCTAACATCAAGCCCCAACCATCCTGGTGTTGAAGCAGAACCAATTGATAGTTCAAAACTTGGGAAAAGAATTGCTTTTCAAGCAAAGTATTTTGAGAATAAAGTGGATTATTCTCAAATTCAAAAATCTGTAGAGAAGACTGTAAAAAACTACGCTGATAAATTGGATACATTTTATCTTTACTGCAATAAAGATATATCGTTAAAAAGTAAAGGATATATAAAAATAAATAAAACCCTTGCAGAAGCTAATATTGAATTTAAGGTTATTAGCAATAATGAAATTATTACACAAGTCATAGAGCATCTTGATTTACAGTCTTTCTTTTTTGGAAACCACATAATAACAAGAGACTGGTTTGAAGAATATAATCAACAATCGTTTGATTCCCTAGGTACCAGATATAATCCAAAGTTTAATGTGGAAACAAAAACAGATGAAAAAATTCAACTCTTTACAAGAAGTCAAAGTGCTATTGATAGAATTAACGCTAAAAAGACAGAACTTATTAATGATTTAGATACTCTTTACAGTTTAGGGAGTAACTTAATTTCTAACGTTAAGGAATGTATTAATAGCTTAGCAGATATAACAGTTGAAAATATAGATGAGTGCGTAAGCTGGAATACTAAAGTTAATCAAGCTTTGAAATCGGAAATTGAAAAGCTTTCCGCAATGAAGGACAATTTAGAAAATAAAATAGAATCAGATGAAGCTCTCTCTCAAGGTGAACGAAATAAAATATACAACAAAATGCGTGATATTACTAGACTGTTAGATTATCTATACTGGTTTGGTTGTTCAGAGGAAGAAGCATCACTGATTAATGAAAAAATTCTTGTTGTTACAGGTGAAGCTGGTATGGGGAAAACTCAGCTATTTGCAACAGCTGTAAAAGAGACAATGGACAGTGGAGGCTACGCCCTTCTTTTATTGGGACATCATTATTTATCTAGTAGCGACATTTCCGCACAAATTATTGAGAGATTTGGATTTCATTATGCAATTCATGAGTTTTTAGATATTTTAGATACTCTTGGAGAGATTGAAAACAAATATATTTACATTTTTATTGATGCGATAAATGAGACGACAAATCGAAGCGTATGGCAAAACGGATTAACAAGAATTATTTCAGAATTAAAGAAACGAAAATATATTAAACTTATACTGTCTGTAAGGACTGGATATGAAAAACTCGTTTTTGAAGAAAATATAATCAGGCAGTTAGAAGATAGGAAAATTTTAAGCACCAAGCACACTGGTTTTCAAGAAAAGTCTGTTATAGCAACGAAAGAATTCTTAAACTTCTATAATATTCCATTTTCACCATCTGATTTGTTAAATTACGAAATGGGAAATCCACTATTTTTAACTCTGTTTTGTAAAACGTATAATGGTGAGGAATTAAATCTTTTTCAGATGTTTGAGCGTTTTATAACTATAGTTGATAATGAGATTCAGAAAGCTTTGAATATTTCTGATTCAGGAACGATATTGAAAGATTTATTATTAGAGATTGCTAGAAAACAGCTTGAAAATAATGGTAATAATTATCTTAATAAAAAAGATCTTCTTCAGATGGAATTTTGGTTAGATCATGGCATTGTTAATAAACAATTTTTCATTTCTAATCTTCTCAAATCAGGTATAATTAATGACTATATTCGTCAGAACAATGAAGTTTATTCTTTTGGATACAATTTATTAGAAGATTATCTCAAAGCTAAAGTTATTATGGAATTTTCTTCTGATAAGGAAAAATTGAAAATGTACCTTGAAAATAATCTATTAAGGATTGAAGATGGAGAAATCAAAAACAATTACAATATTGATGTCTTTTTATTTGTATGTTGTTTTTATTTTGAGAAATTTAATGAAGATTGTATTGATTTAATTGAAAAGGTCACAGATAAGTATAACAGGTATGACTTAGCTACTAGATATATAAAAAGTTTTTCTTGGCGTCCTGTAAATACCTTAAATCAAGCTATCTTTAGGGATATTGTTAATCAATATCCTACGCATAGTTCTGATGTCTTTAGAGTATTAATAGAAAATAGTAGCAAGGCAAAGAGTCCGATCAATGCCGAATTTTTACATGAAATTCTTTTTTATAAAAAACTTAATGAGCGCGATAGCTTTTGGATTCCGTTTATTAATAATTTAACTTATGATGAGGAAAGGATTTATCAATTAATCTGCCTATTTGATAGGGGCGAAAAAATTGATAATATGTCTAAAGAAAAAAGTAAGTTATTATTGATACTTTTCACGTGGCTATTGGCTTCTTCAAATAGGAAACTACGAGATATAACTTCTAAGGCAATAGTTGAATTACTAAAAATAAACTTTGACCTTTGTGAGTATCTTTTAAGAAAATTTGAAAACGTAAATGACCCTTACATCATTCAGAGGCTATACGGAGTTATCTTTGGTGCATGTACAAAGAGAAACCAAACGTATGAAAATGAATTTCAATCTTTAGCTAATTTTGTTTATTCAAGTATATTTGATAAGGAGTTTGTTTATCCAGATATCTTGCTTAGGGATTATGCTAGATTGATTATTGAAAGGTTTTTATTTGAATTTTCGAGTAAGAAGACTGAAATAGAATACTCAAAGATAATACCTCCATATAAATCTATACCAATTCCTACTGTTTCTCCTGATCACTATAACTCTCATGTTGAAAGTGATGGGCTAGGGTGGATCGACAAGTCTATGAGACCTGAAGGGGTTGGAATTTATGGAGATTTTGGAAGGTACATTTTCCAGTCTGCATTAAGTAATTTTGAAGATATTGATGTAAAAATTTTATACCACTACGCAATGCAGTATATTAGAGATGTACTAGGATATTCTAATGATTTATTTGCTGAGTATGATACTTTGCGTGGACACCCTCATGATAGAGAAAGAAGCCATACAATTGAGAGAATAGGCAAAAAATATCAATGGATTGCATTCTATAATATCTTAGCTAGAATCTCAGACAGTCATAAATTAAAAGTTTGGGACGATTATGATGGAGGGTATAAAGGAGCTTGGGAACCCTACGTTAGAGACTTTGATCCAACTCTAAATTATCATTCTATGAAGCCCCTAGGTATACTTCCCCAATTTAATAGCGAAGTCAAAGAGAACTTTATCGAGGAAAGAACTATTGGTAAGAAACAAATACAAGAATGGATTTCCCAAAAACCAAATCTACTTGATATGCCATTATCATACAGAGACAGTGATGGTGTAGAATGGATTTTGCTATATCAGCATAAGGAATTAAAAAATAATAAATATACCATAAATACAGAACCTTTGGGTTTTAAAGAAGGTTCTCAGCAAATATGGCGAATCGTTCAAGCATACTTTGTAAAAAATAGTGAATTCCAAGAACTTAAAAATAATCTTAGTACAACGAAATTTTGGGGAAGAATATTTCCAGAAGGGGGCTCCTTCTATCAATTTTTCAATAGAGAGTATGCTTGGTCTCCAAGTGTTCAAGATGTATTAGGAGATTACTGGTCCGAGTATAAGGTTGAGACTGGTGAGGAAATTACTAAACGGGAAACGGTTTCTGATTTAGAGTTTACCGATGATGAAATTGTGATAAAAAAAACGGAGAAAGACATAGTTGTCAAACTTGAAAAAGTTCTTGCACAAATAATGCCTGCCTATGTTCACTTTACTTGGGGAGCAGAGTACGATGCCTCTAAAGAAGAAACAATAAATGTTAGTATCCCTTGTCCTAAGTTAGTAAACGATCTGAATCTAAACCAGCAAGAATATGATGGCTATTTCTTTAGTGAAACTGGAAACTTAGTCGCATTTGATGGTGAAATTGCTGATGTTATTAACGGTCTAGTTATCAGAAAAGATTATTTAACTAAGTTTTTAGAGGATAACGATTTAAATATGTTTTGGACTTGTATTGGAGAAAAGCAATATTTTGAAAAGTATCCTAACCAGCAATCGTATAGTACATGGAATGGTTTTTACTGGATGGAAAATGAATCTATTAAGGGCGAAACTAAACTAGACAGAGTAGAATAAAGGTGAAAATATGAAGGAAAAATTTATTTCAAATAAAAAGTTTTTAGGAAATGTAATAAGTGAACAAGGAATACTATGCCCGAACTGCAATATAGTCGCAATACAAAGATATCAAAGTTATCCAGTTTCGTTGCAGTTTCAAACAGATTTAAATACTGGAAATGACGAAATTTATTTTCATCAATTAATAATTTCAAAATGCGATTCTTGTAGCAAAGAATCAATATGGTTAAAAAGAGCCACTAATAGATTTTCTGTATTTAATGATGAAAAAAATTGGAAGAATATCACTTTTGAACGTCTCCTTTATCCTGATAACAATATAGATGCTCCTAAAGCAAATTCTGATATGCCAATTTCAGTCGGAGAAATTTATGATGAATCTGCCGCAATTCTCGATAAGTCACCGAGAGCCTCTGCAGCCATGGCTCGACTTGCTATTGAACAACTAATGATTGAACTAGATGTTAGAGGGAAAACTTTAGATTCTAAAATTGCAACACTAGTTGAACAAGGCTTACCATCAGAAATTCAGATGATGTTAGATAGTGTGAGAGTTATTGGTAATAATGCAGTACACCCTGGAGAAATTGATCTTTCAGATAACAAAGAGTTAGCCATTTCACTTTTGAAATTCATAAATTTGATAGTGGATAACCAAATTACTCAGAAAAAGAGAATAAAAGAAGTGTACAATTTATTACCTGAGTCTAATAGAAAAGCTATTGAAAAACGGGATAGTTAGTTTAAGATCACTTTGAAACTTAAACTTGGATAAGGGATAAAATAAAAGGTTGAATGAAAATGGATAATAGCACTCCTAGGCTTAGGTTCAAAAATTTTGACAATCAATGGTCTACTGGAATATTAAAAGATCACGCTAATTTTAAAAAGGGAAATGGATATACAAAAAATGATTTAGATAATAGCGGTTTTCCAATCCTCCTATATGGGCAACTGTACACAAATTACCAAACAATCGTCACATCAGTTTCTACTTTTGTAAACTCAATTAAAAAGAATTCTATTGTGAGTACAGGGGGTGAAGTAGTCGTCCCTGCATCAGGAGAATCTTCCGAAGAAATTTCAAGAGCGTCTGTAATTCAGAAAGAAGGAATTATTTTAGGAGGAGACTTAAATATTATTGAACCTCACGCTTCAGATATTGATTCTGTTTTTCTAACTCTAACGATTTCCAATGGTTCTCAGAAAAGAGAGCTAGTTAAAAGAGCACAAGGAAAATCTATTGTTCATATTAGAAATAGTGATTTAGAAAAAGTAGAATTGATTTTCCCTTCCCTCCCCGAACAGTCTGCTATCGGGTCGCTTTTCCAGACGCTTGATGAGCTCTTGTCTGCCTATAAGGATAATTTGGCCAACTATCAAGCCTTTAAGGCGACCATGCTGTCCAAGATGTTTCCAAAGGCAGGACAGACCACCCCTGAAATCCGCTTAGATGGATTTGATGGCGAGTGGGAGGAGACAACAGTCGCAAAATTGACGAAGCAAACTTTTGGTGGCGGAACACCTAAAACAAGTGTCGAGGAATACTGGGGTGGAAATCTGAACTGGATTCAATCGTCTGACTTGATAGAGCACGAACTTCAATTATCGACTACTAATAAAACTATCACTGAACAAGGACTAAAGGAATCAGCTGCTAAATTGGTACCTAAAGATTCTATTGCTATTGTGACACGGGTTGGTGTTGGAAAATTAGCTTTGGTCCCATTTGAATTTTCAACAAGCCAAGATTTTCTATCAATAAGTGATTTGACTGTGGATAAATATTTTGCGCTATATGTACTCTATAGACTTCTGCAAAAAGAAAAAGATAATGTACAAGGAACATCTATCAAAGGAATTACTAAAGATGACTTGCTACATCGAAAAATAGCAATCACCAGCAATACTGCAGAGCAACGAGCTTTAGGAAAGTTTTTCTTGAACTTAGATGACCTAATTTCTTCTTATCAAGAAAAAATTGAGCAGCTTGAAACGTTGAAGAAGAAGCTGTTACAAGATATGTTTGTCTAGGAAATCAGGGAACAGATGGATTTTGAAAAATATATGAGAGAATTCCTAGTCTACATCTAAAAAATGAATGAGCTAAAAGCATTATTATGAGATAATAAAGAGACATTAGTAAACCTTTATCCCCCTTAGAAAGGAGCACCTATGCAGCCTTCATACCGTATCACTGAAAAGATTTTGAACCAGGTTCAGCGGATTTCGGAGCTGACGACCCAGCTGGCCTTGGAGCGGCGGGAGTTGCACCTGCGTAAGGAAAATCGGGTTCGCTCGATCCAGTCCTCCCTAGCCATTGAAAATAATAGTCTGAGTTTGGAACAGGTGACGGCTGTGATTGACGGTAAGCGCGTGCTTGGTCCACCCAAGGATATTCATGAGGTGGAAAATGCCTATGAAGCATATGAGAGTGCTTTTAGACTAGATCCTTACCGTCTGGAGGATTTCTTAGAAGCGCACAGACTGCTGACCAAGGATTTGGTTAAGCATGCTGGTCAGTTTCGCACGGGTGATGTTGGTGCCTATGACAGTACAGGTCACGTAGTGCATGTCGGCGCCCGTCCTCAGTTTGTACCTGCCTTAGTTGAGGAGCTATTTGCATGGGCAAAAGCTAGTAGCGTGTCGGATTTTGTCAAATCCTGTGTTGTTCATTTTGAGTTGGAAATTATCCATCCCTTCGAGGATGGCAATGGACGTATGGGACGTCTCTGGCAGAGTCTGATTCTCAGTCAGTCCAATCCCATCTTTGAGTGGCTGCCTGTTGAGTCGGTGATTTACCACCACCAGCAAGGCTATTACGATGCCCTCACCCTCAGCAATCAAGCAAATGACTCGACTGTCTTCATTGAGTTCATGCTGGACGCTATCTTAGAGACCTTGCAGGAATATCAGACAGCTCAGCCTACTGCCTCCGTAACGTTAAAACCTAAAGAAGAAGCCGTCTGGCAAAAAATCAGAACCTACCTCCTTGAACATGGTGTCATTACCACTTCCTTGGCACAAGACGTGATTGGACTAAGCCAAGCCAGTACCCGTCGCTATTTGTCTTTGTTTGTTCAAAAGGATTTACTGACAGTAGAAGGATCGACACGTGACAGGCATTATAAGCTGCCCTCATCTCACTAAAAATTCGCTCATAATCCGCTTAAAATCCGCTCATTTTTATGAGCGGATTGCGGGATATTTTTATGGTGACACAGCATGATGAGACATCAAGCTATAACAAAAAAGACTGGACGAATTTCTGTCCAGTAACGTAAAGAGCTTTAAAAGATAAATTGGATCAGTTGTTTGACGATGACAAATTCTTGATCGGCCAGTTCAGCAATCTTTTCAATCTGTCTTGCCCTGAAGTCGAAGGTATGCAGCTGAAAAGGATTGACAGCACCGTCCACCTTTTTTGAATGAACAGGAACTAATAATCCTTTTTCTCTTAACTTAGCTTGGCCGTGTGTAATGGGACAGACAGCCACAAATCCTGTACGTCTACTCTAGTTTTCATTGGAGATGACCAGAGCTGGTCGGCGTTTTTGGATTTCTTTACCAGCAGAAGGGTCAAAGTCAATCCAGACAATATCTTGCCTTTGAGGAATGTAACTAGAATTCATTATCAAGTAACCTCATGTCCGCAAAGTCATCTTCCATCCGCAAATCATCATTGCCATCAAAGGGATTATTGATTTTGGGAGCTAGGAGAATAATGCCATTTCGCCCTCTTTCAATGATGAATTCCTGTCCATCTTCAACCTGCAAGTCTTTAGGAAGCGTTACAGTTACGGAATTTCCTACTTTTCTTGCTTTTATGGTAGCCATATGAGCACCTCCAGATGTTTTTATGTTGTATACACAAGTATATTATGATCCCTTAGCTTTTTCAAATATGGCTTACTTATATTAATACGAAAATTATTTTTAGAAAGTGAAAAACTTATGTCAGAAACCCCTACCTCACAAGCCCTTTATCAGGCACTTTGGAATTCAGCGGATTTGCTGCGCTCCAAGATGGATGCTAATGAGTACAAGTCCTATCTCTTAGGTCTAGTCTTTTACAAGTATCTCTCAGACAAGATGCTTTTTGAAGTCGCTAAGACCATGCAGGAGCCGACCGATGATTTGGAGCAGGCGCTTGAGCTCTACCGCAAGTATTATGCGGATGAGGAGACTCATGAGGATCTGATCTTTGTCCTCATGGATCAGCAATCCTATGTCATTGAGCCCGATCTGACCTTTACGGCTCTTATCACTGCCATCAATGACGGGACCTTCCAGCTGGAGTCCCTAGCTCAAGGCTTTCGCAATATCGAGCGCAGTGATGACCTTTTTGAAAATCTCTTTGAGGACATTGACCTCTATTCCAAAAAGTTAGGCGCAACGCCGCAGAAGCAGAATCAAACCATTGCCAGTGTCATGAAGGAGCTGGCTGGTCTTGATCTTGCCGGTCATGCCGGTGATATGCTGGGTGATGCTTATGAGTACCTGATCGGTCAGTTCGCCTCGGACTCGGGTAAAAAAGCCGGCGAGTTTTACACGCCCCAGCCTGTAGCCAAGCTCATGACCCGCATTGCCCTGCAAGGGCGTGAAGACAGGCAGGGCTTTAGCCTCTACGACCCGACCATGGGCTCTGGCTCCTTGCTGCTCAATGCCAAGAAGTACAGCCGCCAGCCAAACACAGTGACCTACTATGGTCAAGAGCTCAATACCTCGACCTACAACCTGGCACGTATGAACATGATTCTGCACGATGTCCCTGTTGAAAACCAGCACCTCAACAACGGTGACACGCTGGATGCTGACTGGCCGGATGAGGAGCCGACTAACTTTGACGGCGTCCTTATGAATCCCCCTTACTCAGCCAAGTGGTCTGCGGACTCTGGTTTCCTAGAGGATCCCCGTTTTTCACCTTATGGTAAGCTAGCGCCCAAGTCCAAGGCTGACTTTGCTTTTCTCCTGCATGGTTATTACCACCTCAAGCAGGACGGCGGGGTCATGGCTATCGTCTTACCTCATGGGGTTCTCTTTCGTGGCAATGCCGAAGGGCAGATCCGCCAGCACCTCCTAGAGGAAGGGGCTATCGATACGGTGATCGGTCTGCCGGCCAATATCTTCTTTAATACCAGCATTCCGACCACGGTCATTATTCTTAAGAAAGACCGTACCAATCGTGATGTCTACTTTATCGATGCCTCAAAAGAGTTTGACAAGGGCAAGAACCAGAACATCATGACCGATAGCCATATCGAGAAGATTCTGGACGCTTATACCCAGCGCAGTGATATAGATAAGTTTGCCCATCTAGCCAGCTTTGAAGAGATTGTGGAGAATGATTACAACCTCAATATTCCCCGCTATGTCGATACCTTTGAGGAAGAAGCAGTCGCCCCGCTGCCAGACATCATGGCCGACATAAGCAAGACCAACCAAACCATCGCTGAAAAATCTGCCCAGTTGGAAAACCTTCTCAAGGACCTGCGAGGCACCACCCCAGAAGCTCAAGCTGAGCTGGATGCCTTTTTGAAAGGGTTGAAGTTGTAAACTGAATATAGTTATCAGTCATTTTACAATGCCTCATCTCGTCACTTTGGAGATTGACTTTTATCAAATCAAGTAATACAATGGTATTACCTTGAGAATAGGAGGAATTATGGCAACTATTACATTAAAAGTCTCTGAAGCAGATAAGACATTTATGAAAGCCATGGCAAAGTTTGAAGGGGTCTCCCTGTCTGAATTGATCCGCAACAAGACCTTAGAATCCCTAGAAGATGAATATGATGCCCATGTCGGTGAGTCAGCCTATCAAGAGTATCTAGATGACCTCAAGGCAGGCCATGAGCCAATGAGTTGGGAGGATATGCTAGCTGAACTTGATTTGGAGGATGATCTTGTATAAGTTGGTTCCGACGAAAAGGTTTATCAAACAGCTTAAAAAGCTAGATAAGTTTACGCAAAAGCGAATCACAACTTACTTATCCTCACATGCTCTGGATGATCCAAGGCAGTATGGAAAAGCTCTTAGTGCTAATCGTACCGGCCAATGGCGCTATCGCATTGGTGATTATCGGGTCATCTGTCAGATTCAAGACCAGGAATTGATCGTATTAGCCTTGTCAGTTGGCCACCGACGAGATATTTACTAATTGATGATCAGTCATTCCTTTTAAAATCGTCAATAGAGCAATACCAAGCACCGGCAACTAATGCTGGTGCTTTTATATTTTTTAAATTTATAGGGTCATCAGTTGAAATCCTATGCCAAGAGCAGTAGAATGAGGGTGTAGTGGAAAGCGGTTACTTTTCACTGCGCAAGATCGCAAATCTGATGAGTGAGATGCCATCATCTCACGTCGTCTTAATGATATTTATAGCTTATCAGGAGGTATACCTATGGAGAAGCAAAAAGTTGTTATTGTCGGTGCGTCCCACGGTGGTCATGAGTCCGCTATTGAGCTGCTAGACCAGTATCAGGGGCTAGACGTTACTATTTATGAGGCAGGTGATTTTGTCTCCTTCATGTCCTGCGGGATGGAGCTCTATCTAAAAGATGAGGTCACTGCTAAAGATGATGTCCGCAACTTTGCACCAGCAGACTTAGAAGCCAAGGGCGGCAAGATTTTTAACAACCACCAAGTCACTGCGATCAATGCCGATCAAAAGACAGTGACTGTCAAAGATACGAAATCAAATCAGACCGAGGAAGTCGCCTACGACAAGCTGATTTTAAGTTCTGGTGTTCGTCCTGTGACGCTACCAGTTGAGGGATCTGACCTTGACAATATCTATCTCATGCGGGGCTATGACTGGGCGACTAAGATCAAGGCTGCCTTGGAATCACCGACCATTCAAAATGTCGTTGTGATCGGTGGAGGCTATATTGGATTAGAAGCTGTTGAGGTTTTTGCCAGCCGTGGTAAAAAGGTCAGCTTGGTTGATGTTATCGACCGACCGCTAGGTACCTACCTCAATCCTGAGCTGGCAGATCTAGTAGCCAAAGAGCTTGAGCACCATAATGTCGACCTCTACATGAATACCAAAGTAGAGCGTTTCCAAGGTGATGATAAGGTCCAAGCAGTCATCACTGATAAGGGAGACATTCAGGCTGACCTAGTGATCCTTGCAGCAGGTGTCAAACCCAATACTGACTGGCTGCAGGGAACTGTTGATTTAGAGCCACGTGGATTTATCAAGGTCGATGAATATTTCCGTACCAATCTTCCAGATGTTTATGCCATCGGTGATGCGGTCTTACCGCTCTCCATTCCTGCTGGCAAGCCAATGCCTATAGCCCTAGCGACGACTGCTCGGCGTGAAGCCCAGTATGTCGTCAAACACCTCTTTGAAGCTAAGCCTAGTCGAGCCTTCGCAGGAGTAGTCGGAGCTTCCGCCCTCAGTGTCTTTGATCTGCATTTCGCCTCTAGCGGTCTTAACACCTTTACAGCCGAGCAAGCGGGCCTTACCTACCAGACCAGCCTGTATCAGGATCGCTTACGCCCTGCCTATATCCCTGATGATAACAACCCTCAGGTTTATGTCAGCCTCACCTACCATCCTTTGACCCATCAGATTTTAGGAGGAGCTGTCTTATCGACTTACAACGTGACCGCCCAAGGCAACGTCCTAGCCCTAGCGATTGGGCATAAGATGACACTAGAAGATCTAGCTCAGGCTGATTTCTTCTTCCAACCAGGCTTTGATCGCCAGTGGAGCCTGCTCAATCTCGCTGCCCAGCATGCCTTAGGTCTCGCACCATTCTAATTGTTTTTCCCTTAGCTTAGCTCCCGTAAGAGCTTGTGTCTAGACTATATGACCACCTAGAAAAAGGGCTGATCGCATAGATGCCATATAATGAGCAAGAGCAGTAAAGCCAACTCGAAAATGAACTGCACCCCAAAAGTTAGACACAAAATTTAACGATTGGGGTGCTTTTCTATAGCCTATCCTTATACCACTTGATAAAAAAAGGCAATGGTCGTAGTTCTCTAAATCTATGGTATGATTAAGGGACAAAACTATTTGGAGGCGCTATGGAAAATCATAACTTTGAAAATGAAGGCCAATTCCAGCGAAAGATGACCAGTCGACATCTACAGATGCTGTCAATCGGTGGGATCATCGGTACAGGTCTCTTCCTGAGTTCGGGCTATGCGATTGCTCAGGCAGGGCCGCTCGGTGCGGTCTTATCCTATATCTTTGGCTCTGTCATGGTCTATCTGATCATGTTTTCTCTAGGAGAGCTAGCAGTAGCTATGCCAGTTACAGGCTCTTTTCATACCTATGCGACCAAGTTCATTAGTCCAGGGACTGGCTTTACGGTTGCTTGGTCTTACTGGCTTTGCTGGACAGTTGCTCTGGCATCTCAGTTCATCGGAGCCGCCAACCTCATGCTACGCTGGTTCCCTGGCGTACCCGTTTGGATTTTTGCGACTGGTTTTGCAGCCTTGGTCTTTTTGGTCAATAGTTTGAATGTCAAATGGTTTGCTGAGACTGAGTATTACTTTTCTAGTATCAAAGTCTACGCCATTATTCTCTTTATCCTATTAGGAGGGCTGGCGATTTTGGGAGTGCTTCCCTATGAGGGAAGTCATCAGGCGCCGCTCTTGACTAATTTCGTCAAAGATGGGCTCTTTCCCAAAGGGCTGCTAGGAGTCATCACTGTTATCCTATCGGTCAACTACGCCTTTTCAGGGATTGAGTTGATCGGAGTGGCAGCAGGGGAGACTGACAATCCTAAAAAAGAGATTCCTTTTGCCATCAAATCGACTATCGGTCGCTTGGTGCTTCTCTTTTGTATGACCATAGCAGTGCTCGCTGCCTTGATGCCAGCCAGTCAGGCGGGTGTCGTAGAAGCTCCTTTTGTCGTAGTCTTCGACAAGATTGGCATTCCCTTTGCCGCTGATCTGATGAACTTTGTTATCCTGACGGCTATTTTATCCGCAGCCAACTCTGGACTCTATGCCTCTGGGCGCATGCTCTGGTCACTGGCTAATGAAGGTATGATCAGTAAGAATGTCGTTCGTATTAATGAAAACGGTGTGCCCATGCGTGCCATGATTCTCTCAATGATCGGTGTTGTGATTGCCCTGGTAGCAAGTGTCTATTACGAAAAGACTATTTTCTTGGCCCTAGTATCGATCGCAGGTTTTGCAGTTGTCGTGGTTTGGCTGTCCATCCCGATCGCCCAGATCAATTTTCGTAAGCGTTGGCTCAAAGACCATAGCCTTGAAGAATTAGACTACAAGACACCGCACAGTCCAGCACTGCCTTACCTCACGATCATTCTTCTGGTCATTTCTATCATCGGAATCGCCTGGGACCCCTCCCAGAGAGCCGGACTTTATTTTGGGGTTCCCTTTGTCATTCTTTGCTACATTTATCATTTTATCCGCTTTAAAAAGTGGTAGAAAGGAGCAGTCATGGGAGCATTTCATTCATTACTGCAATCGCAAGATTATATCATTTTGCACGGTGCCTTGGGGACTGAGCTTGAATATCAGGGACATGATGTCTCAGGTAAGCTTTGGTCAGCTAGGTACCTCTTAGAAAATCCAAAACTCATCCAAGACATTCACGAAACCTACCTGAGGTCTGGCAGTGATCTGGTCACGACGTCGAGCTATCAGGCAACCCTACCGGGTCTCCTTGATTATGGTGTCTCCGAGTCTAAAGCTAGGGCCTTGATCGCTCTGACAGTTGATCTGGCCAAGCAGGCACGAGAAAAGGTTTGGCGAGAGCTATCTGATCAGGAAAAAGCCCAGCGTCCCTTCCCTTTAATCAGTGGCGATGTTGGCCCATACGCAGCCTATCTAGCTGACGGCTCCGAATATACCGGTCGCTATGGTGACGTGACCAAGGAAATGATCAAGGATTTTCATCGCCCCCGCATTCAGATTCTTTTGGATAACGGCGTCGATCTCCTAGCCCTTGAAACCATGCCCAACTTTCTTGAAGCGCAAGCGCTTGTTGAGCTATTAGCCCAAGAATTTCCTCAGGCTGAAGCCTATATGAGCTTCACATCGCAAGATGGCAAGACTATCTCAGATGGGACTAGTATCGGGACTGTAGCAGAGCTCATCAATAGTTCTGAGCAGATTTTAGCACTGGGTCTCAACTGCAGCTCACCTAGTGTTTATCACGATTTCTTAACCCAGCTGAGACGCTATACCGACAAACCCTTTGTGACCTATCCCAATTCTGGTGAAGTCTATGATGGCGCTAGTCAAACCTGGACACAAGCCGCTGATCACTCGCACAGCCTTTTAGAAAATACTCAAAGCTGGCATGAACTAGGTGCCAAGGTGGTCGGTGGCTGCTGCCGTACCCGACCGCAGGATATCGCAGTCTTATCCAGTCAATTACGCTAATAAAAACGACCCTAAGTGGTCTGCCTTACAACAATCTAACCTGTTTCGGGCAGTACCAAGGTCGTTTTTTTATTAAATAATGCTATCAGCTCTTTCAAAGGAGATTAGGGCTACAGCCATTATGAGAGTGACCAGTGCTAAAATCCAAACGAGAGCATTCCAAGAACCAAAGAGCTGTTGGCTATAGCCTAGAAGAATAGGCCCGATAGCTGCCAGCAGATAACCGCCTGTCTGTACCATACCAGAAAGCCGGGCGGTCTCTTGTGCAGTTCTCGTCTTAAGATTAAAGCTAACCAGCATATAAGGAAAAAGAGCTGCTACTGATAAACCTAGGCTGAGGTGAGCAGTAGCCCAAACCATATAATTCGCTGGTCCTAAAAGAATCAGGGCTAGACCGACGAGACTTAGACTGGAAAAACTCAGCATAGTCCAAACTCTAGCCTGACGGGACTGCTGACTTACTAAGCCAGGGATAAGTAAAGACATAGGGAAACTGACCAGATTGAACAAGCCCAGAAGGGAGCCTGCTTGATTGGCTGAAAATCCTGCCGCCTGAGAAACCGTCGGCAGCCAGGTCAGCTCAGTATAAAACAGCAGGGACTGTAAGCCTCCAAAAATGAGCATAGACAGAGCAGCAGGATTCCTCCAGAGACTTCGAGAAACTGGCTGCCTAGACCCGGCTTGAGCCCTGCTAGCTTGCTGAGGGGCAGGCTTAGCATTAGGTAGCCAAATCAGAAAACCGATTAAAACAAGGCTAGATAACAATAGGATAAAGCCCCGCCAGCTGATGATTGTAGAGATAGGTGAAGCCAGTGAAGTCAGGGCGGTCGATGACAAGCCCATAATACTGGTGTATAGACTTGTGTACAGGCCGATTTTATGAGGAAAATGAGTAGCCACAATACTTGGCAATAATACATTGACACAAGCGATACTAGCACCCACGAGGACCGTCCCTAGATAGAGAGTAGGCAGAGAAATGATGCGCACCGCAGAGCCTACAGCCATGATCAAAAGTGCCAGTGTTATCAATCGTTCTAAGCCAAAGCGCTGAGATAATTGGGGAGCCAATGATGAAAAGCCTGCAAACATCAGCAGAGGAATAGAAGTCAAAGCTCCCAAAGAGCTCAAAGAGACTCCCAGATCCCGAGCAATATCAGGCAGGATAGTCGAAATCGTCGTAAAGGGCGAGCGCATGACAACCCCTAGCATGATCAGTCCCAAAACAATCCAGAATCTTTTTAATCGCATAGTCTTATACCTCAATTTTAAATTCAGGATCATCATATCAAATCTCAAGAGACATTTCATCCTTATTTTTAGGCATTTTCCATTTTTTTATTAATTATTGGGCTGTAAGTGTTGACAGTGATAAAAAGCCATGATACTATAATTAAGGTTTTGAAAAAAACTGACCTAAGACAGCAGGGGAGCTTGACTCATAAGAATCCTGCCGAGGCACAAAAACGTCACAATACCAGCTTGGTCTGGTTACTATAGCGTATTTGTACTTTCGTGTCTGGGTTTGGATGCGATTTTTTCGTATTCAGACAAAATAATTACGGAGGTAAATCTTAATCATGAGTGAAGCTATTATTGCTAAAAAAGCTGAACTGGTCGATGCAATTGCTGAGAAAATGAAAGCTGCTGCAGCTATCGTGGTTGTAGACTCACGTGGTTTGACTGTTGAGCAAGATACCAACCTTCGTCGCAATCTTCGTGAAAGCGGCGTTGAGTTGAAAGTTATCAAAAACTCAATCTTGTCACGCGCAGCTGAAAAAGCTGGTCTTGACGACTTGAAAGATATTTTCGTCGGACCATCTGCTGTAGCATTTTCAAACGAAGATGTTGTAGCGCCAGCGAAAATCATCAACGACTTTTCAAAAGAAGCTGAAGCACTTGAAATTAAGGGTGGTGCCATCGAAGGCGCAGTATCTTCAAAAGAAGACATCCAAGCATTGGCAGCTCTTCCAAACAAAGAAGGTATGCTCTCTATGCTCCTTTCAGTACTTCAAGCGCCTGTCCGCAACGTTGCTTACGCAATCAACGCTGTTGCCGACAGCAAAGAAGACGGTGCTGCCTAAGCAGATTATCGTTACAGGTAGCCTAAGGCTACAACCCATTTATTAAATAAAAAAACATTTGGAGGAAAATGACAATGGCATTGAACATTGAAAACATTATTGCTGAAATTAAAGAAGCTTCAATCCTTGAATTGAACGACCTTGTAAAAGCTATCGAAGAAGAATTTGGCGTATCTGCAGCTGCTCCTGTAGCTGTCGCTGCTGCTGGCGGTGAAGACGCTGGTGCTGCTAAAGATTCATTCGACGTTGAATTGACTTCAGGCGGAGACAAGAAAGTTGCCGTTATCAAAGTGGTTCGTGAAATCACAGGTGAAGGTCTTAAAGAAGCTAAAGGTCTTGTTGATAACGCACCATCAGTTCTTAAAGAAGGTGTAGCTGCTGCAGAAGCAGAAGAAATGAAAGCTAAATTGGAAGAAGCTGGTGCTTCTGTAACTCTTAAATAATAGAGTCCAATTATCATAGAAACCGTTCCCTAGGGGGCGGTTTTTTTAGTGCCATTTTTAACTAACGACGACAAAGAGTTTCACAATTAAGAGCTTAACATTGTGAAATTATCTGTCCATAGATAGCTTGTCGCCTTTTGTCCTTCCTTAGCCAGTGATAGTTCTTTATAATGAAAAGAAAACTAAGAAGAGTGGAGGACTATTAGGTATGACAAAGGTTGTTTTACTGACAGGAGCATCATCTGGTATTGGTCTAGCAACAGCTAAGCTGCTAGCGCATAAAGGTTACAAAGTTTATGGATCAGCCAGACATTCATCTGTGATTACTGATCTAAATCACCCTCATATCCAGCCGATCACTATGGATCTGACAGATACTAGCTCTATCGAGCAAGCACTGGAGAAAATTCTTGACAGTGAAGGACGGATCGATATCCTAATCAATAATGCTGGCTACGGTCAATTTGGTCCTATTGAAACGACGGCCATAACTGACGCCCGTCAACAATTTGAAGTCAACTTATTTGGCTTAGCACGGCTGACCCAATTAGTCCTTCCAATAATGAGGAAGCAAGGGCAGGGGCGTATTATCAATCTATCATCGGTTGGCGGACGCTTGACAACCCTGATGGGTGGATGGTATCATGCCAGCAAATATGCTCTTGAAGCCTTATCAGACGGACTGCGTATGGAGACCAGAGCTTTTGGAATCACAATAGTCCTCATCGAACCTGGCAGTGTCCGAACCCCTTGGAATACAATTATGCAACAGCATCTAGCTGATAGTAGTAAGAAAACCGTCTATAGTAGTCAAGCTCAAAAAATGATCAAGCGACTGCCTAAACTGTACCAAAGCGCTCTCTTCTTAGAGCCAGAATCAGTTGCAAAAACCATTGTCAAGGTCTGTCAGAAAAAACATACCAAGGCACGCTACCTTGTAGGAAAAGGAAGTAGGGGACTCATCTTTTTACACGCTATCCTACCAGCCAAATGGTTTGACCGCCTTGTCATCAAATCTTTAACCTAAATAGTAGCCAAGGAAAAACGACTGTGAAAATAGTATTAACCCCTGCATTTCAAAACTTTTTACACACTAATGGCATAGATGTCCAAGCCATTATAGAGAGTGCTCACTTATCTAATCAACTGACGCACCATACACTTCGCTACAGCAATAGCGACTACCACCAATTCATGATGACTGCTGATCCCCTAATCTCTGATCAAGCCATACTGGAACTAAGTAAAATAGAGAATATCCAGTACTTTGTTCCAGTATTTTTTGCAGCCTTATCCAGCTCCAATGGATTAGTAGCCTATGAGAAAATCAAACGCTATAAATCGCTAATAGGGCCTCTGCAACTGAACATTCAGGATCTTGGTGAGACCATCAGTCTATCCTTTGACTATCAATTTCCGTATTTACCGCGTACTGTTTTGCTTCAAGAGCAATTATTATTGCTGAATCTTCTAAGAGCAGGAACGGCTAAACAGATCAATCCCATCAAAGTTTCTGGACCTTATCGCTATGGTTCGCTCTTAGAGCAGGCATTAGGGCTTCCTACTGAGAAAGCAACTAACAATACTATAGTCTTTCAGAAAGCAGATCTAGAGCTACCTTTTTCTAAGGCAAACCATACCCTGTGGCTGATTTTAAAACCCTATCTTGAGCAACAATTACACTTGACTAAGCAAAAGCAAATGCTGCAAAGGCAGCTCATCGAAGCTATCATCAAGGGGGACACCTCCTTAAGGGCTGTATCTCAGCAGCTCCATATCAGTCCACGGACTTTACAGCGCCAACTGGCGCGACAAAATACAAGCTTCAAGCTAGAGCTAGCTGCCATTCAAAAAGCCTTTGCCCTTAGCTATTTATAACAACAGACGATATTGCTTTTCTGCTGGGTTTCTCAGATAGCTCCAGCTTTCTGAGAGCCTTTAGGAGATGGACAGGACTAGGGATTAAAGAATATCACAAACAGCTAAAAAAGTAGCAGAACTATAAGATATTAAAATGAGTTAAGCAATGGCTCAACTCATTTTATATTTATATCCGCAATTTGAAAGTGTTGATCAGTGTTCCAATACCTGTGATAGAGATATCAATCGTATCGCCGTCTGATAGCCAAGATTGTTTATCTTCATCTTGGCCCAAGATAACACCACTCGGGGTTCCTGTAAAAATCAAGTCCCCCGGTAGAAGAGTCATATACTTGGAGAGGTAGGAGACAATTTCATGAGGCTTATAAATCATGTGACGCACTTGCTCTTGTTGACGAATCTCTCCATTAACACGGGTGATCAGTTCTGCCTCTTCAAAGTCAAAGTCTTCCCTAGTCACTAAGAAGGGGCCAACTGGGGCAAAGCCGTCCATAGACTTTCCTAAAGTCCATTGACTGGTCTGGAACTGCGGGACACGTGCAGTAAAGTCATTGCCGATCGTATAGCCAAAAATGGCTTTCTCTGCCTGATCCAGATTGGCATTTTTGACAGTTTGCCCAATGACTATGACCAACTCCCCTTCATAGTCATAATGGTGGGCAACATCTGTCCCATAAATCGTAGCATTATGATGATTCAAGGTATTAGGGAGCTTGGTAAAAATCTCAGGAAAGTCAGATTTGATAAACAAATCGGTCTCAGATTGATGATCCCTATAATTCAACCCTACCGCTAAAATCTTTGAAGGATTAGGGAGAATAGGTGCACGGTCGTAGCCAAAAATATCTTTAACAAGATAGGCAGAAAAGTCTATACCTTCCAGCGCTTGCTGGGCCTCTCCCGATTGGATAAATTCTAATAGATCACTCTGCTTGGATTTAGTATCTGCCAATAGTTGACTGACATTGATCCAGTAGCCCTGCCATTCCATCAGGACCTGCTCCTGATTGTCTTTGGTAATTGCTGTTAATTTCATCGCTAAACACCTCACTTTATTCCCCCCTATTATACCAGAAGAGCCTTGAAAAAATAACTAATCTTAAAAAATGATAAATAGATCGTGATCTTTCTGATAGCCTTGCAACGGAGCTAGGAGGAGAAGCGTTCTCTATGTGATCCCAACTTTCAAACGAATCATTTGCTGGCTATGACTGATTTTGCTACACTAAGAGCACAAAAGGTTGTTGGGAAATAGGAGTAATGTCCTAAAGTTTCAATGCAGCCTGATGCTAATAACGTTAGGGAGGACTTTCTTATGACACATGTACAAACCGCTGTATTTACTGTAGACGCTGATTACCAAGCAGCTTTTGAAGAAAAGATAAAAAATGACCTCAATTCTCTTCATTCTTGGCCTGGAAATGTCTCAGCAGAAGCATGGCAAGCAGGCGAAGAAGACGGTAAAA
This sequence comes from Streptococcus sp. ALY_211, assembly GCF_058314555.1. Lineage (NCBI taxonomy): Bacteria > Bacillati > Bacillota > Bacilli > Lactobacillales > Streptococcaceae > Streptococcus > Streptococcus sp. ALY_211. The sequence continues at coordinate 43,588 of NZ_JBZFUN010000005.1, read as the reverse complement.
TCGACTTTGTCTTAGTATCTAAATGGACAGACAAGGCTGATTTTGAAGCCTGGCTCAGCCGCCCAGAACATGCACAGAGACATCAAAAACCAGAGGTACAAGAAGTCCGCAAACACGTGACAAGAAAAGTTGCTAGCTATCAAGTCTTGGCTGACTAAGTCAAGAACCTAAGATAACAATAAAAGAGTTGATTAGACCAAGCTGTAAAGCCCGATCTAATCAACTCTTTTTTAATCGTCTTCAATAAAGCGATAACCAGCAACCTTTGCCAAGGCAAAGATAACAAAGAAGGTAATCATAGCGCTGGCTGCGACATCAGATAAGAAATGCGCCTCTACCCGCACACGTGAGATTGCCATGAGAAAGCCGTAAGCTAAGCAGATATAAGTCATGCGAGTTTGCCCCTTGACGTGGTCACGACTGATGAGAAAAGGAAAGAACATGGCACTCATCCCAGCTAGCGTGTGCCCAGATGGGAAGGAACGATGACCGTTTTCCCCATTGATCTGCCACCAATTAGTAAAATGAGCCCCATCGACATGGCCAAAGACTTCGTAAGGACGAAAGCGCCCCCAGGTTTCCTTCATTGTATCGATGATGTTTTCAGATAAGAAGTAAAAAGCGATCCCTAAAATAGCAACAGAGATAAGATCATTAAGAGCTCTGGGCTTTTTTTTTGAAAGCCATCTAAACTGTATGATACTGCCCACAGCCCATATAGCTATACTCATGCTGTATTTCAAGCTCATAGGGTAGCTGATGGCAGCTCCCGTATCGTTATTAGCCGTGGCAATAGGAAGTCCTTTGGCGATATTGTCTGCACTACTATAGCCATAGTAAAGCCAGTCATCCACCATATGAAGAATAGCCCAAAAAGATAACAGCAGAGCAGCTCCGGTTAGAATCAACTTAAGCAGAGGAACCTGGCTGCGCTTATAGGCTACAAACCCTAGAATATTGGCAGAGACAAAGAGTACCAGAGGTTCTGGAAACATGCCAAAGTCCTGAAAGACGGTCCCAAAGATAGAGTCTTGGCTCCCCAACTGTTGGGAAATAACTTGATCAAAAAAACTAGCCAAGATGAGCAGTAGGATAGAACTACCATAGACAATGGTCAGCAGACGTTTTTCCTGACGATTAAGTGTAAACATATCAAAATCCTTTCAAAAGTGATGGGCTCATTGTAACAAGTCTTTTCAAAGAAACCATCAGCTTCATGTAAAATCCATGCAAAATCAATCGATTCCCAGATTTTACAAAAACTTTACAAAACTATAGGAATAAATTTGATAGTTGATCGGTAAAATAAGACGTGTAAAAATTAAAACTAAGGAGACCCTTACTCATGAAAAAAATGACACGTTTCTCACTAATCGCCTTAGCCGGATTGGCTGGCCTAAGTCTCTTAACGGCTTGTGGTGGTTCAAAATCAGGATCTAGCAACCAACCTATCAATATCATCACTCGTGAAGATGGCTCTGGCACACGCGGTGCCTTTATCGAACTCTTTGGCGTCGAAGAGAAAAACAGTGATGGTAAAAAAGTTGATAAGACAACTCAACAAGCAACTGTTACTAATTCAACAGCCGTCATGCTGACGACAGTGGCTGGTGATGAAAGTGCGATTGGTTATGCGTCGCTGGGATCTGTCAATGACACCGTTAAGGTACTAAAAGTCGATGGAACCAAGGCTAGCGCCGAGGCAGTGAAAGATGGTAGTTATAAGATTTCACGTCCTTTCAATATCGTAACCAAGGACAATCTTAATAGCCAAACAAAAGATTTCATTCAGTATATTCAAAGTAAAGATGGGCAAAAGATTGTCGAAGACAATGGCTATATCTCGGATTCCAATACAGGTGCCTACAAGTCTCAAAACAAGAGTGGAAAGATCGTTATCGCAGGCTCAAGCTCAGTGACTCCAGTTATGGAAAAACTCAAAGAAGCCTACATCAAGGAAAATCCAGATGTAACGATCGAGATTCAGCAAAGCGATTCCACAACAGGGGTAACCAGTGCCATTGATGGAACATGTGACATCGGTATGGCTTCTCGTGAACTGGAACAGTCTGAAACAGACAAGGGTGTTAAATCACAAGCCATTGCACTAGATGGTATCGCCATTATCGTCAATAAGAATAACAAAGTAAACAATATTACAAGTGATCAAGTCAAAGCCATTTATACTGGTAAGACAAGCACTTGGGCTGAACTTGACAAATAAGGAGTCTTAGATGGCCCAGACAAAGGAAAAAATCATGCAGGCAGTCTTCTTCCTGACTGCTTGTATTTCTGTATTATCGGTTTTACTGATCTGTCTCTTTATCTTTTCAAATGGAATTCCAGCTATCACAAAGATTGGACTAGGTGACTTTATCTTTGGCAAGATATGGCAGCCAGCTAATAATAGCTATGGAATCTTTCCTATGATCATCGGATCTATCTATGTGACGGCGGGTTCCTTGGTAGTCGGGGTTCCTGTCGGAATTCTCAGTGCCATTTACATGGCTAAATTTTGTCCAGATAAGATCTATAAGCCACTCAAGATGGCCATTAATCTCATGGCGGGGATTCCATCGGTTGTCTATGGTTTCTTTGGCTTGGTAGTCTTGGTCCCCTTTATCCGAGAACAGACACTGAGTCTTGGTACTGGGGTTCTGACAGCTTCCCTACTTTTGGGGTTGATGATTCTTCCAACCATCATTACCGTCTCAGAGACGGCTATCCGAGCAGTCCCTGATAGTTACTATGAAGGAGGGCTAGCTCTCGGTACCTCCCACGAGCGCAGTATCTTTTTCATTGTTGTCCCCGCTGCCAAACGCAGTATCTTAGCTGCCGTGATTTTAGGATTAGGACGTGCTATCGGTGAGACTATGGCTGTTATTATGGTCGCAGGAAATCAAGCCGTCATCCCGACATCGATCACCTCTGGTGTCCGGACCTTAACCACCAATATTGTGATGGAGATGGGCTACTCAACTGGTCTTCATCGTCAAGCCCTAATCGGGACGGCAGTCGTCTTGTTTGTCTTTGTACTAATCATCAATGTCAGCTTCTCGCTGATACGTAAAGAGGAGTAAAGATGAAAATCAAAAAATCAAGCCACTGGCAAGAAAAGTGGTTAGCCTATAAAAATGATCCTCTATCCCTATTTTTAAACCTACTGGTGCATATAGGGATTGTCTTAACCGCTTTATCGATCCTAACGCTTGTGGGCTACATAATGATCAAGGGTATTCCCAATATTAAGTCCAGTCTCTTTGAAATGACTTACACCACACAAAATGTATCCCTCATGCCTGCTCTCATCAATACTGTTTTTATAACGATACTAGCGCTCTTGTTTGCAGTTCCAGTTGCCATCGGAGCTTCTATCTATTTGACAGAATATGCAAGACGAGACAATCCCTTTGTAACGGTGATCCGTATTGCAACTGAGACTCTGGCAGGTATCCCATCCATTATCTATGGTTTGTTTGGTGCCCTCTTTTTCGTTAAATATGCCCATATGGGTCTCTCGCTCCTATCTGGAGCAGTGACCTTAGCGGTTATGGTCCTTCCTTTAGTGATGCGCACGACAGAAGAAGCTCTTCTATCAGTTCCAGATGGCTATCGTGAAGGGAGCTTCGCTCTGGGTGTTGGAAAATTGCGCACCATTTTTCAAATTGTTTTGCCGAGCGCCCTGCCTGGAATCTTTTCTGGGATTATCCTAGCCATTGGTCGCATTGTCGGTGAGTCTGCTGCCCTGATCTTTACAGCGGGAACCGTAGCAGAAGTGGCTAAGAGTGTCTTTAGTTCCAGCCGTACTTTGGCTGTTCATATGTATGCTATTTCAGGAGAAGGACTCTATATCAACCAAACCTACGCTACAGCGGTTATCTTGCTAGTCTTAGTTATCGTCATCAACCTCTTTTCAGAATGGGTTGCTAAAAAATTAGAAAGAAGGATCAATGGTGAATAAATTAGTAATAGACCAATTAAATCTCTACTATGGTGACCATCATGCGCTCAAGGATATCAAGCTAGACATTGCTGAAAAAGAAATCACTGCCTTTATCGGCCCTTCTGGTTGTGGAAAATCAACCCTGCTTAAAAGCCTCAATCGCATGAATGATTTAGTTAGAAACTGCCATATCCAAGGACTAGTAGCCTTGGATGGTGAAGATATCTACAAGGATGTAGATACAAATATCCTGCGCAAAAAAGTCGGTATGGTCTTTCAGAAGCCCAATCCCTTTCCTAAAAGCATCTATGATAATGTTGCCTTTGGACCACGCTCACACGGGATTCACAACAAGGCCAAGCTCGATGAAATTGTCGAGCATTCTCTGCGCCGAGCTGCCATCTGGGACGAAGTGAAGGACCGACTCAACAAATCAGCCCTAGGACTATCAGGGGGACAGCAGCAGCGATTGTGCATTGCGCGTGCCCTAGCTATTGAGCCTGAAATTCTGCTCATGGACGAGCCAACTAGTGCCCTAGACCCAGTTTCCACCGCTAAGATTGAAGAATTAGTCATGGAACTGAAAAAGAACTATACCATTATCATGGTCACCCACAACATGCAGCAAGCTGTCCGGGTATCTGATAAAACAGCTTTCTTCCTATCTGGTGAGTTGGTCGAGTTTGATAGGACCAGTCAACTCTTCTCAGTGCCACAAGACAAACGAACAGAAGATTATATTACAGGGAGGTTTGGCTAATGCGTTCTAAGTTTGATCACCAACTCAATGACCTCAATAAGGATTTAACCCTTATGGGTTCTCTCTGTGAGGAAGCTATCATCCTATCCTTAGAAATTTTAAAGGAAGATGAATTTCACCTAGCTGACCAAGTGACAGAGACCGCTCGCCACATTGATCAATTAGAAAGAGACATCGAAGCTCAGTGCCTCAAGCTCCTTTTACGCCAGCAGCCAGTTGCCAGAGATTTGCGCCGTATCTCAGCAGCTCTTAAGATGGTCTATGATATGAAGCGCGTGGGAGCCCAGTCTGGTGAAATGGCAGCTATCATTGCACAAAAGCATATCATCTCAGGTCCAGAAGTCGAGCTTTTAGAAGAGATGACCAAGCTTGTGGCTAAGATGGTAACTAGAAGTATCGATGCTTTCGTGGATGAAGATAGAACGAAAGCTCAAGAAGTCATCGAACATGATGAGCAAGTCAACCAACAATTTGATACAATAAAAGAAAAACTGATTGCCTACTTTGCTCAGCCAGAAGCGGATGGGGAATATGCAATAGATCTCTTGATGGTCGCTAAATATGTAGAACGTATCGGAGATCATACGGTTAATATTGCTAAGTGGGTGCTTTATTCAATTACAGGACAGTTAGATGGAGATACTGCATGATTTATTGTGTCGAAGATGATGATGATATTCGTGAGCTCATTTTATACACTTTAGAGACTTCTGGATTCAAAGCCAAAGGTTTTGAAGACAGTACTCTTTTTTGGGAGATGTTTGACCAAGAACAACCAGAACTTATCTTATTGGATATTATGCTGCCAAATGAAGATGGTCTGACAATTCTCAAACGGCTCAAGAACAGCTTAGGGACCAAAGATATACCTGTCATAATGACAACAGCCAAGGGAACTGAATTTGACAAGGTCAAGGGTCTGGATCTCGGAGCAGATGACTACCTCGTCAAACCTTTTGGTATGATGGAGATGATCTCTAGAGTCAAGGCTGTTCTGCGTCGTTCTCAAACCAAGACCAATCTCCTAGAAATGGGAGCCCTATCTTTGGATAGCGATGCTCATCTCATTATGCTTAATCACAAAAGACTAGAGGTCACCCGAAAAGAGTTTGATCTGCTGGAACTCATGATGAGCCATCCCAAGCGGGTCTTCACCCGTCAGGAGCTTTTAGACACGGTGTGGGGAGAACAAGCCGTTTTAGAGACACGGACAGTTGATGTCCACATCGGCACACTACGAACCAAGCTCGGCTCTTACAGCCATTATATCCAAACTGTTCGTGGGGTAGGCTATCGAATGGAGGTAACCGATGACCCGTAAGATTTTTAAGTCAACACTCTTAGCAACCTTAGGGGTACTTATAGCTTCCTTAGTCATGATTTTAGGGGTGCTTTATCGCTACTTTACCGACAACCAAATGGCTCAACTGCGTACAGAGACCAGTTTGGTTGCCCAAGGGATAGACCTGGGCGGTTCACGTTATTTTGACCAGCTGGATACGTCTAGTATTCGAGTGACTTGGATCGATGATACAGGAACTGTGATCTATGACAGTGATAAGGATCCTGCCAAGATGGCCAATCATGCTAATCGTAAAGAGGTCAAAGAGGCTTTAAGAAGCGGAGTAGGGGAGAGTTCACGCTACTCATCGACAATGACCCAACGCTCGCTCTACACCGCTAAACGCCTAAAGGATGGAACTGTCGTAAGACTGTCGGTCACCCAACATACTGTCCTCTTACTCTTGATACGAATGGCACAGACGATTTTCTTAGTAGTAGTAGTTGCTTTTCTGCTCTCTATTATGCTTGCTCGCTATACAGCCAATCGCCTAGTTGAGCCCATTAATAGACTCAACCTTGAAGCGCCTATGGAAAATGACACCTATGAAGAACTGTCTCCCTTGCTACGCCGGATCGACCGTCATCAAAGGGAGATCAGCCAAAGAGAAACCCTGCTGGCGCAACACCAACAAGAGTTTGATACCATCATTTCCCGAATCAAGGAGGGGATGATCCTACTCAATAGCAATCGTCATATCATCAGTATCAACCCATCTGCCCAGAAACTCTTCAATACGGATGAAACAGCCATCACCAAGGATATGATCGAAATCTCACGTGATTACGATCTCAATCAATTAATCGACAAAGGACTAGATGGCAAAAAAGGTGAAGGCTATCTAGAATTTGATCAAGCTACCTATCGTGTCTTGGGACGTCCTGTCAAAGAGGGGGACCAGATAACAGGACTTGTCCTCTTACTTTTTGATATTACCGATCAGCTTCAAATTGAGCAGATGCGCCGTGAGTTTACAGCTAATGTCTCTCATGAACTAAAAACACCTCTCCATGTCATCGCAGGCTACTCCGAGATGCTTAGCGGTCAGCTCGTCAATGCAGATGATATTCCTAAATTTGCGCAGAAGATTTATCGAGAATCCCAGCGTATGATCCAACTCGTAGAGGATGTCATCAATCTATCTCATCTGGATGAATCTGATCAGATAGAGATGGAGCTCCTTGACCTAAATCAAATCAGCGAGCAGATCGTCTCATCCTTGCAAACAAAGGCAAAAGATAGTCATATCACCCTCGATCTAACCGGACAAAAAGCCCTTATTATGGCTAATCCAGCCTTGATCGAATCGATCGTCTATAATCTCTGCGACAATGCCATCCGCTATAATAAAGAAGGCGGTCAGGTCTTCGTGCGTATCCAGTCTAGCTCTGACTCTGTTCAGCTGGAAGTAGAAGATACTGGAATCGGAATACCTAAAGATGAGCAACAGCGCATCTTTGAGCGCTTCTATCGTATTGATAAGAGTCATTCTAAGAAAGTTGGAGGCACAGGTCTTGGGCTCTCTATTGTGAAACATGCTGTTCAACTCCATGGTGCTCAGATCCAAATTGACAGCCAAGAAGGTAAGGGAACCAAGATGACCGTGATCTTCAAAGCCGTCAAATAAAAGATCACTCTTATAAACGTTAGCCAAGACTGAAGCCTACCTGAATCCTGCGTAAATAATTTGTTTGTTTTTTAAGTTTTAACTTGACTTATAGTGGACTTCAAGGTATAGAATAAAAATGAAATTTCTACAGGAGGTAGCATCATGGAATATGTGAAATTAGGGGCAACAGGTTTGGAAGTTTCTAAGCTCTGCTTAGGTTGTATGAGTTTTGGAGATGCCACGCTGGGATTTCACTCAGGCTGGCTTCTCGATGAGGACAAGAGCCGTGTCATCATTAAGAAAGCCTTGGATCTAGGAATCAATTTCTTTGATACGGCTAATGTTTATGCGGCTGGCAGCAGTGAAGAGTACCTCGGCCGAGCTCTTCGTGATTTTGCCAACCGTGAAGATGTGGTGATTGCGACCAAATGCTTCTTCAGTGATTTGCCTAATGGTGAAAGTAAGCCCAACAACCACGGGCTTTCACGCAAGGCTATTTTCCATCAGGTTGAGCGCAGCCTTAAGCGGTTGGGGACTGATTACATTGATATTCTCTATATTCATCGCTGGGATTATCATACGCCAATTGAAGAGACCATGTCAGCTCTGAACGATTTGGTAGGCAGCGGTAAGGTTCGTTATCTGGGAGCTTCAGCCATGTATGCTTGGCAGTTCCAGAAAGCGCAATATGTTGCTGAAAAGAACGGCTGGACTAAATTTTCCGTCATGCAAAATCATTATAATCTCCTCTATCGTGAAGATGAGCGCGAAATGCTGCCTTTCTGTCAGGAGACAGGTGTTGGTTTAGCGCCCTACAGTCCTTTAGCATCGGGTCGTGTCGTGCGCGATTGGACAGCTGATACAGCCCGCAGTAAGACGGATACAACAGCCCAAAGTAAATACGACAGTACCGAGGAGCAGGACATGGCGATTGTTAACCGGGTCGCTGAACTTGCTGATAAATACGGTGTCACCCGCACGCAGATCGCCTTGGCGTGGTTGTGGCAAAAAGGCGTCCACTCACCAATTGTCGGTGTCACCAAGGAAAAATATCTGGATGACTTTATGGGAGCTTTTGACCTTCACTTGACTCAGGAAGATATGGATTATCTGGAAGAAAAATATCTCCCTCACAAGGTTGTCGGGGCTTTGTAAACAGAAGATGGGCTTGAGTTGTTCAGATTGGGATTTTAATGATTGGTCAATAAGATAAACGAACAAGATTGAGAGTGTTGATCTCAGTCTTGTTTTAGTTACAAATACTAAAAATAAAAGCAGACAGATAGATAGCAGTTTTTATGGTAAAATGTAAGGTATCACTATTAGTTAATGGAAAGAAGTATGAGTAAAGAAGTACAGCAAAGAGAAGAATTACATAGAAAAATCTGGAGCATCGCTGATGATGTACGCGGAGCCGTAGATGGTTGGGATTTTAAACAGTATATTTTAGGGATTTTGTTTTACCGCTTTATCTCTGAAAATATCTCAGCCTATTTTGATAAAACAGAGCACGAAGCAGGAGATTTAGACTTTCGTTATGCTGATTTGAGTGATGAAGAAGCGCAGGAAGACTTTCTTCCGGGAACAGTTGATGAAAAAGGTTTCTTTATTCTACCATCACAGCTTTTTGAAAATGTCGTAAAAAACGCTAGCGATAATAAGGATTTAAATACAGACTTAGCCAAGATTTTTAAAGATATCGAAGCTTCTTCTGTTGGTCATGCTTCCGAAAGTAGCTTTAAAGGACTGTTTGACGATTTAGATACAACATCTAGCCGTTTGGGAGGAAATGTAAAGGAAAAAAATGAACGTCTTGCCAGTATTTTAAAAGGTATCGCTAAAATTAATTTTGGTAATTTCGAGGATAATGATATCGATGCTTTTGGTGATGCTTACGAGTTCTTAATTTCTAATTATGCGTCTAATGCAGGTAAGAGCGGTGGAGAATTTTTCACGCCTCAGACCGTTTCAAAACTGCTTGCTAGATTAGCCATGGTAGGTAAGAAAAAGATAAATAAAGTTTATGATCCTACCTGTGGTTCAGGTTCTCTATTGTTACAAATGAAAAAGCAATTTGAGGAACATGTCTTGGAAGAAGGTTTCTTTGGTCAGGAAGTCAATATGACCAATTACAATCTAGCTAGGATGAATATGTTTTTGCATAATATCAATTATAATCATTTTGATATTCGTCGTGGAGATACTCTCTTAAATCCTCAGCATTTAGACGAGCGTCCATTTGATGCTATTGTGTCAAATCCACCTTATTCTATCAAGTGGATTGGTGATGGCAATCCAATTTTAATCAATGACGAACGTTTTGCTCCAGCAGGAAAGCTAGCGCCCAAATCTAAAGCCGATTTTGCTTTCATTATGCACAGCCTCAATCATTTATCTAACAAGGGACGAGCGGCTATCGTCTGTTTTCCTGGTATTTTTTATCGTGGTGGTGCTGAAAAAACTATTCGCCAGTACCTTGTAGATAATAACTTTGTTGAAGCAGTCATTGCTCTGCCAGATAATCTATTCTATGGAACCAGTATTGCTACTTACGTATTAGTTTTAGCAAAAAATAAATCCGAGGATAAGACTCTTTTTATTGATGCTTCATCAGATGAGAAATTTCCCTCCACTGATAAAAATAAATTTTATGAGACGGTTACCAATGGCAAGATATTGAGTTCTGATAATATCGAAGCGATTGTTGAGCTTTTTAGTAATAAAAAGGACGTTGACTATGAGTCTAAACTTGTTGATAATAGTCTTATAGCTACGGAATATGATTATAATTTATCGGTATCAACTTATGTTGATAAGAGAGACACCCGTGAGGTTATCGATATTGACGTGCTAAATGAGGGTATCCAAAAAACCGTAAAGAAAATTGATAATTTACGAGCTGAAATTGATAAGATTGTTGAGGAGTTAAGCTGATGGTATTAGAGAATAAATTAGGGCTCACCAACAGTGCTGACTTGGCGCGTGAAGAAGAGCGTATCACAAAGAGTAAGGCTAAAGAACTCTTTGAACAAGGCGAGCTTTTTCAGTTTGAAGTAGGGACCTTTAAGGGGTTAGCGGCCATCCATCAGGCTCTCTTTTCTGAGATTTATGCGTTTGCAGGCAAACTCCGTGAGGTCAATATTGCTAAGGATAATTTCCAGTTTGCACCCCGTATCTTTTTAGAACAATCCCTGAGTTACATTGACCGATTGCCTCATCAGACCTTTGATGAGATTGTGGACAAGTATGCGGATATGAATGTCGCCCACCCTTTTCGTGAGGGTAATGGTAGAGCTATGCGCCTGTGGCTAGACTGCATGCTACAGGATCAACTGGGAAAAATCGTGGATTGGAATGCCATTGATAAAGATGAGTACTTTGCAGCAATGGTGCGTAGCCATGTGTCAACAGGTGAGCTTAAATACCTTCTACTAAACCACCTCACTACAGACCTCAGTCATGCCAGCTTTTTCAAAGGTGTTGATGCCTCTTACTACTATGAAGGTTACACGCTCTATAAAACGGAGGACTTGTAACATGACAACTATCGAAGCAATGATTAAAGACCTCTGTCCCAATGGTGTGGAGTGGAAAGAGCTGGGGGAGGTTTCCACATTTTACGGTGGATTAACAGGAAAAAGCAAGAAAGATTTTGAAATTGGTAACGCAAAGTATGTTACGTATAAGAATATTTTCAATAATTTTCAAGTAGACGAATCGTTGCTGGAATCTGTGACTGTGAGAGAGACAGAAAAACAAAATTTTATTGCTTATGGCGATGTTCTAATTACTGGATCTTCGGAAAATGCAGAGGAAGTTGGAATGTCTTCAGCTGTAACTTTTGTTCCATCTGAACCAGTTTATCTTAATAGTTTTAGTTTTGGTGTAAGATTTAATACAGATTTTGAGATGATTCCTGAATTTTCTAAACATTTATTTAGAGGACTAAAACTGAGAAAGCAAATTGAAAAAACTGCTAGTGGTGTTACTCGGTTTAACGTCTCCAAAGAACGTTTTAGACGTGTAAAAGTTCCAAATATCCCCTTAAAAATTCAGCAAGAAATCGTGCAAATACTTGACAAATTCACGGAGTATGTTACAGAATTGACCGCAGAATTGACCGCAGAATTGACCCTACGCCAAAAGCAATATTCTTTTTATCGGGATAAATTACTATCGTTTGAAGATGACGTTTATCAGGTGGAGTGGAAGACGCTGGGGGAGATAGCGGACTTTAATTATGGCTACACTGACAAGGCACAAGATTTTGGGGAAGTCAGATTTATTAGGATAACAGATATTGATGAGAACGGTTATCTTAAGATGACAGATAAGAAATTTGTTTCTTTGACTAATGAATCACAAAAGTACATGGTCAATTATGGCGATTTACTTATGGCTAGAACTGGTGCAACTTATGGTAAAACGTTATTTATAGACACTGATGAGCCTAGTGTATATGCATCTTTCTTAATAAAAATTATACCTAAGGAAAGTTTGAATGCTCGGTATTACTGGCATTTTTCAAAAAGCGATTTATATTGGAATCAAGCTAACAATCTAGTTTCAAAAGCAGGTCAACCGCAATTTAATGCGAATAGTTTGAAAAAAGTAAAAATTCCCGTCCCTCCGCTTGATATCCAATCCCGCATCGTTCAAGTTTTGGATAATTTTGACACGGTTTGTAATGACTTAAATATCGGACTGCCTAAGGAGATTGAACTCCGTCAGAAGCAGTACGAATATTTTAGAGATAAGCTCTTGACCTTTACCGCCGAAGGCGTGTATACTGACAGTACAGTACAGTACAGTACAGTACAGACAAGACCTAATTAGGCTCTTGCAATGGGTGTTTGGACCGGTACGGGTCAGACTTGGAGCTATTGCAGATATTTCACGTGGGAAACGTGTTGTTCGTAAGGAGCTGTCACTTGATAATGGATATCCAGTTTATCAAAACAGTCTTATGATACTAGGGTATTACGAACAGTTTAATACTCCTGCTAATACAGCATTTATCATAAGTGCGGGAGCTGCTGGAGAAATTGGATTTAGTCATGAAAAATTTTGGAAAGCTGATGATGTCTGGACAATGAGTTCTAAATCTATTAATCAAAGATTTTTGTATCACACGCTTTTGAACAATCAATCCAGAATTAAAGATCAGGTAAGAAGAGCTAGTATACCTAGATTATCTAAAAATGTAATTGAAAACTTAATCATTTGTCTTCCTGAAAATGAAACTCAATCCCACATTGTCTCTATCCTAGACAACTTCGATACTTTAACCAATTCCATTTCTCAAGGGTTACCCAAAGAAATTGAATTGCGACAAAAGCAGTATGAGTATTTTAGGGATAAGTTGTTGAGTTTTTAAGTTTTTAGCTGGTCCAAAGTTGTTTATTATGTAGGAATATTAAGGAGGATAAATGACAGAATTTGATAGTTTAGAAGATGTTGCAGTCGAGTTGAAAGACGCTAAAAAGAATATCAAATTAGTTTATGCCTTTAATGGAACAGGAAAGACTAGATTGTCCATGTTGTTTAAAGACTTGATTCAGCCTCAAGTAGATATTGAAGCTGAGACAAGCTCCTTAAAGAAAATTCTTTATTATAATGCTTTTACGGAAGATCTCTTTACATGGGATAATGATCTTGAAAATGGAAGTGAACGAAAGTTATTAATCAACACAAATTCTGAGTGGATTAAAAAAATTATCACAGTAGAAGGAGATAGCGCTCGAATTGTAGAAAAATTTCAGGACTATGTTCTTGAAGATAAAGAAGATATTTCAGAAAAAATTGAGGCAGAGTTCAATGTAGATGTAACAGCCGTTTCTTTTAGAAGGAGCTATCAAGGAAACATTTCTGAAAACATAAAAATTTCAAGAGGAGAAGAAAGCAATTTTATTTGGTCAATTTTTTACATTTTCATGGAATTTATCATTGAGCAACGTAGTTCAGAAGAAGATAGGCGGACGCATGAGTATGATGAACTGGAATATATATTTATAGATGATCCTGTTTCTTCTTTAGATGATAGGAGAATTATTGATGTAGCTCTAGATCTAGCCCACCTCTTAAAAGAGAGTAATCAAAATAATACTGGATTAAAATTTGTTATCACTACTCATCATGCTTTATTTTTTAATGTCCTTTTCAATGAATTAAAGAATAATAGCAGTAAGTTTTTATTAAAAAAAACAAATCAGAAATATCTACTGAATTCTCAGGATAATGGTTCTCCATTTGCTTATCATTTGATGCTTGTAGATGAACTAAAAAAAGCTATTGCAGAGGATAGAATCGAGAAATATCATTTCAACTTACTGCGTAATTTGTTAGAAAAAACTGCAACTTTTCTAGGTTATAAAAATTGGGGTGATTGTGTCGTTTTAAGGGATGAAGATGGTAGTCTAGAAGAGTCCGCTCCTTATATTCGCCGTATTAATCTACATAGTCATAGTGCACACTCAGATTATGAAACTAGAGTGTTAACAACTCAGGAAAAAAAGGCCTTGGAGCGTATTTTTAACCAGTTTCTTCAGAATTTTGGCTTTAATATCCAAAACAATAAAAAGTAAGAAAAAACTACTGTTTTTTCTTACTTTTTTGATATAATAAACTCAAAAGGAGTTAATTATATGGTTGTAAAAAATAAAGCAAATATCAATATCAAAATTGATTCGGAGGATAAGGCAGCAGTTGATGCGATTTTTGCCCACATGGGTCTAACAACAAGTGCTGCTGTCACTATGTTTATTAAACGTGTCATTGATGATCAAGCTTTACCATTTACCCCAAGGGTAAGAAATACTTTGGACATTGCTTTAGAGCAGGTTAAAAATGATGATGTTGAAACTTTTAATAATTTTGATGATTGGAAATCAGAGATGAGTGCCTATGTTAAAGATTAAGCAAACCAAGCAATTTAAAAAATCTTTTAAACGAATGGCAAAGCAAGGTAAAGATATGAAAAAACTTTTTATGGTTGTGGAACTCTTGAGTAAACAATCGGAACTGCCATTGTCTTTGAAAGACCATGAACTAAAGGGCAAGTGGCGGGGTATTCGAGAACTTCATATCGAACCAGACTGGCTGTTAGCTTATCAAGTTAAAAATGATGAGCTTGTGCTTTTACTGATTGATACAGGCAGCCATGCACAGATGTTAGGAATGTAAAAATGAAACCAGTAGATCATTCAAAAGTAATAATACCTGCAGCAGAGTTAACCAACGGGATTATTTTAGGGGAATTTATCAAAACTAATCGTCATAACTGCGATGCTTATCAGACAGAGGCTGAACTTGAAAAGCAGTTGATTGTAGATTTACTTCAAGGACAGCAATATGAACATTTTTTCGGTAAGACTTCAGAAGATTTGCTAGCCAATCTTAAGCAGCAGATTGAGCGGTTAAATGGTGTTAGCTTTTCTTCTGTAGAGTGGCAGCGATTTCTAGATGAATATTTGGATAAAGTCAGTGATGGTATGATTGAGAAGACTCGCAAAATTCAGGAGCATCATATCTATGATTTTATTTTTGATGATGGTCATATAAAAAATATCATGATCATTGATAAGAACAATATTCATCGGAATCATCTTCAAGTAGCTAATCAAATCAGCCAGAAGGGCAGTCATAAAAATCGTTATGATGTAACAATTTTAGTCAACGGACTGCCTTTGGTTCAAATTGAGTTGAAGAAGCGCGGTATACCTATGAAAGAAGCATTTGAGCAAATACATAGGTATAGTAAAGAGTCTTTCAATTCTCAGCATTCACTGTTTCAGTACGTTCAACTTTTTGTTGTCTCCAATGGGACGAGAACTCGTTATTTTGCTAATACGACAGCTCAAAATAAAAACCATTTTGAATTTACATGTGAGTGGGCAGATAAGAAAAATAATGTAATACATGATTTAGAAGATTTTGCCCAGACCTTTTTAAATAAGCATGTTTTGCTGTCAATCTTGACTAAGTATTGCATTTTTGATGCTAGCGATACGCTTTTAGTCATGCGACCGTACCAAATAGCTGCGGCTGAAAGTATTATGCACCAGATTAATATTGCTCATGAAAATAAACGATACGGTACTGTTGATGGAGGCGGCTATATTTGGCATACTACTGGTTCTGGAAAAACGTTAACAAGTTTTAAGACAGCACGCTTAGCAACAGAATTAGACTATATTGATAAGGTATTCTTTGTTGTGGATCGCAAAGATCTGGATTATCAAACAATGAAGGAATACCAAAAGTTCCAAAAAAATTCTGTTAATGGCAGTAAAAATACTAAAGAACTTAAAGCTTCTATCGAAAAAGATGACAATAAGATTGTCGTTACAACCATCCAAAAGCTCAATGAGTTTGTCAAAAAAAATCCAAATCATCCCATTTTAGATAAGCAGTGCGTTCTTATCTATGATGAGTGCCACCGTTCGCAATTTGGTGATTCTCAAAAGAATATTCAGGGAGGGTTCAAGCAGTATTATCAATTTGGATTTACAGGGACTCCCATTTTTCCTGAGAATACTCTAAATGGGCAGACAACAGACAGTATCTTTGGACGGCAACTTCACTCTTACATTATTACAGATGCTATTCGTGATCAAAAGGTCCTCAAATTTAAAGTTGATTATAACTATGTTAAACCTGAATTGAATAAATTCCGAGAAGCTGAACAAGCCGTTGGACAGGAAATAGATGAGAAGCAACTTAAAAAAATAGAAAGGGATATGCTTCTTCACCCAGAGCGAATTACAACTGTATCCGAATATTTATTGCGTGTATTTGATGATAAAACCCACCGCCGAACTCAGTATACATACAAAAAGAAACGGCTGAATGGCTTTAATGCCATGTTTGCGGTTCAAAATATCCAAGCGGCTAAAGTTTATTATGAAGAACTTAAGCGTCAGCAAGCTCATTTACCTGATGATAAACGTTTAAAAATTGCAACTATCTTTAGTTTCGCTGCAAATGAAGAGCAGCAAGCTTATGGATCGATTGAGGAAGAAAATTTTGAGCCTAGTGCTATGGATTTGTCATCTAAGGAATTTTTAGATAAAGCTATCTATGACTATAATCAGATGTTTCGGACAAATTATTCTACTGATGCCAAGCAATTTCAAGATTACTATAAAGATCTATCAAGGAGGGTTAAAAATAAAGAAATTGATTTACTCATTGTAGTAGGGATGTTTTTGACAGGTTTTGATGCTCCCGCTATGAATACCCTTTTTGTAGATAAGAATCTTCGGTATCATGGATTAATTCAAGCCTTTTCACGCACCAATAGGATTCTTAGTAAGGAAAAACCATTTGGAAATATTGTCTGCTTCCGCGACCTTGAAAAAGCGACAGTAGATGCTATTAAACGTTTTGGTGACCCTGATGGAAAAGGTAACGAAAATAGTATCCACATCATTTTGGAGAAAAGTTATCAAGATTATATGGATGGTTTCGTTGATGACGATACAGGGCAGTCTAATCGAGGTTATAAAGAGATTTGTCAGGAATTACTGGCTAAATATCCAGATCCAACTGAGATTCATCTTGAGTCAGAAAAGAGAGAATTTGTTCAGCTGTTTGGTGAAGTGCTTAAGATGGAAAACATTCTACGAAACTATGATGAGTTTGTAGAAGAAGGAAGTATGATTTCTCCTAGTTTGATGCAGGATATGCGTAGTGTCTATGTTGATATTCGTGATGAAGCGTATGGTGGACCTAAAGCAGGAGAGAGTGAAACTAGCATTGACTTTTCGGATATTGAATTTGAAATCGAATTATTAAAGACTGAAGAAATTAGTCTGGATTATATCATCAATTTAATTTCTGAAAAGTCGAAAACGATAGAATCGAAGGACGATCTAAAAGCCGAAATTCTTCGTGTTATTCGTTCAAGTATTGATATGCGCTCTAAAGAATCTTTGGTAATGAGCTTTATAAATGACACCAATTGGGAACAGTTGCAGGATGAGCAAGTGATTCTAGATCAATTTTATACTTATGCTCGACGTCAAAAATCATTAGCCATTGCTGACCTCGCTAAGAATGAGAAATTGCAAGGAGAGTATCAGCATTTTATTGAACAATCTTTGATTCGTGGTTATGTATCTAGTGAGGGGACGGAACTAAATGAGTTAATGCCTCCAACTTCTAGACGTAAGGGTGCTAGAGAGCGCAAAAAACAAGAAATCTACCAAAAGTTACAGGAAATTGTAGAAATTTATAATGGTATCTAAAAATTTTGTGGATAGTTACTTACTCTGAAGTATGTGTATGGTATTCAAAGGATTGTAATAGTATGGAGTTAACCCTATACGACCTCTATCAAAAGATGCTGGCTCACATGGGGCCCACCGGCTGGTGGCCGGCTGACAGCAAGCAGCAGATCATCATTGAAGCTATCTTGATTCAGAATACAACAGAAGGCAATGCTGTTCGTGCATCACAGCTGATTAAAGCGCAGACTGACTATGATTTTCAGCGCATTCAGCAACTAACTCTGGAAGAGTTGGAAGAGCTCGTTAGGCCAGCTGGCTTTATGAAAAATAAGAGTAAGGCGATTACGACACTGACCCAGTGGTACCTAGCTCATAACCAGGATCCCAAGGCTACTGTAGCACTGTACGGTGACACCCTTCGTGACACCCTTCTTAAGCTGCATGGTGTCGGACCTGAGACGGCTGATGTCCTGCTGACTTATATATTTGACCAGCCGCAATTTATAGCAGATAAGTATGCTCGTACGCTTTTTAGTCTCCTAGGTGTCGAAGGGTTGACCAACTACCAAAGTTTGAACCGTCAGCTCTCAAGACTGCCAGAGCCCTTTACTTATCAGGATGCCCAAGAATTTCACGGCTTGATTGATGAGTTTGGCAAAAGCCATTTTCATCCTATAGAGAACTTCAAAACAAGCTTTCTGGCTGACCATAGGTTAGACTGGCGGGCTTAAAGAAAAGCAAGCTAAATCAGGATTTACAATTTCAATACTGCGTGGTATGATTAGAGCAATCGATTTTTCGATCATACAATAAAATAATCTATCAGAAACTTATTTAAACTGTGAATAGGGCACAGCGTCTCTACAAGACACCGTAAATGTCTTTCAATAAGTATGGCAGACAAGAACTAACTTCAAAGTGCTTTTGTGTATCAAAAGCCTTCAAAAGCTAGTGCTAAAAATGAGTATCTGACACAGTTGGATGCTCATTTTTTATGCTATTTTAAAACCAATTAGAGGCAATTAAGAAAGACTAATCCCTATTCAAGTTATTGTTTTCTGCTAATTGAGGAGGAAAATGTGAAAGCACTGGAAGATCGTATTCGCAAAGATGGTCAGGTTTTGGGAGAGAACATTCTCAAGGTAGATAGTTTCTTGACCCATCAGGTAGACTATCAACTCATGCAGGAAATGGGACAAGTATGGGCGGAAGTTTACAAGAAGGCAGGGATTACAAAAATTGTCACTATTGAAGCTTCTGGCATTGTACCTGCTGTCTATACCGCCCAAGCATTAGGGATCCCCATGATTTTTGCCAAAAAACATAAAAATATCACCATGACTCAAGGAATTTTGACAGCAGAAGTTTATTCTTTTACCAAGCAGGTGACTAGTACCGTTTCTATTGCTGAAAAGTTTCTCTCCAAAGATGACAGGGTCTTGATCATTGATGATTTTTTAGCCAATGGACAAGCTGCCAAGGGATTGATTGAAATTATCCAGCAAGCAGGAGCAGAAGTGGTGGGAATAGGTATCGCCATCGAAAAATCATTTCAGACAGGACGTCAGCTCCTGCAGGATATGGGACTGCAAGTAACCTCTTTAGCACGTGTAGCTAGTTTTAGTAACAATCAAGTAAACTTCAAGGAGGCAGACGCTTAATGAACAAGGAAAGTCATACCCAATCAGCTATTTTAGGGCTGCAGCATCTCTTATCCATGTATGCAGGATCTATTCTAGTACCCATCATGATCGCCAGCAGTCTAAACTACTCTGCGACCCAGCTGACGTATCTGATTGCAACTGATATTTTTATGTGTGGGGTAGCAACCTTTTTGCAGCTTCAGCTCAATCAATACTTTGGCATTGGTCTGCCGGTCGTACTCGGCTGTGCCTTTCAGTCGGTTGCCCCTTTGATCATGATCGGACAGAGTCAAGGATCTGGCTATATGTTTGGTGCCTTGATTGCCTCGGGTATCTACGTTATTTTAGTGGCTGGTATCTTTTCTAAAATTGCTCGATTTTTCCCGCCGATCGTGACAGGCTCTGTTATCACTGTCATCGGTCTTAGTCTGATTTCAGTAGCTATGGGCAATATGGGAGATAATGCGGATAAACCAAGTCTTGAATCATTATTTCTATCTCTGGTAACCATTGCCATCGTTCTTTTAGTTCAAATAGTTGCTAAGGGCTTCATCAAGTCCATTGCTATTTTGATTGGACTAGTTGGTGGTACCCTTCTTGCCAGCTTCATGGGTCAGGTTGATTTCTCTGCTGTTTCCCAAGCACCACTGGTCCATGTCCCCCAACCATTTTATTTTGGCCAGCCTAAGTTTGAATTAACCTCGATCATTATGATGTGTATCATTGCAACCGTCTCTATGGTCGAATCGACTGGTGTTTACTTAGCCTTGTCTGACTTGACCAAGGATAGATTGGACAGCAAGCGTCTGCGTAATGGTTATCGTGCAGAAGGATTGGCTGTCCTTCTCGGCGGGATTTTCAATACCTTCCCTTATACTGGCTTCTCGCAAAACGTCGGACTTGTCCAGCTCTCAGGAATCAAGAATCGTCGTCCAATTTATTACACCGCTGTCTTTCTAATCATACTGGGGCTCGTTCCTAAGTTTGGTGCCCTAGCACAGTTGATCCCCAATCCCGTCCTAGGTGGTGCTATGCTCGTCCTCTTTGGTATGGTAGCGCTTCAAGGTATTCAGATGCTCAATACCGTCGACTTCAAAAATGAAGAGCACAATTTCATTATCGCAGCTGTCTCTATTGCCGTTGGACTAGGGTTTAACAATACCAATCTCTTTGCCAGCACCCCCACAACAGTCCAAATGTTCTTTACCAACGGTATCGTCATGGCTACACTTAGCTCAATCCTACTCAATATCATTTTCAATACCAAGTCGAAAAAGAAGCAGAGCTAGTGAGCTTGCCTGTTAAAGTAAAAAAATCCTATGACCTTCTCATTCATAGGATTTTTAATAGATTGTTTTAGCAGCAGTCGCTTAGCAATCCCTAATTTTTTGCATAACACGTGACAGCAGTCAGTCTAAATTAAAATATAAAATATCTTCCTTCTTTTGAAGGAAGATATTTTGATATAACTTAGATACTGCTATTTTTTAAGAGTCCGCACATTATTTTTTGGTGGGGAACCAAATTAATTTAGTTCTATTTTCACATTTTATAGCACTTAGAAATGCTGTTAAACCAACCATTTCACTTCAAATTAGTTTAGTCATTTATTCCCACTCCACTGTTGCAGGTGGTTTGCTGGTAATGTCGTAGACAATGCGGTTGACATGATCGACTTCGTTGACGATACGGGTTGAGATTTTTTGAAGGACTTCCCAAGGCAGCTTGGCAAAATCGGCAGTCATCC
The DNA here is from genome assembly GCF_058314555.1 of Streptococcus sp. ALY_211. NCBI lineage: Bacteria > Bacillati > Bacillota > Bacilli > Lactobacillales > Streptococcaceae > Streptococcus > Streptococcus sp. ALY_211. Next base: position 22,315 of record NZ_JBZFUN010000005.1, on the reverse strand, counting down.
CGTCAATAGAAGTGATAGCACGAATGGCTATCGTATAGTCGTAAGTCCGACCATCTCCCATAACACCGACTGAGCGGACACCAGTATTCACCGTAAAGTATTGCCAAACATCACGTTCCAGTCCAGCCTTAGCGATTTCCTCACGAAGGATAGCATCTGATTCACGGACAGTTTCCAGCTTTTCGGCAGTAATATCTCCCATGACACGGATAGCTAAACCAGGCCCAGGGAAGGGCTGGCGCCAAACGATGTCATCTGGCATACCAAGAGCAGTTCCCAAGGCACGGACTTCATCTTTAAATAGAGTATTGAGGGGTTCAATGAGCTCAAACTGCATATCTTCAGGCAGGCCTCCGACATTGTGGTGGGATTTGATCGTTTGAGCTGTTTCCGTTCCAGATTCAATAATATCGGTATAGAGAGTTCCTTGAGCTAGGAAATCTACCCCTTTTAGTTTGCTGGCTTCATCATCAAAGACATAGACAAACTCATTCCCAATAATCTTACGTTTTTTCTCAGGATCATCAACGCCGGCTAGGAGATCCAAAAATCGCTTAGAGGCATCGACACGGATAATATTGAGACCAAATTTACCACCCAGCATCTGCATGACCTGATCGCCTTCTCCCTTACGGAGCAGACCATGATCGACAAAGATACAGGTCAGTTGATCGCCGATAGCACGTTGCAGAAGGACACCAACAACAGAAGAATCGACTCCGCCAGATAACCCTAAGAGAACTCTTCGATCTCCAACTGTCTGGCGAATTTTAGCAATTTCCAGATCGATAAAGTTGTCCATAGACCAATCTGCCTTAGCACCGCAAATCTTGATAGCGAAATTTTTAAGAATGTCATTACCATAAATGGAATGTCTAACTTCTGGATGAAACTGGATACCATAGATATGGCGCTCCGTGTCTTCAATCGCAGCATAAGGACAATCTTCTGAATCACCGACTAGTTGGAAGCCCTCAGGGATCTCTGTTACAGCGTCTCCATGACTCATGAGCACTACTTGCTGGTCAGGCGTTCCTGCAAATAAAGGAGAAGCAGTACGCAAACGTAACTCTGACTGTCCGTATTCAGAACTACCGGTCTCATCCGCAGGGACAACCTTACCCCCAAGGCGATCTGTCAACAGTTGCATACCATAACAGATCCCTAAAATCGGAATCCCCAAGTTAAAGATCTCCTCGTCAATTCCGAAAGAATCCTCAGCATAGACGGAGTTTGGTCCACCCGACAGGACAATTCCAATGGGATTTAATGCCTTGACTTCAGCAGCTGTGATCTTGTGGCTCTTTAATTCTGAAAAGACTCCCATCTCACGGATACGTCGTGCAATCAGCTGGTTATACTGACTCCCATAATCCAAGACGATAATCTTCTCTAAATCGTTAAATTCAGTCATCGCTAACCCTTTCCATTTTTGTCAGACACCTGACAGATTATTAGAACTATTTTAGCACACTTTAAACCCAAGTGCAGTAGAATTCTGGTTAAATTTACAAGAAGAATATGGTAGACTATTGGTATAGACAGGAGGGGAAATTATGCTGCCAGCTTATATTAAAATTCATAATAGCATCAAGGAAGATATCAGCCGAGGACTTTGGAAGATTGGGAGCAGACTGCCAAGTGAAAGAGCCTTGTCCGAGCAATTTCAAGTCAGCCGCATGACCCTGCGCCAAGCCATTACTCTCTTAGTCCAAGAAGGAATATTAGAACGTCGTGTCGGCAGCGGAACTTACGTAGCCAGTCAGCGTGTCCAAGAAAAGATGCGAGGCACGACAAGCTTCACCGAAATTATCAAATCTCAGGGAAAGACGCCCTCAAGCCAGCTTATCTCCTATCAGAGGACCTATCCCAATGATCAAGAAATTCGCCACCTCGGATTAGCAGGGAATTCTTACATCATTCGTATGGAAAGAGTACGCTATGCAGACCATATCCCTGTTGTCTACGAGATCACCAGTATCCCAGAGCGCCTGATCCGCCAGTTTAAAAAAGAAGAAGTAACCAATCATTTTTTTCAAACCATGGTGGACAATGGCTATACTATCGGTAAAAGTCAGCAGATCATATCAGCTGATACCGCTAATCAAGAACGCTCTAAAGCGCTCAACGTTGAACCAGGACACGCGCTTTTGACCCTGCAACAAACCTCCTACCTAGAGGATGGCACAGCTTTTGAGTTTGTCCGCAGCCAGTATGTAGCTGGTCGATTTGAATTTTATTTAGAAAACAACTAACAGCCTCTACAAAAGCAGCCTTATCCTAATTTCAGGCTATAAAAACCCCTATTTTTTTGCTATAATGATGCTTATGGAAATTGAAAAAACCAACCGCATGAATGCGCTGTTTGAGTTCTATGCGCCACTGTTAACGGACAAGCAGATGAACTACATTGAGCTCTACTATGCGGATGACTACAGCTTGGCGGAGATAGCAGAGGAGTTTGGTGTCAGCAGGCAGGCGGTTTACGACAATATCAAGCGTACAGAAAAAACACTGGAAGACTACGAGATGAAGCTCCACATGTACTCAGACTATATCGTCCGCAGCGAGATCTTTGACACCATATTGGAAAAATATCCTGAGGATAGCTTCCTGCAGGAGAACATCAAGCTTTTGACCAGTATTGATAATAGAGACTAAGCACAAAAAGAAAGGAAAGCTAATTTAACTATGGCTTTTGAAAGTTTAACCCAACGCCTACAAGGCGTCTTTAAAAATATCCGAGGGAAGAAAAAGCTCTCTGAAAAAGATGTCCAAGAGGTCACCAAAGAGATTCGTATGGCTCTCTTGGAAGCCGATGTTGCCCTTCCAGTCGTTAAAGACTTTATTAAACGTGTACGTGAGCGGGCTGTCGGACATGAGATTATCGATACGCTGGATCCTACCCAACAGATCATCAAGATTGTCAATGAGGAGTTGACCGAGATTCTAGGGTCTGAAACAGCTGAGATCGAAAAAGCCCCAAAAATCCCAACCATTATCATGATGATCGGGCTCCAAGGGGCTGGTAAAACGACTTTCGCAGGTAAATTGGCTAATAAACTGGTCAAGGAAGAAAAAGCACGTCCTCTTATGATTGCGGCTGACATTTATCGACCAGCAGCCATTGATCAGTTGAAAACCCTTGGTGAGCAAATCAATGTGCCAGTTTTCGATATGGGAACAGAAGTCCCAGCTGTAGAGATCGTTAAAAACGGTTTAGCCCAGGCTAAGGAAAACCATAATGACTACGTCCTTATTGATACCGCCGGACGGCTGCAGATCGATGAAACGCTCATGCAGGAGCTTCAAGATGTTAAAGAACTAGCGCAGCCTAATGAAATCCTTCTGGTTGTCGATAGCATGATCGGTCAGGAAGCGGCTAATATCGCCCGTGAGTTCAACCAACAATTAGATATCACTGGGGTTGTCCTGACCAAGATCGATGGTGATACCCGTGGTGGTGCTGCACTGTCTATTCGCCACATCACAGGCAAGCCTATCAAATTTACCGGAATCGGTGAAAAGATCACTGATATTGAAACCTTCCACCCAGATCGTATGTCCAGCCGCATTCTGGGGATGGGGGATCTCCTTACCCTGATCGAGCGTGCCAGTCAGGACTATGATGAGAAACGTACCGCTGAGATGGTTGAGAAGATGCGTGAGAACACCTTTGACTTCAACGATTTCATCGAGCAGTTAGACCAGGTTCAAAATATGGGACCCATGGAAGACATCCTCAAAATGATTCCAGGTATGGCCAATAATCCAGCTCTCAGCAATATCAAGGTAGATGACAAACAAATCGCTCGTCGCCGTGCCATTGTATCATCTATGACTCCTGAAGAGCGTGAAAATCCGGATCTTCTTAATCCTAGCCGCCGTCGTCGTATCGCTGCTGGTTCAGGCAATAGCTTTGTTGAGGTCAATAAATTTATCAAGGATTTCAACCAAGCTAAGAGCATGATGCAGGGAGTAATGAGTGGTGATATGAACAAAGCCATGAAGCAGATGGGACTGGATCCCAACAAACTCCCCAAAGATATGTCAGGAATGGAAGGTATGATGGGACAGGGGGGTATGCCTGATCTCTCAGCTATGGCAGGTGGTGCTGGCATGCCAGACCTTGGCAATATGGATCTGAGCCAAATGATGGGCGGCGGTCTAAAAGGTAAGGTCGGTTCCTTTGCCATGAAGCAAATGATGAAGCGCCAAGCTAATAAGATTAAAAAAGCTAAGAAAAAACGTGGGAAGAAGTAAGCAGCACATTCTCTTATTTTAGGGTTCAGATTGCAAGCCACCACTGCGTCAATCTGATAGCTTTAGAAATCACTAAAATGAGTCTAGGCTTTTTGTCTCAGACTCTTTATTATGCCTACAAATGGTTTAGAAAAAAACGAAAACAAGAGGAGATTGATCTTATACATGAAAAAGAAGAAGTGGATAAATTGGATCGTTACGATTATTACAAGTAGCATTATTATTGGAAGTTTAATGTGGATGATTCGTTACCAAAATTACTTAGAAATGGGAGATGAAGCACATCTAAAACCCGGTCATGACCAAGTTGATGTGAAGGTTCTCGATATTTCGGATGAAGGAGCCAACCAAAATCTCCGATTCCAAACACTTTATGCCACTAGTTCAATTAGAGTAAGCGAGGGGGATTATAAACAGATTAATAGTTTTGACGACTATATTGATTATTCAAGAAAAAAACAATCAGTCTATGACGCAGAATCACTATATACACAAGATCCATTCAAAAAAATTGAAAAAGATGGCATAACATTTTTTCCAATGGCTTTCCCAGCCTATAGTGTCAACCTAACTCATGAATTTTTAACTGATCTAACTGATTACTATGGAATAACTAAGGAGAGTTATCCTAAAGAAGCGGACTTATTACTGTTAACTGATTCTAAAACTCTCTTTCAGCCCTATTTTCCAGGCGCTAGTGTGATGCTTAATAATGTAACCTTTAAGTATAAAGATAAAAAAACATCAACACCCATGTGGGTAACTCGTAGTGAGACTGAAAAAACTTCTGATGTAGATTATATCTTTTTGGATAAAGCAAAACTGAATGGATTCTTTAAAAATTTAAATAGCCTTCCCTTTTTACCGAAAACATTTACCACATATGACAGAAGTTCTGGATTTACGACAAAAAATTATGATATATCGCTAATTCCAGCACGGTCTTTAAGTTATGTAGCAGCTACAAATTTTAGTAACTATGATAATAATATAGATAGTATCTTATATATTACAGTTACAAATGCTAATACAGGCCGAAATAAGAGATTTCAAAAGGATTTCTCAGCAAATTTGAGATACGATTCAACAAAAGATGATGTTCAAACCCTAGTCAGACTGATTACAGGAAATTGGGATTACACTTATTAATAGAGGTAAAATGAAACTCCGAAGGAGGGTGCTAGCGTCCGATAGCACTTAAGGATGGTAGCAAACAATACTTTTTCTTCAGGTTAAAATGTCTATAAAAATAGACATTTTTTATTTTGTCTGTTAAAATAGACAAAAAGGAGGTGCTGATGATCTATATTGCTATTATTGGAGACATCATCCAGTCAAAGACACTGAACAATAGAGCCCAAGTACAAGAAACCTTGCACCAGCAACTTTTGAGTATTAATCAGAACTATGCGGATAGTATCGCGTCGCCCTTCACCATAACAACCGGCGATGAATTCCAAGCTTTATTAGTCCCAACAGATCATATTTTTCAAATGATCGAGAGAATACAGCTAGCAATGAAGCCTGTAGAACTACGCTTTGGGGTAGGACTTGGAGAGATGCTGACCCCCATTAATAAAGAGCAGAGCATTGGCTCAGATGGTCCTGCCTTCTGGAGAGCACGTGAAGCTATCAATTATATCCACGATAAGAATGATTATGGTGCTTCTCAGATTGCCTTAGTCTGTGATAGGCCGGAGCTGCAAGAAATGATTAATAGCCTTTTGACAACCGGCGACTTTATCAAGTCTAAATGGACGAAAAATCAATGGGCTATCTTAGAAGTTCTACTCGATGACAAGATCTATCAAGAGCCTTTTGAGCATCAAAAAATTGCCTCAAAATTAGGCATTAATCCTAGTGGATTTACCAAACGGCTCAAGGCAAGTGGATTAAAACAGTATCTACGCTCAAGAAAGGCAGCAGCTGATATGATCCTTAGTATGACAAAAGACAAGCCTCTAGTCCCAAAAGAGAAAAGAGAAGGGAGACAAGTAGATGAAAAGCCTTAATATCGCTGAATTTCTAGAGAGCAATCCCCTTTTAACCCTAGCTTTGATTGCCCATGTGTTAGCAGACTTTCACTGGCAGTCCCAAGACTTAGCTGATCGTAAAGTCATAAGTCAAAAAGCCCTATGGGAGCACCTTGGTATCGTTGCTATCCCGCTCGTCCTGAGCAGTTTTATATCACCGAGCAGCTGGCGCTTCATGGGATTGATATGGTTGAGTCACGTCATTATCGACTATGCCAAGTTTTTCTTGGCACCAAAATTTTCAAATGGACGGTGGCCATCCTATATCTTTACTGTCGATCAACTCTGCCACTACCTAGCTATAATCGGACTCTATCTGTGGCTCTCCCCTCAGCAAAACTCCCCTAGCTTAAATCTCGATTGGCTGGGGCTTGCTCTATTCTTCCTGATCATTACCAAACCGATCAATATCGTCTTCAAGCTTTATTTTGAAAAGTATCAAGTAAAACCAGAGGATAGCAGCAGTATCTCAGGTGCTGGTGCAATGGTTGGGAATTTAGAGAGACTCATTATCGGTATCTTCCTCATTCTTGGGCAGTATGCAGCCATAGCCCTAGTCTTTACTGCAAAATCTATTGCCCGATACGATATGATTTCCAAAAATCAAGCCTTTGCTGAATATTATCTCATCGGTTCCTTATTTAGCATGATCAGCGTACTGGTAGCTTATAGCTTATTAATCCTTTAACACTCAAAACGAGGTTGGAATTAAAAGGTTCCAACCTCGTTTTTTTCATGTCTATATCAAGCTCTAGCGCCTAATCTTGCTCAATCGGCTCATCTAAAAAGAGGATTTTTACGATAATATCAGCCATATCAGCTGTACTTTTGTCGGCTCCTTGATTGATCCAATAGGTAATGAGGCTTTCACTACTAGCCAGGTAAACTTCTAAAGCATAATCTTCCGGAATATCATAGTGCTTGGCGATAATCTTTTTCCAATCAAGGTTGCTAGGATGGCTGATAATGAGCTGAAAGACAAAATCCTTGATGATTTGGGAGAAATTGACATAAGATGTCTTGGCGATGGCAGAGACAAAGTCGAAGTCCTTGACAAGATAGTCAAGCACCTCTTTTATCACAGGTCTAGGGTCTTCATCCAAGTCTTCCTTTTGCAAAATATTAAAGAGCTGGGTCAGCATTTCCTCTTTCATCTGGCTAATCATGTCATATTTATCTCGATAATGGAGATAGAAGGTCCCACGATTGATGCCAGCTGTTTTGGTTAAATCTGATATGGTAATGGTTTCAAAATCTTTTTCAGATAATAAGCGAGCCAAAGCCTTTTTGAGATAGTTTTTGGTTTCAGTCTGCCTAATTTGGGTCATGATATGGCTCCTAAATCAACACTTTGTTTATTTTTGTTCTTGTTAAATCAACAGCGTGATTATATAATAATCCCGATTATAAATCAATAAGGTGTTTATTAAGGAGGAAAAATATGGCCTATATCGAAGTCAAACATTCTATCAAGCGTTACCACATGGGGGATACCACTATCTCAGCCAATGACGATGTTAATTTTGAAATTGAAAAAGGAGAGCTGGTGATCATCCTTGGATCTTCGGGAGCAGGAAAATCGACCTTGCTCAATATCCTAGGAGGAATGGACACCAATGATGAAGGGCAGGTCATCATCGACGGCACTGACATTGCCCAATTCAATTCACACCAGCGGACCAATTACCGCCGCAATGATGTCGGCTTTGTGTTTCAATTCTATAATCTAGTAGCCAATCTGACGGCTAAAGAAAATGTCGAATTAGCCTCAGAAATTGTCAAAGATGCTATGGATCCTGTTACCATTCTCAAAGAGGTTGGTCTCGAAAATCGGATCAACAACTTTCCAGCGCAATTATCTGGAGGGGAGCAGCAGCGGGTTTCCATTGCACGTGCTGTAGCTAAAAGACCCAAGATCCTGCTGTGTGATGAACCGACCGGTGCCCTTGACTATCAAACTGGTAAGCAAGTACTGCAAATCCTTCAGGACATGTCCCGCCAGCAAGGAGCAACGGTCATCATTGTAACCCATAATTCGGCTTTAGCCCCTATTGCAGATCGTGTCATTCACATGAGAGATGCGACTGTAAAATCCATCAAAACCAATGCCCACCCACAAGATATTGCAAGTCTAGAATACTAGGAGGGAGCCATGTCTAAAAAAATCTATTGGAAAGATGTCCGTAAAGCTATAGCAGGATCCAAAGGACGCTTTATTTCGATTGTGCTCTTATTGATGCTGGGCTCCTTTGCCCTAGTCGGCCTCAAGTCGACCACACCCGATATGCAAACAACTGCCAGTGACTACTTATCCAAGTATCACACGATGGACCTAAGCGTTATGGCCGATTATGGACTGAGTAAGGACGACCAAAAGGAGCTGTCTGCCATCAAGGGAGCAACAGTGGAGTACGGCTACCTAAATGATGTCACGATCAAAGATCATACAGACGCTGTTCGTATTTTCTCCTATGATCATGCTAGCAATGATATCTCCCGCTATGAACTTAAATCAGGAAGGTTTCCTAAAAAGGCCAAAGAAATTGCTCTATCTAAGTCCTACAGCAAGGATTATAAGATTGGGGATAGTATTACTTTTAAAAGAGGTAATAAAGACTCATTAAAATATGATACCTACACGATCACAGGCTTTGTCAACTCAACAGAAATCCTCTCCAAGACCAGCTTGGGCAGCTCAACAGCTGGTGATGGCAGCCTATCAGGCTATGCTGTTGCTTTACCAGAAGCCTTCGACAGTCATGTCTACAGTATCGCTCGCATTCGTTATAATGATCTGACTGGACTTAATCCTTTTAAGCATACCTATAAGAAGAGACTAGCCGACCACCAAAAAGACCTAAATGACTTTCTCAAAGATAATGGTAGCAAGCGTTTGGCTGACCTCAAAGCTGATGCTCAAGAAAAAATTGATAAGAAGCAAGCGCAGGTAGATAAGGTCAAAGGTTCATTAGCACAAGCAGGAGCTCAATCTCAATCATCACCTCAGCAAGCAGCAGAGGTCAGCAAGCAAATCAGTCAGGCACAAGCGAAGATTGCTGCTGCTCAAAAAGAGAAAGAACGATTAAACAAACCAGCTTACACCAGCTACACACGCTCTACGCTTCCAGGTGGCGATGGCTATACCTCTTTTTCGGCAACAGCTGATAGTATCGCAATCGTCGCTGATCTGTTTCCCATTGTTTTGTACCTAGTTGCTGCCATGGTCACCTTTACGACCATGACACGTTTTGTCGATGAGGAACGGCAAAATTCAGGACTCTTCAAGGCCCTTGGTTACTCCAATCGCGATATTATCCGTAAATTTGTCATTTATGGCGCTACAGCTGGTATTGTCGGAACGATCCTAGGAGTGATAGCAGGTACCTATTACCTCCCTGTCAATATCGGCAATATCGCTATGAGCGATCTGACCCTAAATAAGATGGAATTGTCTCCTCATGCTTCTTACATTCTCTTAGCATTGGGCCTAGCCATTCTCTCCAGTATTCTACCAGCTTTTTGGGTAGCTTATCGTGAGCTGCGCGATAAACCAGCCCAGCTCTTACTGCCCAAACCGCCAGCAGCGGGTTCTAAGATTCTCTTAGAGCGACTGACTTTCCTCTGGAATCGTCTCAGCTTCACACACAAGGTCACTGCTCGTAATATCTTTCGCTATAAACAGCGCATGCTGATGACCATCTTTGGGGTGGCTGGCTCAGTTGCTTTATTATTTGCTGGATTGGGTATCCAATCGTCCATTTCCGGAGTTGCTGACAAGCAGTTCGGACAGATTTTCTCTTACGACATGATTGCCGTTCGCAACAAGCAAGCAACCTCTCAGGAAAAAACGGCTGTCAAAAAAGCCATTGCTTCCAAAGACTTCGGTAAAAACTTAGACATCTACTATGAAACGAATGAACAGACGATTAAAAATGTCACAGAGGACCAAACGGTAATCAGCCTAGTAACACCGAATAAAGACTTTTCTGGCATGATTAATCTATCATCATCCAAAGACCAAAGACTCAAACTATCAGATGATGGGGTTATTCTATCTGAAAAACTCGCCCAACTCTATCAGGTAAAGGCCGGTGATCACTTTGATTATATCGATAAGGATGGCCATAAGGTCTCCTTGAAAGTATCTGGCATTGCTCAGATCTATACAGGCCATTTTATCTTTATGACACAGAATTACTACCAAAAAGCCTTTAAGACTGATCTATCAACCAACGCCTATCTCTTACAGGTTAAAAATAGTTCAGACAGCAAGGTAAAAAAACTGTCGACTGATTTGTTGGATGTTAAAGGAGTAGAAGCTGTTTCACAGAATATTGCCATGGTCAATTCTCTGGAAAAAGTAGTGGACTCTCTCAACAGCGTCATGCTGATTTTGATTATCGTTTCGATTTTACTGGCCCTTGTGATTTTGTACAATCTCACCACCATCAATGTAGCTGAACGTATTCGTGAACTCTCAACCATCAAGGTGCTCGGTTTCCACAGTAAAGAGGTCACCATGTATATCTATCGTGAGACCATCACCCTGTCGCTAATCGGTATTCTGGTAGGCCTTATTGGTGGATTTGGACTCCACAGACTTTTGATCAGCCAGATGGGCGGAAATGATTTCAGCTTTAATGACTCGTTAACTTGGTCTGTCTATCTCATTCCAGTAGTAGCCATTATCGTGATTCTAAGTGCATTAGGCTGGCTGGTCAATCACAGACTAAAGAAGGTTGATATGCTGGAAGCCCTCAAAAGCGTTGACTGATAAAATAAAAATATTACCAGAACAATTCCTGAAAAATCTCTGCATAGGCAGGGATTTTTTGGCTCTTTGTCAACTGTAGTGGGCGGCATATAGCTAAACACGAGAGGAGACGAAATTCGTCCTCTCTTTTTGGCTCTTTTAAATTTTTAGGAGACAAGCTAAAACGGTCTCTTCCCAGACCGTTTTACTGTTCAAAGCGAGGTAAACACGTTTTTTAAATTATCAAAGTTCTTCTAGCCAAAAGTATTCCGTTTGATATCTTTTATGAATTTATTGGTTGTTTCTAGTTTTGAGTTAGAATAAGGCCGTTCCATGAATGGCATTAGTGATATAGTTTTTATAGCGAATAAAAGTGCTCAAAGTCGTTTTGAAGGTGTGGTTGAGATAAGGAAGTGCGTCTTGAATTACCCCAAAGAATGGCTCAGTCTTGTTAGGGAACTTGAGATAATTCATCACGGCTGCCATACTCATTGCCAAAATGTTTACCTGTCTGATTAACCATGATGAAATTTGCCGAAGGGTTGATCATTTTAACTTTGCATCTCGACTTATTTTTGATGGTGTGATTATGCTATAATGAAATCAAAAATCAGTCAAGGAGAAAACTTATGTATCAATTAATCGCCTTTGATATGGATGGAACACTTTTAACCAGTCAAAAAAAGATCGCAGCGAGCAGTACTGCGGCTATAGAACGGGCATGTGCATCCGACTGCAAAGTTGTCCTTTCAACAGGTAGATCCTTGTCAGAACTGAATCTCTATCAAAAGAACTTGAAAGGTATCCGCTATGGCATTCTGGCTAATGGCTCACTTATCTATGATTTTGAGCTGCAGAAAGTTCTTGCCAAGCAGAATTTGCCTGCTCAAGCAGTAGATAATATCCGAGAAATGGCGAAACCCAAAAATTTGATGGTTGTAGGAGTGATTGATGGTCAAGGCTATCTTCAACGGTCTCACCTAGAAAACATTGCTAGCTACCACATGTCAATCTATACAGAGCTTTATCAAAAAACAGCAATCTTGGTAGACGATATTTACAGTCTGATGGCCCGAGAGCGAGCAAATTTTAGCAAGATCAATATTTATCATTTAACGGCAGAGCATCGAGATCAGTCTTATGATAATTTGCTTTCCCAAGACTCTATTGCCATGATTAAGGCAGAAAAAAGTGGCCTTGAGCTGATGGCAGCAGGTGTGGGAAAAGGGGACGCTTTAGTTCGTTTGACTCAGCTGCTTGAGATACCTCTGTCACAGACTATTGCTGTCGGTGATGATGATAATGACGAGGGCATGATTCGTGAAGCAGGATTAGGAATTGCTATGGGAAATGCCAATCCCTCAATTAAAAGCCTAGCTGATATTATTGTTAATGACAATGACAGCGGCGGCTGCGCTCAAGCGATCGATGATTACCTGCTGAAAAAGTCATGACTAAAAGGTTTATAGTATTATTTGGTCTTGAATTTACAATATAAGTGTGCACAATAAAAAACCATAAGATTTTCTAATAAAATAAGGTTGAACAAACATCTGACGAAAGGAAATCTTATGAGCTATCATCATTTTACCATAGACGAGCGCGAAAAGATTCCTATTTATAGCAGGCTATATTTAGATTTGACAGAAATACAAGGGTTATGTTATGCTGTATTTGAGAAATCGACCATCGGTCGGTTACGAAGGAGGAAGCATGAGAATTGTCAAAGGGTACGATGAGCGCCGGGGTGAGATTCTTGCAGCTGCTACCCAGCTCTTTCAAGAAAAAGGATTTGAAAAGGCAAGTGTCAACGATATTTTGAAGGTCGTTGGGATTGCCAAGGGGACATTTTATTACTATTTTAAATCTAAGGAGGAAGTACTGGAAGCTGTTGTAGATGAAGCGACTGCCGTTCTGAAATCAAGAGTAGCAGCTGTTATCAATATGCCAAACAAGGATCCAATGGACAAGCTGGTAGAGGCTTTCCAAAGTATGAATATTACAGATATCTATGGCGGAAAGCTGCTGGAAGATATGCACAAACCCAAAAATGCTCTCCTCCATCAGAAATCCTTACAAGCTATCCTGCACGAAGTGACGCCTCTGCTAACAGGTATTATTGAAGAAGGGGTGCAAGCTGGCCAATTTGACTGTCCCTATCCTAAACAACTGGTGCAAATCGTACTTGCTGCTGTAGCAACACTCTTTGATGACGGAATTTTTCAGCTGGATAAGAAGGAGCAGCAGCAATTGCTTGAGGCTTTTCAATTCTTCCTCTTCAAGCAACTTGGTATTGAGAATTGAACCATTCACTAAGATAAAATTGCCCTTGTTACAATTTTATTTTTGACCACAACCGACCGTTGGTCGACGTATAAAGATATGATTCAAAGGAGAGCAAAATTGAAAAAATTTTTCACCCTATGGTTTGGGGAATTGATTTCCAGTATTGGCGGAGGGATGTCTGCCTTTGCTATGACTATTTACGCTTTGAAGGTTACAAATAGTGTAACCGCAGTTTCTCTTATAACCCTACTGGCATTTTTGCCAACTGTTCTGTTAGCTCCATTTGGCGGTTTTTTAGCCGATCGCTATGATCGGAGAGCCTTGATGATGATTGGTGACAGCTTCTCAGTCCTAGGCTTGCTTTATATCGTACTGAACTTGAATATCGGCTCAACCAATTTAAGTCCCATCTATATCGGTGTAACCATTAGTGCTGTCTTTTCGTCTTTGGTTGAGCCAGCCTATCGTGCAACAGTGAGCGATTTATTGACCAAAGATCAGTATGCCAAAGCAAGCGGTATGGTTCAACTGGCAGCTAGTTCACGTTATTTAATTTCTCCTGCCTTAGCCGGATTCTTTCTAGCCTACTTCGATATTCGTTTTATTCTTTGGCTGGATATCCTCTCTTTCCTAGTAGCTGTCCTCTTGATTTTCTGTGTTAAAAAAGGAATAAAAATTTCAACTCAAAAAGACAAAGAGAAAAAGATATCATTAGGAGAAACTTGGAGACTTACTCGGAACTACAAGGGCTTGCAAGCATTAATTGCTATGATGACCTTGGTCTGTTTCTTTATCGGCCTGGTTCAAATTTTAGTCGAACCTCTGGTACTGAACATGGCTGATACGCAAACTGTTGGAATCATGGAAGCTCTTTGCACAGTAGGACTCTTAGTCGGCAGTCTCTGGATTGGGATCAAAGGCATTCATCAGCAGCATGCAGTCATTTTAGCACGGACTGGATTATTAGCAGGTCTTTTCATTGGATTATCCGGTTTTGTCATGAATATATGGTGGGTCGGTATCACAATTTTCCTCTTCTTTATGACTTTGGCCTTTGTCAATACCTGTGCCGATGTGCTGGTCAGAATAACCATTCCTAATGAATTACAAGGCAGAATCTGGGGAATGATTAGTTTTATCACCCAATTCGGTACTATCATTGCCTATCTGTGTGCAGGATTTCTGGCAGACCATCTATTTGAACCCCTGATGGCCAAACAAGGTGCCTTAGCAAGAACTATTGGACAACTGATTGGAAGCGGAGCGGGCAGAGGAATCGGACTTATGCTGATTATATCAGGAATTGGCCTGATCCTTAGTTCACTATTGATCGGCAGCAATCGCTCAATCAAGCAAATGAAAGTAGAGTAAAGGGGTGTCACATGTTCTACAAACTCCTAAAAAGTGACCTCAAGCGGCATCCTATCAAAAATCTGTTATTAGTTGGTCTGACTAGCCTGTCTCTCTTTATCGCTTGTAGTGTTTTCTTTCTCACAAAACAGACGGTATCCAGCATTTCTGATATGTACCAAGTAGCCCAGCCGCCTCATTTCATCCAAATGCACCGCGGTCAGCTAAACCAAGAAGAGATTGATCAATTTAATCAATCATACTCAGGTGTCAAAGCTTGGCAGACTGTGCAACTATTAAATGTCGAAGGAAAGCAGCTGACCGTTTATCACCAAAGCAAAAAGCGCGATGCCTTAGCGGATTCACAGCTGGATATTAGCTTTGTCAAACAGAATAAAACCTACGATCTGCTCTTAAATGCACAGCATGAAAAAATAGCGTTAAAATCGGGAGAAGTAGCCGTTCCAAAAATTTTACGGGATCAATTTTCTATGAAAATTGGTGATCGGCTTCGTATTCAAGAGGGTACATTTAGCAAAACCTTTACCATTACAGAGGTTGCTCACGATGCCCAGATGAACTCAACCTTGGCTTCCTCTACACGATTTTTAGTGAGCGATGCTGACTTTGCAGAGTTAACAAAAAATCTTTCTCAAAAAGAAGTCATCATCGAAACTTACTTTAACGATACAGGACAAGCAGACAGCTATCAATCGGCCTATAAGAAAGCAAATTTACCACAAAACGGCTCATCCTTGACTTATCGCATACTCTTTTTTCTCAGTGCTTTAACAGATTTGGCCACTGCAGCCATCTACCTTCTAGCAGGAGGTTTGCTGCTTGTTATTACACTGATTTGCCTTCGCTTTATTTTACTAGCAGAGATTGAGGCTGAAAGCGGCGAGATCGGACTGTTAAAGGCTATTGGTCTGCCCAACAGGACTATCAAACAGCTCTATCTGCAAAAGATAGTCTTGACGGCTGGCTTAGGTAGTTTAATAGGCTACTCTCTGGCTCTTGTTTTTCTACCTGTAACGACGCAAAGAATCAGGGAAACCTTTGGCCAGACAGCTCTCTCATTAGTCGATGGTATGTTAGGCTTTGTGATTGCAATCTTACTTTTCTGCATCATCACTTTCTATTCTTGGATAATTTTGAATCGTATTAAAAAAGCAAGTGTTGTGGATCTCCTTGTTCAGGGAAATGGCTTTGTCTTGCGTAGGAAAAAAAGGAAATTTCCTCCTGTCCGCCATCTGTCTGCCAACCTCTTAATAACAAGAAGAAAGCTCAAAAACGGTTATGCTTTTCCGTTTTGGCTCTGTCTTTTTATAAGTCTAACTATCCTCCTGCCTTCTCGCCTTATTCATACCATGAATGCGCCAGAATTCATTACCTACATGGGAAGCACCAAATACGATATTTCTTTGGAAGTAACAGAAGGAGAAGGAGTCTACGCAAGAGCAAAAACTGCGAGGCAGACCCTACAAAAGATTTCACAGAGCCAATCTGTATCTCTCTCTGAAATCAGAAGAACACAACTGCAGGCCGCCTCATCACAAGGAGATACAGTCAGTCTCTCAGTAGATATGGGGCAGGATTCAGGAAAAGAACTGCATTATACCCAAGGGCATGCAGCTAGAAATAATCAGGAAATTGCTCTGTCTCTTTTAGCAGCCGAGGAATTAGGGAAGGGTCTAGGAGATAAACTCACTCTGACAGTGAATGGGCAATCCATTTCTCCAAAAATCGTCGGACTCTATCAGGATATTACAAATGGTGGAAAAACAGCGAAATTACCCAGTGAGTTCAGTCAGGCACATTCGCAAAAATACATTTTCTACCTCCGGCTGACCAACCACCATCAGAAGAAAAAAATACTGCAACTATTAACATCGAAGCTTGGTAAGAAAGGCTACCGCATTAACGATGCCAAAGGAATTGTTCAGCAAACCCTAGGCGGAATGATTCAAGAGCTGCAAAAGGCTTCAAATACCACTTTAGGAGTGAGTTTGCTGATTTTTGGCAGCCTTCTCTTCTTATTTTTAAGTTTACATGTTAATCGCAATCTCAAAGAATTCATATTTAAGCGCATGTTGGGATTATCCTTTAGTTCTGTCTATTTACAGGAACTTTATCCGCTGGCCATCAATTCTTTGCTTGGTGCTTTCAGCGGAATATTATTGGTACAGTATCTAGGAGAACCCTTTATTAGTAGTCTGTTTGGTCTGCTAAATTCTGGTATTCAGCAATTATCATTTGTCGCCATGAGCTGGACTGAACTCGCCGTTTATTTTTGCGTCTTGTTCCTTATTATTGCCATCCTCACTTATATGGCACTCATTCCTGTTAAAAAGCAGTCATTCTTAGCCTACAGAAACGAATAACTCGATCATCAGAAAGGAAAAAGGTCATACCATGTTAAGCATTCAGCATTTATCTAAATTTTTCGGAAAGAACCAAGTTTTAACCGATATCAATGCAACCGTTCATAAAGGTGATTTTATGACCATCATGGGGCCGTCAGGCTGCGGAAAAACGACCTTTCTTTACCAAATCAGCGGTTTAGACAGAATCGAGCACGGAGATGTCTCCCTTAATAATCAGTCACTCAGCCAGTTATCTGACAACCAGTTAAGTCAATTGCGTTTAGAAAACATGGGGTTTGTTTTTCAGAAAAATCAATTTCTCAGCAATCTCTCCCTTATTGACAATATCGTTTTGCCAGCTCTCCAGCTAAAAAAAGAAGCCAAAAAAGAGATTTACCAACATGCCTATGACTTACTCGAAACGATGGCAATAGCAGATTTGGCAGATATGGATATCCGCCAAGTATCGGGCGGTCAGCTCCAGCGTGCCAGTATCTGTCGGGCGCTTATTAATCAGCCTGATATCATATTTGCGGACGAACCAACAGGAGCACTCAATTCCCAAATGAGCCTAGAAGTTATGAGTATTTTCCAAAAACTAAATCAAGAAGGAAGGACCATCATCCTCATCACCCATGACAGCCATGTAGCCTCCTATGGAAAACGCTGCCTGTTCATGAAAGACGGCCAGATCATTTCTGAAATCATAAAGGAGGAAACAGAAGATTTCCTACTAAATATTGAACACGAAGCGAAAAAATTAGGGATATAAGACCAGCCTTTAATAAAACCCAGCTGCCTGAACGTCTTTTATGTGGCTGGGTTTAGTTGTGACTCGAAAAACGTAAAACTAAAAAATTATGTACTTTACTAGTAATAGTAGTTAAAGTATTGATATGATAAAAATAGAACGATAAAGTACATTATTTTGAAAATGTACTTTATTTTATTTTGTACTTTATTATTTAGTGGAATATAAAGTACACTATCAGTAAAATAATAAATTGAAAAATGAATTCAATTGTTCATTTTTTATTAAGTTTTAGTAGGAAAATATTATATGTTAGTGATTTTACTAAGTTCTTTCGTGGTATAATGGGATTATAATATCTGTAGGAGATAATATGAGGCCACATACAGTAATTCTTGGAGCTGGAGCTACAATTGCAACAATTCCTAATGGTGATAAAAATGGTAAAGAGTCTTCCGTAATGAACGGATTGATAAAGAAGCTTGATCTAGAAGAGTTGTTGATAGGAATTGAGTTGCAAACTACTAGTGATAATTTGGAAGATATTTATTCAGAATTATATGAAAGAGAAGATTGTTCCGAGATAGTTAAAGAGCTTGAGAAACGACTCTATGGTTATTTTGCCTCATTAAAGTTACCTGATGAACCAACCATTTATGATATGTTGGTCCTAAGTTTAACAAATAAGGACTGTATAGCGACATTTAATTGGGATCCATTACTTATTCAGGCATATGTTAGGTGTTCTAAAATAACGGAAAATCTACCGCATATACTTTGTTTGCACGGCAATGTTGCTGTTGGTTTTTGTGAAGAACATATTGAATTTGGAACTCTGGATTATACCTGTCCAAAATGTCTTAATAGATTCAAGCCAACAAAGTTATTGTATCCAGTGAAAAATAAAAATTATTCTTCGGATAAGTATATCGATTGGTGTTGGGAAGCTTTAGATTACTTTATTAGTGAATCATATATGCTAACTATTTTTGGATATAGTGCTCCGAAAAGTGATGTAGAAGCTGTCAATTTAATGAAGAAAGCCTGGGGAAGAGTTGAGGAAAGACAACTAGAAGAAGTGTCAGTAATAGATATTGCTGATGAGGAATCTGTACTAGATACATGGAAAGACTTTATTCATACACATCATTATAGATATTCTAAGTCATTCTTTGATTCATACTTAGCAAAATTCCCTAGAAGAACTTGTGAAACTGTATTTGCTACTTTTTCTCTAAATGTTCCTTCAGATGGAAATCGAGGTCTTAAAGAAAACTTCTGTTGGGAAGATTTAAAAGAGTACTTTTCAGATTCATTTATTGAAGAAAAAGAAAGCAATGGAAAGACCGATCTTCATTCTAGATATTTGGTTTGGGATTGCTAAAAAAATTATAAAAAATTGTAATAAAAAATACATCTTTTAGGAGTAAAACAGCGCATGTTAAATCTATATTGTGATGAATCGTGTCATTTAGAAAACGATAATGAAAAAGTAATGCTTATAGGTGGAATTTCTTGTCCAGATTATGCAAGAAATGTTGTTTATAAAGAAATTAAAGAGATCAAGAAGAAATTTGGAATATCTTCTTATACTGAAATTAAATGGAGGAAGGTGTCTCAATCAAAGCTGGAATATTATAAAGAATTAGTTAATTACTTTTTTGACAATGAGTATCTTAATTTTAGAGTTGTGATGATAGATAAAGACAAATTAAATCATCAAAAATATAATCAGACTCATGATGATTTCTATTATAAACAATATTTTTATTTAGTAAGAAAATTTCTTTTTGAGGATGATGTTAATGTTTTCATTGATATAAAAGATACGAATAGTATTTTTAAAGTTAACAAACTAAAAGAAATTCTTAATTCATGGAATAAAACGGAAAAAAATATTAAAAATATCCAGCAAATCCGATCACATGAAAATTCAATAATGCAGTTGGCTGATCTCTTAATCGGAGCTGTTGCATATAGGAATAGGGGATTTAGAACTAGTCATGCTAGGGCTGAACTTTGTGGTCTAGTTTCTAAGAGAGCAGCACATGATCTAATATCTAACACAAACTATAATGCTCATAAATTCAATATTTTTAAAATGGAGTTGAGTAATGAATAGCAATAATATTAATCAGTGCCAAGCTCTTCCGCCTATTATTACATTAGATGATT
The DNA here is from genome assembly GCF_058314555.1 of Streptococcus sp. ALY_211. Classification (NCBI taxonomy): domain Bacteria; kingdom Bacillati; phylum Bacillota; class Bacilli; order Lactobacillales; family Streptococcaceae; genus Streptococcus; species Streptococcus sp. ALY_211. The sequence continues at coordinate 2,338 of NZ_JBZFUN010000005.1, read as the reverse complement.
TTTATGGTGATTTTGAAAAATATGATAACTATTTATATCACGAAATATTTTTAAAAGAGTTATATGATTATAAAGTTCACTTCAGAGGAAAACTAGTAGCGCTTAAAACATTTCCTCTTTATAATGATCGAGAAGATAGTTATTTCCATCTGACTTGTAAGAATTTTGATAAGAAATCTCAAGAAAGACTTCCTGATTTGAGAAGAAGTGAGAGACTATGTTGGTTGAGACCGTCTATAGAAACGGAACATACCCAATTGTGTAACCAAAGCTGTTTTTTGATTTATGAGCGTCCCTATAAAAGTAAAACTAGAATTTGTTTGCTTAACCCTGTTGATAGGTATTTTATAGTTTTAGAAGAAAGAAAAAATTATTATTTATTAGTAACTGCCTTTTATATTGATTATGATAATGTTCTTGAGAAGAAATTAAAGGAGTACCATAAATATAAAGACAACTAAACAGAAAACGCCCTTATGATTAAGGACGTTTCCGCGATCTCCTTCAACTACTAGGTCGATGAGTTACTTATATTATACCAAGAGTTTGACAAAAATACAATTTATTTAAAAATATTTTCTAGAATTTGAAGGAGCGCAGATCTGTTCTGTATTTTCGCAAGTATTTTAGGAGAAAAGTATGCCCGTAAATTTAGAGTTCTATGAAAAATTATCAAAAATATTTTGCGGTGATGAGGAGAATTTTTTTGAGTATAAATCTGGACCTCAACTAGTATCTTTTTTTAATACTCATTTTCATTATAAGGACATTTATGGTCAAGGTTTCAATACTAGATGGAAATACGTTAACGAAAAATTATTAGATTTTTCTTCCAGTGGTAGGGTAAATGAATTTTTAAATATTATACTCAGTAAAAATTATATTTTGACTGAAAGAAAAGTTAGCGAAGTCGATGCATTGGAGCATCAACAGAAAGTATTGGAAGCAGTCAATAAAATATGTTCTGTCTACGGCTTAATAATTTCTAGAAGGGATAACAAGTTTTTCTTACTTGAAATCAATGATGATCTAGTTGAAATTGGTAAAGGTGGGTTTGCAGTTATTTACCTTCAAAAATCTACTGGTTTAGTGATGAAAAAGCTCAGCGATGATGCCATCAAGAGAAAAGCTCTTAGAAGCCGCTTAAAACGTGAATATGAAATAACAAAATCTTGCTCAGATATTGAGAGTATCATAAAAGTATATGATTTTGATGATAGTAATTGTTCATATACAATGGAAAAGGCTGACACTACCTTAGCTGACTTTATTGGAGAAAGTGATCTGCCTAAAGATTCGAAAATAAATATCATTAGACAGATACTACATACCATGTCTATTGTTCATCAAAGAGAGATTTTACATAGAGACTTAAGTCCGACAAATATTTTCTCAGTCGGTGGGATTATCAAGATTGCTGATTTTGGTTTAGGGAAAAGCTTAAATGTACTAACGTCTCATCAAACTATGGATACTGCGTCTTTTGGGCAACTGTTTTATTGTGCCCCTGAACAATTAACTCTTTTAAAAGATGCTGATAAAAGAAGTGATGTCTATTCCCTTGGCCGAATTATTAATTTTATTATGACAGGAGATCCTAACACTTATTCACATTCTTTTCGTTCTATTAGCGAAAAAGCTACTAATTTGAATCCAGAGTACCGATATCAAGATGCTACAGAAATGTTAAATGCATTAAATAAGTGGATGAGTATGAGAAGTGACAAAGAGTTTGAAAATATTATATGGAGTAAAATATCACAAGAAATCTTTGACTCGGATGTTGAGAACTATATTTATGAAATGTCTGGGGACGACTTGTGTAAGAATTGCATTAAGAAAGGACATGTTTTCTTGAATTGCTTAATTCAATTCATGTCAATTGATGACTCACATGCTAATAATATCATGCAACTAATTGATTCAAATTTCGAGAAACAATTAAAGAGATATGAAGATGCTGATCCTTTCGCAACATTAACTTATATTATTTTAAAAGAAAATTTCACCTACACAGTTAATGAGGTGGCAGCTAAAATTCTTCATTACGTTGCCCATGATGTCGGACGTTTTGATGCTCAACGTAAAGTTGATGTTTTAATTGAATATGGTCTAGAACCTATGATTGAAGAACAACTAATTAAAGAATAGTGGGAGGAGGAGTAAGATAAGAAAAGTGTTCATATATTGATTTTTATTTGAGAGAATGTGTCATCCCGCGTTGTAAAATGAAGTGCAACACAAAAGACATGTTCGTCTGATATACTAGAATCCTCCAACTCAGTATAGAAAGCAGATGAACATGTCCACTAATTATTCTACCAAAAAGTCGCGTTAT
>NZ_JBZFUN010000004.1:0-196009 GCF_058314555.1 Streptococcus sp. ALY_211 | reverse complement strand
CGAGAGACCTAGACGACTTCATCATTACAAAACAGCAAAATTTCTGTTTGGGCTAGCCCAAACAGCCTAATCAATGGGATCCTAGTCTATCCACGAACTTGTTGCACTTGACTTGACAATGTGTCTAATTTATTTAATGGATAATATGACAATACACCTAATGTAGGATAATCAATTAATAAATCTTGTAACAAAGCAAACATTAAATTTTCTGAATCAAATCGTGATATTTTTGCTCTGCTCTTTAAATATTCTTTTCTTCTTTCCTCATATTGCTTATAAAGGTAATCAAAAATCGAACAAATTTGACTGTCTTTTACATCAAAATTTTGATACTTTATGTAACCAAGCAGATCACTGATATTTTTCCCAGATTTCTGCTTATTTCCAGAAGTAACTAAAATTAACTTATTCTTAGCTCGAGAAATAGCAACATTCAAAAGATGAGGATCATCAGTAAAACGAGTAATTTGGTTATCAACTGTGGTAATAATCATTGTATCATCCTCACGTCCTTGAAATTTATGCACAGTATCGCTTGAGTAAGTATTTAACTGTTGTCTTAAAAGATTAACTTGATTTCTGTAAGGTGCTATAATCCCTGTATTGTTGGCGTTTAAATGATATTTATCAATAATTTCTTGTTTAATAATATCTAATTCTCTCTGATTGGTATGTTGACGAGCATGATTTCCCTCAACTGATTTATGAACTATTAAAACATCCGTCTCATTATGATCCTCAGTCATTGCTAAAAGTTCCCCGTTATAAAACTTTTGATTACAAAATTGAATAATCTTAGGATGACATCGATAATGTTCTTGGAGTAATGTCTGTTTTGCTTCTGGAAAAAGAGAAATCATAGTTTCAAGAAAACTGTTTTTAAAACTATAAGTCGGTCCAATACGATACTCTTTCCTAATCTTCTCGGTTTTATCTCTCATTTCCTTCGTAACAATATTTGATAACTGCTGACTATCTCCTACCACAACTACATTTTTTGCACAAGAAAGTGCCAACGCACCTGTTACAATATCAACTTGGGAAGCTTCGTCTATAATCAAGTAATCATAAATAATATCTTTGTTCAAACTGGACTTGGCTGAAAAGGTTGTACTTAAAACAATCGGATAATCTTTTAAAAATTGCTTAGAACCTTTAAAATATTTCAACTCATTTTGAGTAAATACTTGACGTGCTTCACCAGCTTTATATTGTTTGGATAAGAAAGATTTTAATACCGATTTTGATTCTCCAATTAATAATTCAAGCCTTTCATCACCATTAGACTTATTATATTTGTCTTCTAAAATTCTTAATTCACTATTTAACTCTTTAATTTTTTGCTCATAAAAATGTTTTTGAACAGTTGCCGTTAGCTCTGAATACTCTTGCTCGTAAAATGACCAATCTCGAATCTTGTATTTAAAATAGCTCTTTATCTTAAAAAATAATCCAAGCTTTTTGTCTGAATTATAATGGTTCTCACAATCTGCTAATAAATCAAGAAATTTTTGAGCTGAAATACTACCTAGTTCAATATCTGAAAAATGATTTAATTTTAAAAAATCTTTGAAATGTTCATACTCAATTTCTATAGTAGATATTTCATATTTTAATGCAGCAATTCGTTCTCTATTCTCAAAAAGTTTTGCTAACACATTAAAATCGCTATATTTACTATTTTCCTCTATTGCTACTTCTGGTAAGTAATTTGGATAAACTTCTAATTGTTCCTCCATAAAACGACTCTTATTTTCTGCTTTCCCTAAAAAAGCTGATAAAAAATCTAATCTATAATCTGATTCCTCAAGCTTTTCTCGAATATTTTCAATAGCTGAATTATTGTTTGAAACAACAAGGGCAGTTTTTTCTTGGAGAATAATATTGGAAAGTATATTTAAGATAGTCTGTGTTTTTCCTGTTCCAGGTGGCCCTTGAATAATACTAATTTGATTCTCCATCGCATTTTTAGTTGCTTCACGCTGACTTCTATTACAACCAAATGGGAAAATTAAATTTTCTACATTTCTACACTGATGCTCTAACTTAGGATTTAAAAAATTGGAAAGAACTGTATCTTTTGACAAAAAGTTAATCTTTTTATAATAGTTTTCTAAAAGACTTGTTTCATCATTCTTTATTTCACTCAACTTAGACAACTCTTTTAAATAATTAAATACTTTACCTGCTTCTTCATTCTTAAAAAAAGACTCTTCAACTTGTAAATCTGCTTCATCTACTATGGCTTTTTTATTAGAATTAGTAAATGTAAAAAGAATTTTAGCTTTATTACCACATATATATCGCTTTACAACAGATACATTATTATAAAAATTATACCCTCTTCTAGCATATCTTAAGTTGTCCGTACTTAACTCACCGTAATATCTATAAATCTCAATATTTTGACTATTGTATGAATAGGACTCTCCATTAGTATGAGTTACTAAAATTCTTCCATCACTTTCAAACTTATAATCCAAAACCTGAGAAGTTTTATCTTTACCTTTGATAAATATTAGACTATTTAAATCTTCTTTCATGATTTCATCACCACTATCAATTTTATATCACTATAGCATAATTAATTAATTTACTTACTATACAAACCAATTTTTTTTATAATAATCGGCACCCGCCCCCAGTTTTGTTCCTGAATATCTGAGCCGCCTAGTTGATAGACTCTGTCGGCTTGCTGGGTCATGGCGTCCCACGGTTTGGCACCGATACGAGCGGTCATTTCCACAGATTTTTTCACGGACTTGAGATGTTGCTGACCTTTCTGTGTGAAGCCCAAGACATGGATCTCTTCTGGTAAGGCTGTTTCTTTAGCATTGACCAAAATATAGGTAAGAATACGTCGCACCCGCGCCTTAGTGTAGCGTTTGGTCACCACCCTATCCACCAAATCATCAAAGTTAACCGCCGTCTTAATAGCCTCTTTGATTCGGCTAGCCAGCTCCTCATTGACCTGAAAAATAGCGGTCAGATCAAGATTTGTCATAATTTGATACTTGAGTAGAGGAAAATAATTCGCCCAGTTGACCTTCGTTGTCTGCTCTAAGAGCTGAGGATCAGGCATGGTTTTCCCTAAAAATTCTCGATCATTCAAATGTTTACGAATAGCAGTGGCTGAGGCAATTTGCTCTCGCTTGCTTTCGGAATGATAGCCTGCTCCAATGCGCGAAATAGGCGCTAGTTTGATACCGTAGGCTGCGCAAGCCTTGGCATAAGCTAGACCCAGAATATGATTAGGAGTATTTCCAGAAAAATCTACACCCGCAAACTTTTCCCACATGTTCTGGGTCTTCTGGGGATAAGACAGACTGTCAGGTAACTGGGAAAGAAAGGTCTCCATCTCAGCCCCCTTAGCTGCATAAATATCTGAAATAGCTTGATAATCCAGAGCTTCCTCAGTTCCAAAGACCAACTGATCAATGCCCAATCGTGCCAATATATCCACAGCCCCCCGAGCAAAATAATCAGCTGACTGAACCGACACCAAAAACGGCAGCTCAATCACTAAGTCAGCACCGCTTTCTAAAGCCATCTGCGCCCTTGTCCACTTATCAATAAGGGCAGGCTCACCCCGCTGGACAAAATTACCAGACATAGCAATGATCTTGACACCTTCTGCCTGATCCAACAGATACTTGTGCCCATTGTGAAAGGGATTGAATTCAGCGATAATGCCTGTTGCGGTCATGAGGTTTCCTCCATTTTAGCCTAAAAGCCAGCTATCTAAAAAACAATAAGATGATAAATCAGTTATCAAGATAATAGCTGATAAAAAAATCATTCCTGTTATACCACATCTGATAGGTTGCCGATATCTTTTATAGAAAGCATTAAATTTACCAATAAAGACATGATGTTTGTTGCACATAACAGCTAAAATCAGCAAGAATAACGGACTTTGGCTGATGAGTACCCAGAGAAGATTGTAGAGCAGCGATAAGAGAGTATTATTAACTTGACCGGACAAGGCTAGCACGGCTAAAAAAGTTGGATCCATAATGGCTGTGGAAATCACGAAGAGAGCTGCTGCGTAGATTCCCTTGCTATTCTTTTGACTATTTTGATTGCCCAGATCTTCTATTGCCAGCAGACGTTTGATACCCCAAGCTATTAAAACAGCAATAAGCACCAAATAAATCCAAACCCATACTCTATCAGGAAGTTGACCAAGGGCTTGTGCTAGATTAGATATCCCATTACCCAATATGAGTGATAAACTGAAACCTAGCAAAGCTGTTCCAAACAGGATTAAGCCACCAAAAAGATAGACTTTTTTAAGAGGTAAACCTACTGCCTGCATGGTCACCAGCAATATCATGCCAACAGGATCAATGCCCGCTAACGCCAAGCCTATGACAAAAGCCAAATCCTTCATAACTGTTCCTCCCTACTTCTCACACAAAAAGAACCATCTTTTGCTGGTTGCTGTCGGCTCTTTGTCTTCAAAGTCCGCATAGACCTTGACCTCTTTAAAACCAGCTTGTTCCAATAAGACATCGTAGGTGAGAAGCTCGTAGGTGCGCTCTTCGTGAACTTCGTCAAAGCGGGTAAATCGACCATCCTCATCCTGAATAAAAAAGGTTAACTCATGTACGATGGAGTGAGGCGCCTCGTCCTCATAACTATCCCAAACCATAGCAAACTCTTCCGCATTTTCATGATAGGAATAGCCCGGAAAGGCCTCATCAATCTGGTAAGTTGAGTGAACATCAAAGATAAAGATCCCACCGTCATTGAGGTGATTATAAACCTCCTGAAAAGTGTCCCCTACCTCCACTTCATCTTGTAAATAGCAGAGCGAGTCCGAATAACAGGTCACAAAATCGAATGTCCCAAGACCAGAGAGATCCAGCATGTTCCCCTGCTGGAAATTGATCCTTTGCTTAGCAGATGTCGCCCGCTTTTTAGCAAGATCCAGCATCTCCTGACTGAGGTCAAAGCCTGTCACTTCAAAGCCAGCCTGCGCAAAATGAACCGACTGAATCCCTGTCCCACAAGCCAACTCTAGCAGCTTTTTCCTGCCCTTTGGAAAATGGCGCAGCGAAAAGTCCGTCCATTGATCATAAAGTGAATCATCCATGATACTGTCATAGACGGAAGCAAATTTTTCGTAATTTTTTTCCATAGTCTTTTTCTTTTTTTGATATTGTCCTTAAGCAGTACGGACGTAAGCGAACCTTTGGTTCCATTACTAAACTTCAAGTCAAAGTCTTGAAGTTTCCGCCGTCCTATAACCATGAACGGTTATAGGACTCTTACTGCGGAGGACAATATCTTAACAGGCGACCTACGGTCGCTAATACTTTCCATTCAGTTGTTCAAAAACCTTGCCCGGCGGCAAGGTTCTCGTTTACGCTAAGTATTCTGATACATCCACCATTGGTGCTTCGTGCCAGAGTTTTTCCAGATTGTAGTGCTCACGTGCCTCTCCAGTAAAGATATGAACAACCACATCATTGAGATCAAGAAGCAGCCACCCTGTTTTATTATCTCCCTCAATATGGCTAGCATCACCACCAGCTTCTTTGACCTTTTCACGGATATTATCCGAAATAGCCTCCAGCTGACGGCTATTCATAGCACTCATAATCACAAAATAATCGGTCAAGCTGGTCAAACCCGCCAAGTCCAAAGCCACAATATCCTCAGCCCGCTTTTCATCTGCGGCCTCTACAACAATTTTCAATAATTCATCTTTAGTCATTAATTTTTATTTCCTTTAATCAAATAATTCCCTAGAACCAAAACTTAAAACAGCTCCTGGTCTCCACCATCTAGGTCTCCTTCAAATAATTGACATAAGCATTGTAGGTCTCAATGGTCTGTGGATAGATGGGGACAGCTTGATGAGCCAAATGCTCAATGGTATGGGCTGTTTCATAGGCAACAGCCTTATCCAAAGATACTTCGGCCAGTTGACGCGCTTCTTCAACGCCTGGGAAATGACGATTGTCTTCGATATAGTCAGCTACATAGACAATCTTAGCTAAGACACTCATATCCTTGCTTCCTGTCGTATGATCTTCAATAGCAGCTAGGATTTCAGAATCTGTTATCCCTAGATCTTCCTGAATCTTATAAATACCGACCTTGCCATGCCAAATATTATTGCCCCAGTTTTTCAAGTCTGGATCCAAACTATACTTGTCAATCAGAGCCAGAAACTCCTCATCAGAGAGTTCCTTGGCATAGTCATGGAGGAGGCCTGCTAAACCTGCTTTTTCAGGATCATAACCATTTTGCCTAGCTAATGTCATAGCTGAGTTTTCCACACCTAGACAATGTTGAAAACGCTTCTGACTGAGTCTTGATGCCATAAGAGACAGAAGTCCGTCTCGATCATAGCCAAAACCAATATAATCTTGATACATCAGCGATAGAGCCCCGCTTTCTTGATATAGGCTAAGACTGACTGAGGCACCATAAAGTTGGGGGTATGGCCAGCCTTAATCAAGTCACGCACACTCGTTGAGGAAATATCCATTAGAGGCACATCAACCCAGATAACCGGATAAGACGTTCCAACCCTATACTTAGGACGCTGCACCCCAACAAACTGCACCAGCTCAACCAACTCGTCAATGCGGTGCCACTTAGGAAGATATTCCACCATATCCGCCCCGATGATAAAGTAATAATCCGTATCGGGATTCTTCTCCGTCAGATACTTCATCGTATCATAGGTGTAGCTAATGCCTTGGCGTTCCAGCTCAATCGTCTCGATATCCAAACCTTCGATACCATTGATAGCCAACATGAGCATATTGAGACGGTGTTTTTCATCAATCGTCTCTTTCTTATCAACATGAGGAGGGGTGAATTCCGGCATGAGAAGAACCTCGTCCAAACATAGCTGCTGACGGACCTGGTCAGCGACCAACAGATGAGCATTGTGGACAGGGTTAAAATTACCACCTAGAATACCAACCTGTTTGCGACCAGTTTCTTCGACCTTTTCCTCCAGCTCTACCTTGGTAAAGGGAGTGACTAAATCCAGAGCCATAGCATCCTCCTCCTAGCTTTAATGACCTTCATTATAGCACAAATAAGGGTAAAGAAAAAGTTGGAACCAAGGTCTATACGGAGACCTCCTCCACTGATTTTATCCTCCCCAAAAATTCAAAAACAGCAAAAAATTTTTCTTTAATATCATCTCCTTTCTATCACACCAACCGACTTTTTTAATTGCCCATTATTAATTTTTTTGATAATTTTTATAAGTAAAGGAGATCACATATGAAAGAAAAAGAAACCCTAACAACCTTGCAAACATCTCAGCAAGAAACAGAAGAGATAATAGCTGATGAACAGCTGCCACCTCTCACAGCCAAGGAAAAGCTCATCACCTTAACACCAGTGCAGATCCAAGGCTTTAAATTAGCTGCCATGGTCAGCCTTCCTTTAGCCTATCTTTTAGTCTTAGGTTTTTTAGACCACATTGGTCACTTCCAGTCTCCCTACTTCCTCTATAGCACTCTAGGGATACTGGTTCTCTTTGAATACCTCTGCCATATCATGGGAAAGACCTACGCTAGTTTAAAGGAAAAAGGCACTCGGATTGATTCCCTCATCCTAATAATCTTGATCATCTTACAAGCACTATCCCTAAGCCGATTAGCTGGCTTCTCCCATTCTGCTTTACCAAATGAATTTGGCTTCTTCCAACTTGTAGCACTGCAAGTCAGTATGGCTCTCTACATCAGTGCACGCACTGGCTGGCTTTTCCAAGGACGTATTGGTATCCTGATAGGACATGTCTGGCGCCAGTCCAGTTTCATCTTCCCCTTGAAAAATATCAGCTTGCAGCTACAGACACTGGCCTTCCAGTCAAAAAAAGATGAAGACCTCGAACACGCTGACTCTGAAACAGAGCCTAAGAATTGGCTCTTAGTTTTAGGAAGTCTGCTGGTTGCCTGCCTACTGGTAGGATTTGTATGGAGCCAACTCAATACCGTATCCACTCGCTTTGCCCAAACAACCTACGCCATTCGAATCTCTCTGGCAAATATGATCCAGCATATTCCTATGTCCGAACAAGCTTGGATCTATGTCATACTCACTATACCAACCAGTCTGTGGTTATTTGGTCAAATAGCAGGCAGCTTCCTCAGTGATTCCTCTCAAAAAATCAGTTACCAAGATTTTGAAAAGGAAGTTAAAGCCTACCGCATTTTCCCCAACTACACAGCCTATATTATTATCGTAAGTCTTTGCCTGATATACACGCTTTTCTTTAGTGTGGCTCTCAGTGAGCTAGGGAGCCTCCTCTCCGATCAAAATATAGCACCCTATCAAGTATCAACAACTGCAGTTTCAGGATTTTGGCAGCTCGTTCGTGTAGCCCTGGTCAATTTTGCAGTCCTTGTTGCCTTTTACTTCCTGACAAAAAATCCCCTGCAAAACAGATCTACGGATCGGATACTTCTCAGCCTTCTCTTTATCTTTTCAAGCCTCTTCGCCCTACTAGCTGCTTGGAAACTCTTTGGAATCTACATTGCCAGTTATGGTTTGACAGAGCTGCGCTTGCTATCTGGATGGTTCATTCTCGTTCTTTTAGTCTGGTGCCTCTTAATTCTCATCCGCCTGCACAAACCTATCCAAGCCATTCGCATTGGTTTTATCTATGCACTGACTAGCTTCACTCTAGCTAGCCTCATCTACACCTTTTTCCTATGATTTTAAAAACACATAACTAAAACCGCCTGCTTTATCTAAAGCAGGCGGTTTTGATCTATTAGAGTTCTAAGAGTTTTTGCGAAATTTTGCGATTCTCTTTTTTAGCTGATTTTTTATACAGGGTCAAGATACGACCAGTCTTAGCTACAGAATCCGCACCAATTTCTACTTCCAAGATTTCTGCCACTTCATGAATATTCTCATCAGTATTTTGAAGCAGCTTAACCTTGATCAATTCACGCGCATCTAAAGCATTGCGGACGCTAGTTTTAATCTGATCATTGAGCCCGTTCTTACCGATTTGTACGATCGGTTTCATGGCATGCGCTTGACTATTGAGATAAGCCCTTTGTTTGGATGTCAACATGTTAGATTCCTCATCTTTTCTTTTTTAAATTAGCGCCTTGCGGACAACAACCCCAACCCCTTCGGGTGCCCAACCCACAGCTGACACCGGATTTTCAGCTGTCGCCTTAATCCGGATCCAACCCAGACCCGAATAGACGATATCCATCTTATCCTTGATGGTAAACTCATGAGCGACTAGCCTTGGAAAATCTGTCACATCCTTGGCCTGCGGCGGTGTCAACAAGCCACCCTTATGCTTGTCATAAAAGGCTGTTGCCCCATCGAGTTTGGTACGATGAATCTTTAGATTATTATCAAAGTATGCCGTAATGCCTTGTCTATCTCCTCGGGCAAAATCAAAGCGAGCTAGACCTCCCAAAAAAAGCGTCTGCCCAGCATTGAGCTGATAGGTTTTAGGCTTGATTTCCTTTTTGGGACTGACATACTTGAGATCCTTGGCACTCAAATAGTGCGCCATCTGGTGACGATGGATAATCCCCGGTGTATCAAAGATATAGCTGCCGTCATCCAGCGGGATCTCGATTTTATCAAGGGTCGTTCCAGGAAAGCGTGAGGTCGTAATCACATCCTTATCCCCAGTGATCTCTCTGATGATCGCATTGATCAGGGTTGACTTACCAACATTGGTCACACCCACCACGTAAACATCTCGACCAGCACGAAGATCTTCAATGCGTTCGATCAATTCCTTGATAGCCTGATGATTTTGAGCACTGGTCAGTAAGACATCTACTGGACGCAAGCCCTCCTCATGAGCACGCTCACGCAGCCACTGGGTAACCTTGCCATCCTTCACAGATTTAGGCAAGACATCCTTTTTGTTACCGACCAAAAGCACATCATTGCCAGAGACGAAACGACTAAGACCTGGAATAACAGAGCCATTAAAATCAAAGATGTCAACCACATTGACCACTAGTGCCTGACTGTCTCCCACTTCATGAAGAAGCTGGAGAAACTCATCATCCGTGATGTTGACATCAACGATGTCATTGTAGTGACGCAGCCGAAAACAGCGCTGACAATAGAGCTCACCGCTCTCTTCAGCCTTAGCAATACTGGATTGGGGGGTGTAGCCTACGGCTTCCTTATCCTCAGTCTGAATTTTAGCACCGCAGCCGATACAAAATAACTCTTCCATTAAATTTCCTTTTTGTAAGTAATCTCACCGTATTTAGCAGCGATCTTGCGCATCACACGACGCTCTCTTGCCCGGTTGAACTTTGTATTCCATGCATCCGACTCGACCAAAGGCTTAACCAAGATAGAGCGGATACCCGCACGATGACTGGCCCTAATATCGGTCATGAGCTGATCACCAACCAAGACAACCTCACTGCGATCAAAACCATAGCGTTTAATAGCCATATTAATCCCACGCGTAAAAGGTTTCATCGCACGGCTGACAAAATCAACATGGAAGGGCTCAACAGCCCTTTGAACACGTTCAGCCTTATTATTAGATACCACTACCACAGGAATATCAGCTTCTGTCATCGCATCTAACCATTCCCTAAGCTCAGGGGTGCCATCGGGGTTGTTCCAAGCAATCAGGGTATTATCCAAATCCACCAAAACAGCCCCAATCCCATGCTTGCGCAAACTCTCAGGCTTCAAATCATAAACAGCTTCCACCGCAAAGGTGGGTAGATAATCTTCAATACTCACAACTTTCTCCAAAATATGATAGTTCTCCTCATTATAGCATATTTTCAACCAAGATAGAGGGACAAAAAGAAGCCAACCACAGCAAAAAATCCCTTTGAGACGAGTCAGCAGACATCATACTCAAAAGGATTAAATTCTTACTTATAATAATGGAAAATAGGTGACGGTTACTCTTGAAACTTGACACTAACCTTTGCCTTCTCGTCAATCGATGTCATTAGTTGCTTGTAATAAGCTTTGGCAGAATCCTTAACGAGATTCTGATAGTTCTTCAAGTATTCCTTCTGCTCCTTATTAGAAAGGCTATCTGCTACAATTTTTCCAGTATCAACATCCTCGGTTGAATAACTCAGTAAACCGCCAGACTTATCATATAATTGATACGGGTGATTCTTATCAAGTTCAAACCCAATAACATCAAATTTAGGGAGGGTAACCTCATAGAGATGTCCCTTCTTTTCATCTATCTGAACCGGCTGCTTGATACCAAATTTAGCCTTATAGTTGAGAATAATAATAGCTTCCTTCTCAGAAAATGGAATATCCCAATCTGTAAAAAGGACCTTAGTCGTTTCCTTCGATGTGACTATTTTTTGAATACCAACATCTAAAAAGACGGTTTGCTGAACCTTTTCAATGGAGGTAACAGAAGAATAGCTTTGAGTAGATTTAGTTGACTGTGTGGCACTTTTACGTCCAATATAATAGACAAGACAAAGGCTGACAACTATAAAAATAGCTAAAGTTGAAAAGTATTTCCAATTTAGTTTAAAAAATCGTTTCACCTTCCTCGAAGGTGACGAACGTCTAATTTTCACCATTTCTCCCTCCTTTAACAATCACAGCGGCTAAAAAAATACCAATAAAAACAATAGCCATACCAATCCAAGGATTTAAAAAAGATAAACCTATACCAATAAGGATCAGTAAAATAGGTAAAATAATTTTTTTCATAAAACAAACCAATCTCTAATCTAATTTTACAAAATAATTATATAAAAACACATTTAATTTATCAATAGTGTAACAACTATGTTTCATTAAGGTTTAAGGATACTCAAAAAGCCAGAATCTACTTCTGGCTCTTCTTATTTTTAGACTGACGATAGGTACGTTTAAAATCTTTTTTAACCCCTTTAACAAGTTTGGCTAAAGAATCTCCACTCCTAGCGTATCCCCCTGTTTTATTGTAAAAACTGCGCTCAAAGTCAGGATTTTTTCGCTCCTTCCAAAAGCGTGCCAGGCGAATCTTCCCCAACTGATTGGGATTTTTATAGGGCTTAGCTATTTTCTTTCGAAAGGTTGGATCATGCACCCCTATCGGCAAAACGTCCAAGCGAACATGACTCCAGGGCGTATTGCCATAGTTAAAACTAGCTCCATTGATAATACCATTATCCCTGACTTCCTCAGCATCCACCTCATTTAAAAAACGTCCCTTACTGTCCAGGATAAACTCTGTCCTTGTCCCAAGCAGCACCTTAAAGTTAAAGGACTCTTCCTGATCTGGAAAATGAAACAAACCAGCCTCAACTCTCCTTTTATTATGGAGACGAGCATTATCATAGATTCGGGGAGCTAGATGATTGGCACTCAGATAAGCAATCAAAGCCTCCTGATCACTCATGCAATCTAGCCTATAATGCCGGCGCACATACTGAGCTTGCTGGGAGGAGATGACATAGCGCAGCTGATGGAGACGACGGTTAAAGACCGTTTTTCCCCTAAAATCAGCTGTCTTCATCACCCGACGTACCAATCTAGCCAGATCCTTCCAAAAGGGATCGTGGGGTGCTAAGTCCCCATCAAACTGAGCTACTAGACGCTGATTTTCTGCCAGTTCACCCGAAAGATCATCTGGCATGCCGATATGTTCGAGCAGGGCTGATAAAACCTCTTCTGGCGCCTTTGTTTGAATAGCTGTTTTCCATTGTAGCCGATGGGCTGTTGATCCTATGGTACACATACTCTCTCCCTTGAGTTTTTTCTTATTATAACGAGAAAATGATCGAGACGCAAAGACCCTGTTTACGCAAATTATGACGTGATCAGTCCTGTCATATCAGCCATATTCAAGCAGTTTTTAACACTACTATTATAAGGTACCGCCACCATCATAGCCAGGAGTAGATATATAACTGTGAACGACTTAATCTCCTCCTGTGACCAACTTCCCTAAGTTGGTCGTCTCTGTCGTAATGGTTGTTTTAATTTGTTTTGAGAATTGCCCCTTAATATCCTCATCTAGCTGGTCACCAATCGTCGATGAGCTAGATGAAATGTCTTCAATAGCGCTATCAAAGCGCTCATCATTGTCACTCTTTAACTCCTTTAATTTCTTCTTTTTTCTTGAAGCAGCAGCTCGGACAATGCCCTTTTCATATTCCCTCTCAGCATACTCATAGTCTCCTGTAGCAACACCAAGCCCTATACCGAGCCCAACATTACCCATATTAGTCCGCCCGACACCGGTAACCATTTCTGTCCCAGCATTCCAAGCATCTCCTGCCATATCTACTCCAGCATTCCAAGCATCTCCTGCCATATCTATTCCAGCGTTCCAAGTATCTTTTAACCATCCCATTACAGTTTCTTTCCTTTCTCTCGTGATTCATAATCCGCCTGTCTCCTCTCGGCATAAGCCTGATTGAGCTTCTCATCTGCCTCGCGATAGGCTTTTCGATAAACCTTATCAAGCTGGTCTCTCTTATCCGCTAGATCATAAAAGATCTGTGAAAAGCTATTTTCAACCTCCAATGTGATCCTTTCAACCGTATCCATAAAAGGGGAGTAATCGTCAATTTCCATTAGTCGAAAATCAGCCATCGCCTCTTGTACCTTAATATCTGTGAAATGACGGAATTGGCTTAACCTTTCATAATAGACATTCTCTTCTTCCTCGATCTCTTTTTTAAGATCACGGTAATCATCTTCTAGCTCTTCGATCTGCAGTTCATATTTGCGCACCTTTGCCTGTGCTACATCCCAGCGGTCCATGCACTAATCTCCTCTCCTAAGCCAGTATCCTCAGCCACCAAGGCTTGCAAGCCCGTCTCGATATTTCCGCTCAGATCTGACAGTTTGGTCAGGATTTTACCAACAGACTTCTGACGTCCCTCAAAATGCTCCTTGGGCTTAGTCACCATAGACTGGTAGGTCACGCCTTCTTCTTCATAGATTGCCTTGATCTCGTCCATACTCAGCTTATTGACTGAGGCAGGACGCTTCTTAGTCGTATTATAAAGGTCTTCAAATTCTTTAACAGCAGTATCTTTAACCCCCTCCAGTACAGTCTCACCATTTTGAGCCACCATGGCTAGACTGGCTGCCGCAGCGCTAGCTTCCAGATAGTCCAGAAAAATAGTTTCATGACCTGTCAGACCGCCTTTAGATAGGGCAGTCTTTTGTGCTGTAAAGGTCGTCTTCATAAACTCCTTCATACCAGCTTCTGCCAAGACACCCACGCTGACCTGATTGCCATTTTTATCAACCAGATTTCCATCTTTATCAAATTGCCACTGAGTGACAGCATGGTCATCCATCATCCCACTATCTTGTCGAGCCACATAGATGGCGGTATCCGTCTCGTTACCCGTGATATTGCCGATAGCATCATTGGGATTGCGGTAGTTGCGAAATTGCTCAGGGTGTTTTTGCATATAAGCTACTTGCTTCTCACTGATCAGATTGTGAATATCAGGACCGTTGAAACCGACATTGTTATAATCTTGTTCCAGGGCGACATACATGGCTACCGATTCTCCCAAGGAGTGTCCGGTCGTCGTAATCTCTGCATGAGGATAATTTTTTTCAACATCCTTGGCAAAGTCTTGAGCTGTCTCAAATTGGGAAGCTGATCGAACTCCCGGATCATAGTAGCCATCGCTACCCAGACCGATTGACTCAATATCCGTTATGATATCTCTATTAAAACCATCACCAGCATTGGTTCCTGCATAAGCAATCACCACTTGACTGGTATCAGGATTACCGTTTTCGTCTATAGGAGCTACTGCCATAGCCTGCATGCCGTTAGATAAATTGTCTTCGGTTGCTAGGACTTTGTAGTTACCGTCTCCAACAATATCTCCAGTTTTGATAGTATCTGATGTTTTTCCAGAGTCTACTCGATAAACATCATCAGATAAAACATTATAATCTTGATCAGTAATCATAATTTATCTCTCCTCATAGTAGATGATATTAATTTGGTTAATTCCTGTTTTTGTCTTCTTATTTTTATTTTGTTTAAGTTCTTTAGGAGAAAAATGAGATGTCCTTATTTGTCCTCCAATTTCACCTTCAGACAGTGAGAGTTTATATTTTTTATTAATTTTTGCAGTTATCCACCAGCTTCCTGGGAGCTTTTCGTATTTAAACTCTATAAATTCAATATCTTTAATAGGTTTTCCATCAACTAATTCAATATGTTCATCAACATATTGAACAATTCTATCTTGTTCTTCTTTAGTTATTTCTTCCTCTTTACTTCCAAACATACTACACCCTCCTAAAACTAATATTATTCCGACAGCGCTCAGCGCTAACAATTTTTTCCATGTTTTCATGAACACCTCCGTTTATCTTATAATTAAACTAGCTAATTCTAACTAGCTTAAGGCATAAGGTAAGCCAATTTTCTACTAGGCAATCACGATTTCACTAGGATCCAAGTTCCCATTTTCATCTACAGGCGCCACTGCCATAGCCTGCATGCCGTTAGATAAATTGTCTTCGGTTGCTAGGACTTTGTATTTACCTTCTGCTACAGTGTCACCCTGTTTGACAGGGTTATCCACTTTTCCAGAATCAACATTATAAACTTCTTCAGCAATCTTATTATATTCTTTATCGGTTGCCATAATTCCTCCTTAATCATGATAAATTAGCTCAACGTCAGATAAGCTCTGCTTATTTTCCTTACTCTCTCGTGTTTTAAATTCGTTAGAAGAGTAATTAGAAGTTGTAATTTCCTCCCCCAATCTATCTTCTGAAAATGAAATTTTATATTTATCATTTACCTTTGTAGTAATTCTCCAAAAGCCTGCCATTTCAATTTTCTGAAACTCCGTTACCTCTATCTCCTTGATAGTTTCACCATTTGTTAACTCATAATGATCAAGCAGATAGTTAGCTACTCTATCCTGCTCTTTTTTATGTGTCACTTCTTCCTCTTTACTTCCAAACATACTACACCCTCCTAAAATTAATACCATTCCAACAGCGCTTAGCGCTAACAACTTTTTCCATGTTTTCATGAAAACCTCCATTTATCTTATAGTTAAGCTAGCTAATCCTAACTAGCTTAGGATATAGGACAAATTACTTTATCCTAAATAATAATGACTCGTTTAATATCGACAGTACTCATGCTATTTCTCATTTTGATGATTTTTCCTATGAGTCATTTTAACGTAAAACAACAAAGTCGCCATTAGCAAAAAGATTATGATAGATGTAATAATTGTAAAATAATGCCAATCACTTAGCCTCATTTCGTGACCAGCCTCATCAGTTATCGTCTTCAATGGGTACTCTGAAATGGCAAAAATTAAATAAAAAACTGATGTCAGACTAGATAAATAACCAATAATAATCGTACGTTTTTTATCTCCTGCTGCCATGATAATACTAAGAAAAGGAAATCCATAGAATAATAAAGGAAGCCCAAAAGTGAAAAGGCTAATAAATATAATCATTGAACCATTCCAAGAATATAAAGCTATAAAACAGATAAAATATGACATCATAAATAGCAAAGTCAATAAGGACTTATCGTCAATCAATTTTTTCCATAACTTCATAATAGCAATCTCCTTAAAAGTATCATAAATAGATGTTATTTATTATAGCAAAAAAAGCCATTCCTATGAATGGAACAGCCCTACTCAACTCTACCCTTATACTTATTTTTTTTATTCCTACAAATTTAAGCATCAGCGCCCATAATAAGTGAACAGGAAAGCACTCACTTTTAAGATAAATCAGCAATTTCAATGCTGTGCTCACTGGGTTCCTTAAGATCTATAGTTATTTCCCCATCAGCTATTTTATCAAGTTTTTTATATAACTGGGGTGCTTTCGTTTTGTCAGCACTAATATCATAACGCCCTAGATCTGCTCCTGTTGAGAAAATATAACCACCTTTTGATAAATCTTGCAGACCAATACTGTTAAAATGAATATTCACATAAAATGGATAAGTCATTTCGTTTGGTATCTTACTAAAAAACATTTGAAGATAAAGCCCACCATTACCAGTACTGTCATCTATATAACCAAGTTCCGACAAACTAATTCGCGAGATTTCACCAAGTTCATCTGCAGCTTTACCATTCGCTTTATTAATTTCTGCCATCAGATTTGCTTTTAAGCTAGCTTCATGGATTTGCAACCACTGCTCAACTAGTGGTTTTTTCTAATCAAGTTCTGCCTGCCTTGCCTTCCGATCAGCTTCTTCCTTTGCCTCTTCTTCTTTTGCTTGCTTCTCTTCCTCATCTATTTTCCACTGCCAATCTTTACTATCAGTACGCTCAGCTGTCACCACCCACTTAGTCATATCTTGTCCCTTATCCTTATAGGGATTAGGCCATTTGAAAGTAAAAGGAGGAATTGATGCATCTGGGAAATTAATCTCGCTATCAATGGTATAGGATTTTTTCTGATTAGCATAAGCCTTAAATTTTATATGATAATTACCACCGACGTCCCCTCCATTATCGTAATAACCTTCTGCAGTTGAATTTTCCAAAGTAATAGAGGTTAAATGCTGATGGCTCGGATCTAAGAGATCAAGAATTTGTTTTTTAATATCATCCTCGTGCTCTTCCAAAAATTTTTGATCATTTGATTTTTCAGTCTTTATCATCTTATTAGGAGACTGAAGGAACGAAAATTTTGTAAATGATATTCCTATAATAATTAATAAAATTAAAATCCAAAACACTACCATTAGAAACTTAATATTTGATAAACGATCAAAATGCTTCATAATGAATTCTCCTATATCCTAGTCATAAAGAATTTTTTCAATTAACGGTCAGTCTGAAAAGGCTACTCACCCTCTTTGGCAAAACCAGATCCCTTCTTTTTATTTTCTAATTTCCAGCCAACCATCCAAGCTAAAACTAACAGATAGTTTTCCACAGCACCTATCAAGTTAATGTAGCGAGAGGGAACTGCAATAAAGCTCAACAAATGATTACTACCAATCCCCAGTCCTCCGACAATTAAAGCTAATAAAATAGCCTTCAAATAAAATTCATCATACTTAATGAGAACAGCCAATAATATCATAACAACTGCCAAATCCCAAAAAGCTATCTCACGTTGCCAACCATGAGAAATACCATAAGCCGACTGTCTCCCCATAAACTCTGGAAAAAATAATTGCAACAAGCTAGCAGAGACCATAGCTATAATAACAACGATAAAGGTAACTTTTAAAAATTTATTCATCTAACTGCCTCCAATATAGTAAGGACGTACCGTTTCTTTAAGACAATCACAATCCTCCTCAGACAATAGTGGTAATTGACTGATCTTTAAAAAATAAGCAATGTAATCAATTTTTTTACAAACCACTGAAAAATCCCTACCCACAATAAGAGGATCCAACCAAACATCAATTAAAAGTAAAAAAACACTAGCTGTCTCTAAAGGATAAGGACAAGCAAATTCTCCCTGTCGGTTTCCCTGTTCGATAATAGTCCCAACATAAGTCGATAGATTTTGTAGAGTATTTCTAAGAGTAAAGAGCAGACCAAAAGGTATTTTCTCTGCCCAATCAATATGAGATAAATCTTGAAGAGACTGCTTCCGACTAAAAAACTCTAACAAATCTCTCAAACGCTGCTGAGCAGATCGTTCTTGGTCAGCACTCAGTTCTTCAAAAAATTGAGTGACTTTAGCAACTTCTTCTGACATAGCTTGCTCCAAAATGGCTTCTTTACTAGCAAATTGATGATATACTCCACCTTTTGATAAGCCACTTCTTTTAACAATATCAGACATAGTCGCCGCCTGATAGCCTTTTTCAATAAACAAATTCATCGCAGCAGCAATAATTTTTTCCTTAGTCTGCAAAGACTTTTCTTTTTGCTTCATTGCAATCACTCCTAACCCAAAAAACAGACTGATAGTCTGTTTTTATTATAGTAACTGAATAGCTTCTTGTCAATGAAAAAAGAGTTTGAAATAAAAGTCCAAACTCTTTAACCTTATTCTTGATTTAGCAAATTGACGTAGTGGTTGGGAGTCCTTATCCCCAGACTTCATCAATGATTTCCTTGACAAGGGAGAGCTTCTTCCACTGATCGTCCTCTGTGATTAGATTACCTTCTTGAGTTGAGGCAAAACCACATTGCGTTGCCAGCCAGAGCTGCTCTAGAGCTAAATATTCTGAAGCTTCCTTGATACGAGCGATGATCTGATCCTTATCTTCCAATTTACCATCCTTGGTTGTAATCAAGCCAAGAACTGCTACCTTATTAGGATCCTTGAATTCAGCCAAAGGTTCAAAACCACCAGAGCGCTCATTATCATACTCTAGGAAATAAGCTGTCGCATGCTCCCGTCCAAATAGCGTTTCTGCCACAGCTGTATAAGGTCCCGAAGTCGCATAGGTAGACTGATAATTTCCCCGACAGACATGGGTATTAATTTGTAAATCCTCGGGAAGATTTTCGATCGCTTTATTATTGATATAAAGCAGACCTTCACGAATAGTATCCTTATCAATATTACCATCAGTAACAGTCTTGTAAAAATCATCATCCATGATCACGCCCCAAGTACAATCGTCCAACTGAATGGTGCGTGCCCCTTCATCATAAAGAGCAAGGATGGCTTGGTGATAAGCTGCTGCCAGGTCTTCTACGAGGTCCTCTTGATTAGGATAAATGTCCAAAGCCTTCTGAATATTGCTGCCACGCTGGAGCTCCACCAAACACTGGGCTGGTGCTGGGATAGTCATTTTGGCTTCAACCCCACGCTCATCAGCTAGCTTTTTCAAAAATTGATAATGCTTGATAAAGGGATGATTGCCCTTAGTAAAGCCAATCTTACCACTAACAATAGCCGAATCATCATTAGTTTCTACCCCTTCAAAGTAAAGTCCTGATCCGTATTGGTAACGTTCAATGCCATCAAATCCCCAGAAAAAGTCAACATGCCAATTAGCTCTGCGAAATTCACCATCAGTCACCTTTTCAAGACCAACAGCGACTTGCTTATCCACCAATTCGGTGATCAAGCGATCTTCTATAGCGGTCAGCTCATCCTGTGAAATCTTACCAGCCTGAAAATCCTCACGAGCCTGCTTCAATGCCTCGGGTCTCAAAAAACTTCCTACATGTTCAAAATATTTTTTTGCCATCTGCCACACCTCATTTCTTAAGATGGCTTTATTCTATCAGAGGGATATATAAGTGTAAAATATATATTTTATATATTATTTTATAGTTTCAAGCTATAAGTCACTCGGATAGCTTATCGCCAATGCCTTCTTAATACTCGTCCGGTACTAAGACAATAAGATAAGTTTTTCCCTTTCTTTGGAGATAGCGGACACGATAGCAAGCAGAAAAGTAGTGTGAACGCCCTAGATACGTTATTTGCTGTCGATTTAACGCCCTGACAAGACCGTATGGATTGCGATCCGTGACAAAACGGTAATCCATAAAACTAAGAAAATGCTGATAAGTAATAATCCCCCTCCATCCTTTATGCATCTCAATCGCTTCTTTTCCCTGCAAGACCAGCTCTTGCCCTTCCCGTCTCACCCGCCAGCTCCAATACCAACGATAGACCTTAAAAGGAAGCAAGAGCAGCCAAATGACCGCATAAAAGCAGATGAAAAAAATACTAAGCACAATTATCGAATCCATCATTTTTCCTCTTCAACTAAGCAAAAATGAACTACCAGCATACATAAGCCGATAGTTCATCACAACATCACTCTTCTTTTAATTTTTGCAATTCTTGTGCCAAAAGTTTAAGCGCCACTTGGGGGTTAGCCTGACCTTTGGTAGCTTTCATAAGAAAACCAGTAAAGGCCTTGTCAGCATTGCGCTTGCCTGATTTAAAGTCAGCCACAGCTGCTTCATTATCTGCAAAGACTTGATGGATGATAGGAATCAAGATTTCAGGATCTGAGATTTGAACCAAACCAGCCTTTTCCACATAGTCACGCGCACCGCCACCATTTTTCGCCAAGTGGACAAAAACTTTCTTAGCGATCTTAGAAGAGATGGTAGCGTCCTCTATCAAACCTAGCATCTCTACTAGATTTTCAGGCGTCAAACCGATTTGATCGATCGCCTTATCCTCACTATTAAGAAACTGGGCTACTTCACCTTGAAGCCAGTTAGATACCTGCTTAGCATCGCCACCAAGAGCAACAGCCTTCTCAAAGAAGTCAGACGTTGCCTTGCTAGCAGTCAACTGGCTAGCGTCATAATCACTCAAGCCAAGATCCGTCACATAACGACGGCGGCGATCTTTTGGAAACTCAGGTAAGTCTGCCCGCATCTCCTCAATCCAATCATCAGAAATCTCAAAGATCGGCAGGTCTGGCTCTGGGAAGTAGCGGTAATCTGCTGCCCCTTCCTTGACCCGCATAAGGATCGTCTGCTTATTAGCCTCATCATAGCGACGTGTCTCCTGGCGGATAATACCACCACTGCGCAAGATCTTGGCTTGACGCTCAACCTCATATTCCAATCCTTTACGAACATTACTAAAAGAGTTAAGGTTTTTAAGCTCGGTCTTAACACCAAAAGCTTCTTGGCCATAAGGGCGTAGGGAAATGTTGGCATCTACCCGCATAGACCCTTCTTCCATTTTGACATCAGAGATCCCTGTGTATTGGATAATTTCCTTTAAAGCTGTCAAATATGCATAAGCCTCCTCTGGAGAGCGCATATCTGCTTCAGATACGATCTCGATCAAGGGAACGCCTTGACGATTGAGATCGACATAAGAATAGCCATCATCCGCATGTGTATTCTTACCAGCATCTTCTTCCAGATGAGCCCGCTCAATACGAATCTTCTTCGTAGAGCCATCATCAAGAGTCGCTTCTAACCAACCGTCATAACCAATCGGCTCATCAAATTGTGAAATTTGGTAGGCCTTAGGATTATCCGGATAAAAATAATTCTTGCGGTCAAAATGCATACTTTGATGAATATCCATATTAAGCGCCAAAGCTGCCTTGATGCCTGCATCAATAACCCCTTTATTTATAACCGGCAAGACCCCTGGGAAAGACCAATCGATGACATTAGTATTAGCATTGGCATCCTCCCCAAAGTGAGCAGACGAGGGTGAGAATATCTTAGAATTAGTGTTTAACTCCACATGGACCTCTAGTCCGATAATGGTTTCAAAATTCATTACTGGTCACCTCCAAAAATCACGGGCTGTTGTTTGTGATAATCTGTCGTGGCTTCAAAGGCACTAGCAGCTTGGTAGATGGTCTCTTCTGAGTATTTAGGTCCGATCAGCTGAAGTCCGACTGGAAGACCATCCACAAATCCTGATGGGATAGAGATCCCAGGCAGGCCAGCCAAGTTGACTGGAATAGTCAAGAGATCAGCCAGATACATGGCAACAGGATCCTGATTTTGTGTGCCAAACCCATAAGCCACCTGCGGTGCCGTTGGTCCTAAGATCAAATCATAATCCTCAAAGACCTTGTCAAAATCTCGGATAATAAGCGTACGCACCTGACCAGCCTTCTTGTAGTAAGCATCATAGTAACCAGATGACAAGCTAAAGGTTCCCAGCATAATACGGCGTTTAACCTCATCACCAAATCCTTGACTCCGAGACTGAAGATAAATATCTTCCAAACTTTGGACGTCTTGGGCACGGTAGCCATAGCGAATCCCGTCGAAGCGTTGCAGATTTGAAGAGGCTTCTGATGAAGCGATAATATAATACACAGCTACACCGTATTTACTGTGCGGCAGACTGACTTCCTCAACAACGGCTCCTAATTTTTCAAAGTGTTTAGCAGCCGCTAAGATATTTTCCTTAATCTTAGGATCGATTCCCTCACCCAGATATTCCTTAGGCAGGGCAATCTTCATCCCCTTGATATCTTGACCAATCTTGCTGGTGTAATCAGCAACACGCACAGGAGCAGAGGTAGAATCCTTGCTGTCGCTACTTGCAATGGCATTGAGCAACTGAGCATTTTCTTTAACCGTTTGTGAAAACGGACCGATCTGATCCAGAGAGCTACCAAAGGCAATCAAGCCAAAGCGTGAAACAGTTCCATAGGTTGGCTTAAGACCGACCACCCCATTGAAGGCAGCTGGCTGGCGAATAGAGCCACCAGTGTCAGAACCGAGGGACAGACGCACTTGTCCCGAAGCTACTGCTGTCGCTGAACCACCTGATGAACCACCAGGCACCTTGGTTTGGTCCCAAGCATTTTTAGTGGTTTTGAAGTAGGAAGTCTCCGTTGAACCACCCATAGCAAACTCATCCATGTTGGTCTTACCAACGACGATCATACCTTTTTCATAGGCATTTTGAACAGCTGTCGCATCAAAGATCGGCTCGTAATTGTAAAGCATTTTCGACGCAGCAGTTGTTAAGATTCCCTTGGTAGAAATGTTATCCTTGATCGCCAAAGGAATACCTGATAGAACATTATCAGCGTCAATCCCCTGCTCATCAATAGCTGCAGCTTGAGCAAGAGCTGCCTCTTCTGCAACGGTAATAAAAGAACCGATTGCTTCTTCACGAACGCTGATATCAGCCAGGGTCGCCTTGGTCAATTCTGTCGCTGAAATCTCTTTATTGACCAGAAGATCGTGCAGTTCCTCAATAGTTTTATGATTAAAAGACATTAAGCATCTCCTCCATCATCTAAGATCGCAGGTACCTTGATATAGTAGTCTTTTGACTCTGGAACATTCTTAAAGAGCTGATCGCGCTCCGTCCCTGCTTCTGCTAGGTCTGGCCGGACAACCGTCTTGCGCTCCGCCATGGTTGTGGTGACAGGTACCCCTATCGTATCCACTTCATTTAAGAGCTCAACCATGTCGACAATTTTAGTCAAAGTCGTCGCAAATTCAGCCGTTTCCTCATCAGAAAATGTCAACTTTGACAAAGTCGCCACATGGCGCACTTCTTCTTCAGAAATTTTCATGCCTTCTCCTTTATCTATCCTAGGCTCTCCAAACAGTAGGAAAAACCTAGTCATTACTTAGAATAATCTTCATAATTTTATCACAAAAAGAGCTGAAAGGCCATGACCTTTAGATCTGCCCCTTGTGCTCAATGCTCCTAATCAGATCCATCTTCAATGTAAAACTCCTCATAGTTACCTTCTTTCTGATAGAGCCACATAGGAGGCAGTATCGATTGGTAGGTGTCCTCTTGTTTAGCGCTCTCAACAATCCTACCTCGATGGACTTTTACAGTTGCCTCACCGATAGCATAGTAGCCATCCTCTAGCCGACTGTAAGCTATCTTGGGTAATACCTTTTCCTGCTCCTCTATAGGATAACTGTCTATTTTCTGAACCAGCATTCCTGCATCCAGATAATCTTCCACAGAAATCGCAAAATAGCCACCGAAAGCTTGTTTCCTAGGATCCTTGGACTTGCGGTTTTTCTCAGCCAATCTTTGAATCGCTTGAGGCATCTTTTCTATCTCTCCAGAATCGTCGTTAGCATCTTCAGAGATTTTTAACCGAACAGCATATACAGCCTTACCATGGGTATCCTTAGCATAACCTGCATTATCTGATTGGGTATAGCCAGCAGCTTGCGCCTGAGTGTAAAATTTTTCAAGCCTTTGTCTATCTTTAGCAGTGTCTGTCAGCTTAACTAAAAGTGTTTCAATACCTTGATTCGGACTCACAAAGTTGACACTGTAAATCCTTGAGTCTCGCATTTCCCCTTGAACGGGTAACCTCACACCATGATCTAGAACCTGAAAAGTCACACGATCCCGTCTTACTTTGACAGCTTCTAACTGATAATCATAACCTCGACGCCGATAGAAAGCTAATAGATCCTCCCTGACTCTCCCTTCAAGATTAAGCGTATACAAGTAAGTCAGCACTATAGGAATAGCTATAATAGCTATAAATATCCCGATAATAGCCCCTTTCAGCCAATGAATACCTTTCTGAGATAACTGACGATCAAAATCATTTAAAACAAAAAAAGCAAGGATCGGCAATAAGATAGTCAAACAGACCATAATGGCCAAGGGCGTGAAGGAATTGAACCAGGAGGGATAAAAATGAATCGAGTCTCCCGAAGAATGAAAAATGAATCCGATGGCTATATGAAAAACCACAATCGCAACAAAATAGCATTTATAAAACCATTGCGATAATGAGGATTTTCTCTGGACAGGCCAGCGAATTAGATTACTAAGAAGCCCAATCTCAGCCACAAAGACAAAGATCCCAGCAAAAGCAAAAAAGAGAAACCAAGACCCTAGGCTATTGTCGGTGTCCCCTTTCCAAAAGAGATCCATTCCCCAATAAAAACCAATACTGATCAGTAATAATAAAAGCGGCCCCATACTGACTATAGGTAGCCGCCATTTCCTGTCTTTCACCTTACTCTTTCTCCTCTTGCCCTCTAATCCTCAATCCTAGCTCCCAAGACATTTTTAAAATGATTCATAGCCCAATCGTGATTGGCCTGAGTCAAACTAGCTGCACAGGAAGCAGGTATGACGATCTCGTAACCTAAATTATAGGCATCGACAGCCGTATGGAGCACACAAATATCAGTGAGAACACCCGTCAACACAAGAGTTGTCACACGGCGTTCTCTCAGACGAATATCCAAATCCGTCCCAGCAAAAGCTGAATAATGGCGCTTATCCATCCAAAAGACACGACTGTCATCTTTGATAGCCTCATAGACATCAGCCAGCTCTCCATAAAGATCCCGGCCCTTAGTACCAGCAATATTATGTGGTGGATAGAGCTTGGTCTCAGGGTGAAACTCATCTCCCTCATCATGACGATCAATCGCAAAGAAGATATAATCACCAGCATCATAAGCAGCTTGAGTACGCTCAGCAATCGCCTGAGAGATTGCTTGAGCTGGCTTGCCTGCTGTTAGTTTGCCATCATCGGCTACAAAATCATAAGTATAATCAATAGAAATTAAAGCTCTTGTCATAATCCTGTCCTTTCGTTTCTATAGGGATAATCTGTAAACAGACCATTGCCACCAGTAACTCCTATCAATATCATAATATAAAAAATCCTGTCCGGCAACAGGATTTATAACTCATTCAAACTCTTTTAACTTATCAAAGATACCTTCATTGATAACCTTTAGATAAGTTCCTTTCATACCGAGAGACCGGCTCTCAATGATACCAGCACTCTCCAGCTTACGCAAGGCGTTGACAATAACTGAACGGGTGATACCGATACGATCAGCAATGACAGAGGCAGTCAAGCGACCTTCGGTGCCATCAAGCTCACCAAGAATAGCTGATACAGCCTTCATTTCTGAATAGGACAAGGTGTTGATCGCCATATTGACAGCTGTTTGTCGGCGAATTGTTTCTTCTAGATTTTCTGTCTGCAGATTGAGTAGCTGCAAGCCCACAACTGTCGCAGCAATCTCAACCAAGACCAAGTCTTCTTCCTCAAATTTGTGATCATTACGCCAGATGATCAAAGACCCCAAGCGCATCCCACCACCATAGATCGGTGCCAGCGTCGTCAATCCATTTGGATAGACATCTCGGGACTCAACCGGAAAGATGGTCAGCTCGCTATCCACTGGAATGTTTGCCTCGGTATCGTAAACTCTGCTGATCCCCCTGAGGTAATCCTTTGGAAACTGCTTGGCATCAAAAATCTCCTCAACACGGTCAGTATTGGTTTTATACTTCATGGCATAACCTAGCAAAACACCTCCACCGTCTACGATACAGGCGTTACAATCAATAATATCAGCCAGCTGCATGGCCATAATATTATAAGGAAGTTCGTCTTGGAGGCTATCGACTGAGCGTTGCAAGATAGATGTAATTTTACGCGTTTTTTCTAATAGATTTGCCATTGCCTTTTGTCCTTTTGTTTGATTTTTCACCTCATTATAGCAAAGCACTTTTTAAATTGCAAACAATTATCAGAATATTTCCTATTGCGCCAAAATTATAATATCTAAGAGTAAGACAGAAATGAAAAAGAGTCTGGATCTTTGTTCCAAACTCTTCATATTAGTCCTTCATGCAATCAGCTTACCGACGATATTGAGCCAGGACACGAGTGATCTTTTCTTGCACCTCTGCCAGTTCTTCAACTCTAGGAAGGTAAACAATACGAAAATGGTCTGGCTTATGCCAGTTAAATCCCTTACCAGGAACCAGCATAACCTTCTCTTGCTTAAGTAGATCCAGAACAAAGGCTTCATCATCTTCAATGCGATACATATTTTGGTCGATCTTTGGAAAGATATAAAGACCGGCCTTGGGTTTAACAGCTGAGAGGCCAGGGATATCATTGATAGCCTTGGTAATAAACTCACGCTGTTCATAGATCCGGCCGCCAGGAATCAACAGTTCATCACCTGACTGATAGCCACCCAAAGAAGTCTGAACCACATGCTGTGCCAAAACATTGGAACACAGACGCATATTAGACAACATGTTGAGTCCTTCGATATAGCCTTTGACATGATGCTTAGGACCAGAGAGAACCATCCAACCCACACGAAAACCACAGATCCGGTGGCTCTTAGAAAGACCATTCATAGAGACACAAAAGACATCCGGAGCCAGACTGGCAATAGCTGTATGGTGGGCACCATCCATGACCAAGCGATCATAAATCTCATCTGCAAAAATGATAAGATCATTCTGACGAGCGATCTCTACAATCTCCTCCAAAACATCCCTAGGATAGAGCGCTCCCGTTGGATTATTGGGATTGATAACGACGATAGCCTTAGTATTTGAAGTGATCTTGGAGCGAATATCATCCATATCCGGATACCACTCTGCCTGCTCATCACAGATATAGTGAACGGCTTTCCCACCAGACAGACTGACACAAGCTGTCCACAAAGGATAGTCTGGCATAGGCACTAAGACCTCATCCCCATCATCCAAAAGAGCTTGCATAGACATAGAAATCAGCTCAGAGACCCCATTGCCAATATAGATATCTTCAACATCTACAGGTGGAAATCCCTTGGTCTGGCAGTACTGCATAATCGCCTTGCGAGCTGAAAATATCCCTTTAGAATCAGCATAGCCCTCACTATCACGAACGTGCACCATCAGATCCCGAATGACCTCATCTGGAGCTGTAAAACCAAAGGCAGCTGGGTTACCGGTATTTAAGCGCAGGATCTTTTCACCATTAGCCAGCATGCGATTGGCCTCATCCAAAACAGGCCCCCGTATATCATAAGCCACATGTTCTAACTTAGTCGATTTATCAAATTCTTTCATATTCTGTTTACCTCTATTGCCCTATTATAGCTTAATTTTTACCAGTTGAGGACAGATAAGGATTAAAATTCAGAATATTTTTTCAAAAACCACAAAAGATTTCCTCTCCGATTCGGCGATTTCCAAATATAAATCATAAAATTTTCGGAAAATTCAAGTAATCGCTTTCAAGATTATAAGAATTGGAGTATAATGTAAGCGAAGTAAAAATGAAAGGCGGAAAGCACCCCTATGACTCAATCTTACAAACATATCCTTGTCGCTGTCGATGGCTCTGATCAAGCTGAGTTAGCCCTCAAAAAAGGAATAGCTGTTGCTCGGCGTAATCAGGCAGAGCTACTCCTAGCTCACGTCATTGACACACGTGCCATTCAAAATGTAGCAGCCGTAGACACTTTTACCTACGATAGCTTGGAAAAAGAAGCGAATCTGCTTTTGGACGGTTACATCAAAACTGCTCAAGACGCTGGCCTCACCAATGTTCACAAGATCATCGAATTTGGTAATCCTAAACGGCTCTTAGCGGTTGACATTCCTGAAAGAGAATCCGTTGACTTGATCCTACTTGGTGCAACAGGTCTCAACAGCTTTGAACGTCTCCTCATCGGCTCATCTTCTGAATATATCATGCGCCATGCCAAGGTTGATATCCTCATCGTCAGAGATGAAGAAAAGACAATCTAAGACGAGATCCCCAAGTTTACGACACTCAAAAAGCCTTCTGCTTACTGAATTGAAAGCAGAAGGCTTTTTACCCCCTATCGATGTCAGCGGGACTTCTTCTTAGCATTTTGATCACGCACCATGGCTTTTCGCAGCTGGCGGTCCACCTCACGCTTAATAGCAGGCTCTGGCGCAAAGCGCTCCTGCCAGTCATCTGGCTTGAGAACCTTGTGGGTAACAGGATCGAAATGGGCCTTGCCATCTGGAAAGATCTTGCCCATATTAGCCGCATGGACAGTCTCAAAGATATGACTGGGATCCACCCCCATCAAGACAAAAGACCCATAAGTCAGATAGAGCAGATCGGTCAGAGCATCGACTTGACCAACCAGGGGACTTTCTGGATGATCCTTACTATTGACCTTAGCTACTGCCTTATCTAAAGCCGTATGAAGTTCCGATACAGCCAAGTCAAATTCGTCTTGATTATGACTAGCTGCATGTAGATATTCGACAATTTCCTCAAGCTTGAAATCGGCACGGTGACTAGCTTCACTAATGGTATAGGTACGAGGGGTATTGGTAACCTCACCATCCATAAGACGATGGAAATCACGAACTTTATTGAAGTTTTCATCAGCTGATAAGAAGTCATTCTCACTCTCAAAATGAATGAGTCCATAATGACCCAAAGCCTTAGCAATCCCATCTTGATTGTTGCTGTCAGTGACATAGGTAGCGACAGCTCTGGCTCCATCAGTCGCATTTCCCATGGCAACACCGACACCAGATTCTTGGAGCATTTCGAGATCATTTTCCGAGTCCCCAAAGGCCATAACCTCATCCATGGTAAAATCAAGAAGCTCACCCAAGCGCTCGATCCCTCTGATCTTGGATTGACCCTCAGAGATGAGATCAAGCGAATAGGGGCTGGAGCGTGTCATTTTGATATGAGGAAATTTATCCTCAAGCGAAGTGGTGTCCTGCTTGGTAGCCACCATGACCACCTGAAAGACCGGCTCACGCATAATCGTCTTGAGAGTCTCTAGATTCTGGGGCTTGATCCGACGAATAACATTTTTAAAGCTGCGTTCGACCAATTTCGTGAACTTTTTAGGAACTAAACGGCTGACTAGCTGACCGAAAGTACTGGTCCCCATATTGATAATATTAGAGCCTTGCAGACCAAAAGCAGTCCCTAGAGAGACCTCTCTTCGGCGCTCTTGAGCATACTTGATCAGGCGATAGACCGTTGACTTAGGTAATTGATTCTGATAGATAACCTTATCTCTGGTGAAAATATACTGACCATTGTAAGTCACTGCAAAGTCCAGTCCCAGATTCTCCATAAAAGGACTGACAAAAGCCGGACCACGTCCAGTCGCAACACCAACCAGAATGCCTTGCTGCTTGAGCTTCTCGATCGCCTGCTGCGTTGAGCGTGACACATTCTTTCGATCCGTCAACAGTGTCCCATCAATATCAAAAAATACCGATTTAATCGCCAATTCCAAGACTCCCTTTCTCACTGATTGTGTTAAAATTAATTATAACACAATCAAAGAAGGATACTTGCCAAAGATGAAAAAAATCCTGGTTCTCCACACAGGTGGTACCATTTCCATGCAGGCTGATCAGTCGGGGCATGTCAGCCCTAGTCACGATAATCCTATGAATCATATCAGCTCTGATTTCTCTGATATTCAGCTAGACGTTGTAGACTTTATCAACCTCCCCAGTCCCCATATCACTCCCTACCATATGCTAGCCCTCTATCATAAAATCCGTGAAACAGCTGGTCAGTACGATGGGGTCGTCATCACCCACGGGACGGATACCTTGGAGGAAACAGCCTACTTCCTCGATACTATGGAGGTGCCCCAGATCCCCATTGTGCTGACCGGAGCCATGCGCTCATCCAATGAGCTAGGCAGCGACGGCGTCTACAACTACCTCAGCGCTATCCGGGTAGCCAGTCATGACAAGGCAGCAGATAAGGGGGTCTTGGTCGTCATGAATGATGAGATCCACGCAGCCAAGTATGTCACCAAGACCCATACTACCAATGTAGCTACCTTCAACACACCAACACACGGCCCTTTGGGGGTCATCATGAAAAACGATCTCCTCTTTTTCAAAACAGCTGAGCCCCGTGTACGCTTTGACCTTGACAGTATTTCTGGTACAGTCCCCATCATCAAGGCCTATGCCGGCATGGGACTTGGAGATGGCATCATCAGTCTATTAGACCCTGACAAAATCGATGGGCTCGTCATCGAAGCGCTCGGCGCTGGTAATCTTCCACCCCAGGCTGCCGAAGAAATCAATAAACTCATGGCGCAAGGAATTCCCGTCGTCCTTGTCTCTCGTTGCTTCAACGGTATTGCAGAGCCAGTCTATGCCTACGATGGCGGCGGGGTCAAGCTCCACCAAGCAGGTGTCATGTTTGTCAAAGAACTCAATGCCCCCAAGGCCCGTCTCAAACTCCTCATTGCCCTCAGTGCAGGGCTACAGGGAGAAGCTCTCAAACATTATATTGAAGGTTAATAATCAGATAAGACAGACAAGCCCAACTAATTAATAGACAAGAAATACATAGGAGGTTAAACAACCATGAAAATGCAAGTCTCAGCATATGACAGATCAAAAGGTTCTTCTGTTGAATACCGATTAGAATTATCAAAGGCCCATCTCTATGCCTTCTTTGGAACCATAGTAGCCACCACAGCACTGATCTGTTGGGTCAAGAAAACAAAATAAAATATCCACCAAAGAATCACTAACCGTTGCTAATCCAGCCAATCTAAAACATATAAAAAGAGACTGAGACAAAAGTTCTCAGCCTTATTTATTTGGTCAATTTTATTTGCTAGGCGCAGTGGTTGGGAGTAAGACTTGTTGGCTATGCCAACTTTAGTCTTACCCCTGCACAGTTCATTAGGTGCTTTAGTACCAATGAACCACTGCTGATTGGTAGTCCTTATCCCTTGCCATGCAAGTGATAGTCTCTAAACATCCACTGGATGTTTAGAGCTTAATCAACTGTGCGGAGGTGGGAGTGAAACGGTCTGGGGAGAGACCGTTTCAGGTCGAACGCCTAGAAATAAAAAAGCGGAGAGAAATCAAATTCTTCGAATTATTGATTTCTGTCCCACTCTCTTTTTACGGTAAACGATTACCAGCACTTCTATAAATATCATACCACTCAGGACGAGTGAGCTCAAAATCTTCAGCCTGAGCAATACGCTGCAGGCGCTCTGGATTCATCGAGCCAACAATCGTCTGTATCTGAGCAGGATGACGCAGGATCCAAGCCACGATAACTGCTTCTGTAGAGACTTGATACTGCTTGGCATAGGTTTCAATCTTTTGCGTCAGCTCCTGATAATCAGCACTTCCCATAAACAAGCCTCTACCAAGATCAATCTGAAAAGGGGACCAAGCCTGCAGGGTTACCTTATTGAGTCGACAATACTCAATAGTACCATTATCACGGTCGACACTAGCAGCATTAGTCATATTAACATTGAGACCAGCATCAAGCATGGGGGTATGAGCCGGAGAAAGCTGCATTTGATTGACGACTAAAGGTTCCTTGAGATAAGCCTGCAAAAGCTCCATCTGATAGCGATTGTGATTGCTGACACCAAAGTGCCTAACCTTGCCAGACTCCCTCAAACGATCAAAAGCTTCTGCCACTTCTTCTGGCTCAACCAAGGCATCTGGACGATGAAGCACCAAAATATCCAAATAATCGGTCCCCAAGCGCTCCAAAATACCATCTACCGATTCCAAGATATGCTCTTTGGAAAAGTCAAAGTAGCCCTGCCTAATGCCACACTTAGACTGTAAAATAATAGAATCACGTGCAACTTCCAAGGTTTTCAGGACTTCACCAAAGCGGATCTCTGACTGACCGCCACCATAAATATCGGCATGATCAAAAAAATTAATACCAGTTTCCAAAGCTGTCCCAATCACACGTTCTGCCTGAGCACGCTCCAAATCCGCCATACGCATACAGCCCAGTGCAATACGAGAACCTTCAAGACCTGTTTGTCCAATTATTTGCTTCATCAGTTTCTTCCTCACTAGTAAGATGACTAGCTAAATTATACAAAAATATGTAAGCGATTTCAAATATCTGCTGTCAAGAGCTGGACAACAAAATCAAAACCGTGATTTTCTCACGGTTTACTGATTGAGCCCACTCTCCTTTTCATCACTCTTCATCTTCCCGATACTCCAAAATATCTCCTGGCTGGCAATCCAGTTCCCGACAGATGGCTTCAAGAGTCGTGAAACGAATGGCTTTAGCCTTACCGGTCTTGAGAATGGAAAGATTGGCAGGTGTAATGCCGATACGCTCAGCCAGCTCACTAGACTTCATCTTTTTCTTAGCCAGCTCAACATCTAAATTGATAATGATCATAAAGCCACTTCCTATATCGTAAATTCATTTTCTTTAGCGATGGCAACCGCTCTTTCTAGCACTACAGAAATCACCCAAACCAAAAGTGCAATTAAGATATAAGCCAAGTTAAATAATGAAATATCATCATTCTCCATACCGACACTAAAATTAATGATACCTGATCCACCTGTCAAAAACGACGCTAACAATAAGTATAGACTAGTCCGACGAGCTAATGTGACATTTTGATCTGTAAAAATATGATCATCAAGCAGATTCCTCAAGAATTGCTTGATATTTCTAAGAATTAATACAGTTGTTACAAAATAATAGAGGATACTAAATAATAATAAACCAATACCCCACCAAGAGACTTTATCAAAATCTAATCCCCTACTAATCTCATCCCTAAATTCTGGCATAAACACAGCAACACCGCTAGATATCACACCGATCAGAACCAAAATTCCCAAAAGTAAATAGTTAAATCCTAATACAAGGTTTATAACATAGTAGATCGCTTTTATAAGTTTGTTTTGTCTAGACATCAGAGAACTCCTTTATTCATTTTTATTTCAGATAGACCTGCAAATTACCATCCACCTCTATCTTGGCTTGGCGCTTAGTATTGGGTCCAGATTTTGGACGGTGAGTTATATCACCTGCCCTACTCGTCAGATTAAACTGACCATCAAAGCTCTTTGGCAGGGTAACAGCCGCATCTCCATTACTGGAAAAGAGATAAAAATCTGAGAATTTAGCATGCTTACCCAAGGTAATGGTGATACTGAGTTTAGGCTTTTTCCCCACAACCGTCATGGAAAAATCTCCTTCTGAGGTTGAAATGGTTAAATCCCCATCATCATAACCCATCTTCTTCTCTAAGGCATCAATATTGCTCTGAGCTATTTTTCCTTGGACTTGAACACTCGTCTTTTCCTGGTCGCTCTCTTTGACGATAATGCTCGCAGGCTGCTCAAGCGTCCCTATAGTAATACCTTTAATCGGTTTGGAAGGCAACTCAAATGTCTTATCATAAGTCACATTTGACTGATCACTAGCGATAGCTGAGTAGATAAAAGCACCAATACCTAGAATAAGAAAGGCTAAGAAACCAATCACAACTGCTTTTCTCATAGGTCTACCACCTTCTATTTAAATTCACGCTTATAAAATAAGCCAAAGCCTAATACTGCATAAATCAGACTAGCAAAGAGAGCACAGATAACGGTCTTAGTCAAATAGACACCAGTCGGATCTACCTGCCCCAATTGATTAAACATCAAATAAGGCATAAATACAGAGGTCTTAAAGGTAAGAGCCATCAATAAGGTAAAAAGATTATCAAAGAGCAGGGCCAAGAGCAGATAGACCGTATAAGATTGGTAACTGCGCTTGAAAAAGTTGAAAATCAAGCCAATCAAGCTAGAGATAACCAGATAGATAGGCAGTTGGTAAAGGAAATACTTCATGGCTACTCCAAGATGAGCATGCCCAGACCAAATAAGAAATAGAAAGCTCGTCAGGACATAGGCAAGGAGAACAAATAAGATACTCATGCCTAAGTGGGCAACCCATTTGTAACTAAATACCTTCAAGCGATCTTGACTCTTAATCAAAAAATTATTGACAGTCCGATTAGCAAAATCCTCTCCGAAGAATATCTTAGCCGGCGTCACTAAAAACAAGGGCATCAAACTAGACCATACAGAGATCGCATTGACCATGGCACTATCTGAAACATCCTTGCGATAGACATAAGCAAAGATCATAGCAAACACCAAAAGCAACACCAGAGATACTAAAGCCAACTTCTCCTTAACAATACGATAGAGATCTGCTTTTATATAATTCATGAGAAATCCTTCCTTTCTAATCAAGTAAGTTCAGATAGTAATCTTCAAAGCTACTACCAGCATGGTAAATATCCGTAATTTCAATCTCCTTGTCCAGCAAATCAAGAATGATCTGATGCACAGAGCGATTAGGATCCAGCACAATCTTATCATCTTGAAGACTAGGATTTAGTCTCAGCTTTTCCAATACGGAAAAAGCTAAGCTATTATTGGTCGTAGCTAGG
The DNA here is from genome assembly GCF_058314555.1 of Streptococcus sp. ALY_211. Taxonomy (NCBI): domain Bacteria; kingdom Bacillati; phylum Bacillota; class Bacilli; order Lactobacillales; family Streptococcaceae; genus Streptococcus; species Streptococcus sp. ALY_211. Next base: position 160,658 of record NZ_JBZFUN010000004.1, on the reverse strand, counting down.
TAAACTTTTTCAGAGACAACACTCTTGAGTGCTGATTTTTCAATATCCTTGATAATCCTACCCTTATGCAGGATCACAAAGCGATCCACCACCAGCTCTAACTCTGATAAAATATGGCTGGAAATCAAGATTGTAATACCATACTGATCTCTCAGCTGATGGATAATATCCCGCATCTCCTTGATACCTGCAGGATCTAAACCATTGATCGGCTCATCTAAAATCAGAAAATCTGGAAAATCTAGAATAGACAAAGCAATAGCCATGCGCTGGCGCATACCAAGTGAAAAGTCCTTGACCTTCTTCTTACGGTCGACATTGGCTAGCCCCACCAGATTCAAAACTTCCTTAATCCTTTGATCTGCCTGTTTAATCCCGATTTGTAAGGCGGAGTATTTAAGATTAGCAAAGGCTGACATATTAGGATAGAGGACAGGCGACTCGATAAGAGCGCCGATTCTATAATTAGACGTTCGAGTGATCTCTCCGCCATTCTTGGCAATCAAGCCTGATAAAATACGGATCAAGGTCGTCTTACCAGCACCATTTTGTCCCACTAGACCTAATATCTCACCTCTGTGAATAGGAAAAGAAACATCTGCTAAAACGCTATGTTTCCCATAGGTTTTAGTCACGCCTTGAATCCTTAACAACAAGTCTTTTGACATAAGATTTCCTCACTTTATCTTTTTATCGATATGTAATTATCGTCTTTCGATAATTACATGTTACCTGAGAAAAAACCTTTTGTCAATAAAAAATTATTAAAAAACGATAATTTTTTGAACAAAAAAGCTGAAGTCTAAAACCTCCAGCTCTATAATATTTAATCAAAATTTCCGCTCTCTTTTAGGTGGGGGAGCAATAGTTGCCAATTAGGATCCGTCTGCCAGTTAGGATCTTGAACGATCTGAGCAGCCATGCGTCTGGCTTCTTCTAAGATATTATAATCTTCCACAATATCAGCCACTTGAAATTCTGGAATCCCTGACTGGCGCGTCCCAAAGATTTCCCCAGACCCCCGCATTTTGAGGTCTTCCTCAGCTAGGGCAAAGCCGTCCGTCGTCTCACACATAGCTGTCATCCGACGTTTTCCGACCTCATTTTTAGGATTGGCCACCAAGATACAGTAAGACTGCTTATCTCCACGACCAACTCGCCCCCTAAGCTGGTGGAGCTGGCTGAGGCCAAAGCGATCAGCATCCATGATAATCATAACCGTAGCATTGGGAACATTGACCCCAACCTCAATAACCGTTGTAGATACAAGGACTTGTGCTTGCTGATCTTTAAAGGCCTGCATGATAGCATCTTTTTCTTGCGTTTTCATCCGCCCGTGCATTAAGGCAACGCTGGCACGATCACCAAAGTAATCAACCAAATCTTGGTGAAGTGCCACAGCATTTTTTAGATCTAAAGCCTCTGACTCCTCTATCAAGGGTGAAATAATATAGGCTTGAGCCTTTTTATCCAACTCACTACCTAACCAGTCCAAGACTGTCTCGAGCTGTTCATGCTTGACCCAGCGTGTGATAATAGGCTTACGCCCCGCTGGCAGCTGATCAATAATAGACACATCCATCTCACCAAAAGCCGTAATAGCTAAAGTCCTTGGGATCGGTGTTGCCGTCATCATCAAAACATCAGGATTATCACCTTTTTCACGAAAGACCCGACGTTGATTAACCCCAAAGCGATGCTGTTCATCAGTGATGACCAAACCCAGCTTGTGATAATCCACTCCATCTTGGATCAGGGCATGCGTCCCTATAACCATATCAACTGATCCATCCGCAATCCCTGACAGGGCCGCCTTTTTAACCGCAGCTTTCATCCCTGAGGTCAAAAGGGCAATATTGAGTTGAGGAAAGAGAGCTATCAAGCTCTCAAAATGTTGCTGAGCCAAAATTTCAGTCGGCACCATAAGCGCTGACTGAAATCCCGCAGTATAGGCCGCATACATGGCTAGACTAGCTACTATTGTCTTTCCAGAGCCGACATCTCCTTGAAGCAATCGATTCATATGGGCACCTGATCGCATATCAGCCAAGATCTCATCGAGACTGCGCTTTTGAGCAGCAGTCAGCTCAAAAGGCAACTGAGCTACTCTTTGTGCTAACTGATCGTGATCATAGGCTATCGCAAGACCGCTGGTCTCAGACCTATTAGCCGATTTGAGAACGTGAAGGTTGAGTTGAAAATAAAAGAGTTCCTCAAACTTAATACGTCGCAGAGCCTGGTGGTAGTCAGCTAGATCCCGAGGAAAATGCATAGCCCTAACAGCTTCCTGGCGTCCCATAAGACGATACTTATCCAACAGGATCTGGGGTAGACTTTCTCTTAACTCATTCAGAGCACCGCTGTCAAAGGCAGAGCGAATAGCCTTGATCAAGGCAGTTTGTGAAATGCCCTGAGCCACATGGTAAACCGGTTGCATATCATCTTCTATCTGGGCTAAGACCTTGATCCCAGTCACAGCAGACTTAGCTGCATCCCATTTCCCAAAGATCGCCACCTCTGCTCCTAGCTCAATCTTGTCCGCCAGATAAGGCTGATTAAAAAAGCTAACGGCAATGACCGCTTCGCCCTGCTTAATCTTGAAAGAAAGACGATTGCGCTTAAAGCCATAATACTGGACATTAGCAGGTGTCACGACAGTCCCTGTAATAACAGCCTTCTCCCCATCGACAAGCTCAAAGACCGATCTCCTCTTAAAATCCTCATAACGAAAAGGAAAATACAATAGCAGATCCTCAATAGTAAAGAGTCCCAATTTAGTAAATTTTTCTGCCGACTTAGGGCCAAACCCCTTAAGTGCAGCAATTGGTTGACCTAATAACATAGAACCATTATAGCACGTGAGCCCCAGGCAACCAAAGGATTTTATTAGAGCAAACAAAAAGCACCTCCTAAAAGAAGATGCTTAGATAACTTTCGATCATTATCAGATACTCTAACTCTGTTATATCATCCCATTACCAGCAGTTTACTCGGTAGGAATGAGATGGGTAATGAGCTCCTGAGTAACCGAAGCATGAGGCATAGTTATAACTACGGCTATAGCTGGTACGTAGGCTATATCTTGAATATGAATAGCTGCTGTACGACAGACGTGAGCCATAAGGATAGCAACCAGCTGCTACATAATAGTAGGTTGGTGGGCAATAAGATACAACATATGTTACTGGTACATAGGCAACATAAGTATACTTAACTGGGATGTAGCATCTGTAACCATTTGGCTTTTGTGGAACATCCTTAGTTGGCTCTTCTGGAGTTGGTTGCTCTGGAGTCGGATTTTCTGGAGTTGGGGTATGCGGAGAATTACCGCCAGGAATCGTTGTTGGAGCATTTTTTTCATAAGTATAGGTAACAACAATTGTACCACGAGTAAATTGACCTGATGTATTATCACTTGAACTTACATAAGAATAACCATCAAAGTTTGAACGAGAAGTCTCGTAAGACTCACCTTCTTTACCGGCACGCGCTGGCTCTTCCTCAAGCACAACACCATCAGTAGTAACATGACGAACCACAACTTTTCCTGTAAAAGCAGCTTCTGCAGTGATGCTGTTTCCATAGATATTAGCTGTGTCATTATCGTGCTCAGTTGTATAAACAAGATTTCCTGATGGATCAGTAATTGTCAACTCAGTATTATTGATTCCTGTAATTTTTTTACCATCTTCACTGATTTCATCAGAACTTGGTGTATAGCTTGCTTTTAGCTCCAAGGCAAATTTATTAGTCTTTTCGAGACCCTTCAGCGATTTAAGAACAATAGACTCACCATCATTTGAAATCACTTCAAAGATAGCTTGTTCACGATCATTTAAAATGATATTGTGAGCATTTACAACAGTATCATCATAATAACCACGCTGTGAATCTTGTTTGAGAATATCACCAACTTTATTGGTCAAGGTCACAAGAGCAGTACCATCAACTTTAACCGTAATTATTGAACCTTCTACGATTGGATTGTTAGCACTATTTTTTAAAACAACCGCAAACTTACCATTGGTCAATTTCAAACCATTTTCAGCTGATTCTACAGAGTTTAATGGGCTAGCTACTTCAACAACAGTCTGAGGAATGCTTTCTTTTCCGTAGGCACCAACTTTAACCTCATCAGTAGCTACTTCCTTACCACCGGCAGCGATCTTAGTAACATAAGCATATTCGACTGATGACAGTAAGTGAGTATAGTATTGATTGGTATAACCAAATTTATAGGAAAGATCAATCACATCCTCAGCTGCTTTATTGAAAACAACACGTAGTTTAAAGCTATTAGCCATAGTCTCTGCTGATAGCTGTTGATCTTCCACAGAGTTATTATCACGAGTGTTATTTTGTTGATTATTGAACGGCTCTGATTCTTTACCAACCAATTCTAACTTACCAACAACTGTTCCATCAGCAATGGTCACATCTTTACCATTTAGACCACCTAAGGGCAGGTTAGTGAAAGTATAGTCAATAGTATCACCTTCTTTAACCTTTGTATCCACTTTTGTAGATACCTCAATGGATGCACGTGATTCAGAAACAGTTGTTTGCTCGTGGGTTACGGTAGCTGTCGTTGTGTTGGCTACTGATGCAGCCTCTTCTTGAGTCTCGGGTGCAGCAGTTGTCGAAACAGGAGCTGATGCTTCTGCAGGCGTTTCTACTGCTGCAGTATCAGCTGCAATCTCCGCCAAGGCAGCTTCAGAAGTTGAACCTGTTTGACTGTCAACAGATGCTGTCAATGAGAAGGTTGCTGAGTTTTCAGAAGCAGCGGGAGCCACCTCATCCCCATAAACTGTTTGTGAACCTGCTATGGCAGCAGTCGCAAAAAGCATCAAGACACCTGCAAGACCAATACCTTTAAATTTCTTTAAGGTACCATAGCCTTTAGCATTAACTTGTTGTTTCATATAAAATTCTCTCCCTTTCACGCTCTTTTGAGCGTCATAATTATAATTCGCAACTTCTTATTAATTCAATGAATAGCTCTCTCATCAACAGAGCCAAATTCCTAAACTTGTCTCTCATCTCAGGCTTAGGAATTAACTCTGCCTCCCTCTTAATCCTTTGAACAGGGAACTCTCACCTTCCCTATTCAATCTGAGTTATTTATGTCCTTAATGGAAATTGCGATTTTATTGTATCACCACATGTCAGTATCGTCAATTTATTTGACTTCAAAATGTAATCTTTTAGTTACATTTAAGAAATATTACATTTCTCAATTTGCTGATAGGTCATTGCTTAAACATCAATAAGCAGCCCACTTTTGAAAAAAATAGTTCTATTGAAGGATGATAAAGATAAAATCCCTTCCATCCCTTAACTGTGAGGTCAGGTGTATTTAAACCAAGCAAAAAGGACCGAATCCTGTCCAAAACAGAAAAATCAGTCCTTGAGAATAGGTTTAGTCAGCTTTCAAAAATCAGCCAGCCATTAAAGATTTGTAGCTGAGTGAATACGTTGCCCATCTACCTCAAACTCAACAGGTAAAGGTGTCTCTTGGTAGCCTTGAGCTGCTGCTTCTTTTAGATCTTCACCATAATTGTTGGTCAGATAGGCTCTATAGTCTATTGGCGCAAAAACCTCATAGCCAGAAAAAGGTAAGGGATAGACTTCGTCAAAAATGTGACGATCCAACATCTCACCAAAATAGCCCTTGGCAGCACCAGGAAGACTGACCTGTTGACTAGAGGTATCACTATAGCTGCCATGCCACTGATAAGCACGGGCATTCCAGTAGCTGTAAGACTTAACACTAAAGAGAGTCCCCAACACTTGGATACCTAGCTTAGCGCCGAAGGAATGACCAGCCAGCTGGTGGTGGCCATCATGCGTCAAAAAGACACTAGAAGCGACGATATCCAAAAGCCGACTCTCAAATCCATAGTAAAAACGCTTGAGGGGATTATCAGGAACAGCTTCAATGGTATAAAGATCCATATAGAGTTTTTCCGCATAGGTCACGGGAGCATGGGTCTGTCTATAGAGCGAATCCTTTAAATAGAGACGAGGATGGCTGACCTCCTGGCCTGCTTGTCCTATCTCAGGTATCATGAGCTCATAGCGATCGGATCTTGACAAAGCTTTTGCCAATCTAGCAACGTCAGACCGATAAAGGGCCATCTCTAAGCTGGCCTGACCCGGTAGAAAGCCATAAGCCTCACTAGCCCCAAGCAGGGTATCTCCCACAGCATAGAGACTAATCCCTTCTCTAAAGCACAGATTAGTCACATCTACTAACATAGATAGCAGATGCTCCTGCATGCGTGTAATGACAGCTGAGTTGCTCACGTCACTTTCTCCTTACTTTTCTTTAGGTGGTTTTGGTTAATCAAAACTTAAATCATATCTGCTTTCCATTATACCAAAAACCTCCCAGATAGTACCTCCATATCTCAAAAAGCAAACTTATTTTTCTAATGCAATCACTCCCTAGCTAAAAATCTCAGCGATACCAGCCATACCAATCGTCCTCATCAATCACACCACTATCTGATGCAGTGTAAGAGCCCTGATGTCTAAACGTATTGCTTTCAATAGTGATGTGATGATCACGTAAGTAAGTCGGGCTCTTAGAAAATTTATTCATATGGATAGGGTAAAGAATCCGCCTATCCATCCCTTCAGCATAAACCGTATGATCAAAAGTATTATGGACAAATCTAATATGATGATAATCAGCATTGCCATGCGTATGAGATCCCAAGGTCGGACCATAGGGACGCTGCACTCGTCCAGTGATATTCCCCTCGATGAGTTGTTGCCCCGATGGACCATGGTAAGGAAGAAATCTGGACTGCCTCACTGTAATATAAGAGGATGGTTCCTGATCATAACGGTCAGTCTTCCAGAGCACAGTCTTTGAAAGATCCAAGCCCCCAAAAGAAGTCTCAATAGCACTATCGACCTGTATGGCCTCAGAATAAAGAGAATGCGGTGACCTCTTGTAACGAGCCTGAATATCAGCTGAGGTCAAATCCTCTCCACCATAGCCTTTAAATGTGAGACCTTCAAAGCTAATATGACGGCTCCCTGCTAGATCAAAAATATGATCATCAGACTTATGAGCATTCTTAAAGGTCATGTTTTTAAAGACCAAATCACTAGCATGGAAAAGACGAGTATGGAAGTGGCCGCGCCAGCTATACGGTTGAAAAATTTCACCTGTCTGCTGATCTGTCTGCTCATCCATACTTCCCGTAACAATAAGATTAGATAATTGACTCGCCCTGCCCAGTCTTGTCTTATGACTTCCAGCGATATCCCAAGTAAAAAAACCTCTCTCTCCGATTAGTATCCTAGAATAACCAAAGTCAATCGATCCCTTCGATTTTTCGGAAATATACCAGAAAGTAGGGGCTAATATACGGTAGACCTTATCCTCAGGAAAAGATAGCGGCCTAGTGTTCTCAAAATAAACGCTGTCCTGACTCCAGTTGCTACCTGTCTTCTCTAAATAGTTGTCAAGGTCTGCCTGGGTTTTAATATGAACAGTCATGTGATTTTCTTTTGATTTAGTTTTGGGACTCATGATCCATAACATCATTAAGCCCAAAAGCAAGAAACAGATAAAGAATCTTTTTTTCATGATAATTTTAGTCGTCACCCTTAAAATAACAAACTTGGCAAAAATCCATAAAACTTAGACAAGGGTCAGGCTTTGATGGGGAGCCCTGCTATTAATTCTTAAGGATCTCCAAAGTTCGCTCAATACCTTCTTGAATAGCAAATCGAGGCTGCCAGCCTAAGGCTCGTAATTTACTGCCGTCTAGACGTGCCTTCGTTGCCTTGCTGTAACCTTTTGCTTCCCTAAGCTCCGGTAACTCAAAAACAACCTTAGTACCAACCTGCTCAGCAATAAGACCAGCTAGATCTTTCAACCTGATATCTGATGTCACATCCGCAATGTTGTAGGCTTCTCCTGACTGACCTTCTGTCAAAATCACCAACAAGCCAGAAATAGCATCAGCCATATAAGTATAGGAATAATATTGATTTCCTTCACTTTTGAGGACGATATTTTCTCGATGAATCGCTTTAAAAATAAACTGACTGATAGCTTTTGTATCTGTTGTTAAAATTGAAGGACCATAAGAGCGGGTGAAGCGTGGAATCACGACATCCACACCATACTGTTCCTTATAGGCTTGACAGAGTGCCTCCCCGGCACGCTTACTCTCAGGGTAACCAGCACGTAAGGTATTTGAATCAATGTAGCCACAATACCTTTCATCAAAAAGCTCTACATCGCCTCGATTTTCGCCGTATATCTCATTTGTTGAAGCAAAGGCAAAACGTTTGACCTGCTTAGAAACACAAAGATCTAACATATTTTTTAAGCCGATGATATTAGTTGTAATAGTTCCTATAGGATCTGTCGCATAGGCCAGAGGATGGGTATGGCTAGCCAGATGGACAACAAAGTCTACCTGACGACTAAACTGCAAGGGCTCATTGATATCATAAGAAATAAATTCAAAAAAATCCTCATCAAAATAAGCGAATCGCTCTTGAGCTTTTTCTTGATTTCGACCCAAAGCATAGATTTTGCAGTTAAGATTATCCTGAAAATTCTTTTGGGCAAGCACATCCACTAAGAAAGAGCCCAGTAGTCCTGTGGCTCCCGAAATAAGGATAGAAGAATCCTGAAATTGCTTCCAATCAATCGCCAGCTGTGAGGTGTAAGCGACATCATCTAAATACAGGTCATGCTTATAAAATACCATCTTTCAACCCTACTTTAACCACTTATCCTTATCCGCTTTGAGATAAGCCTTAAACATTTCTAAGTCATCCTTGGTCGTCAACTTAATATTCTTGTCAGAACCAGCTGCGAAATAAAGTTTTTCTCCCAGCTCAACCATCATCGTATTGGTATAAGATGACCCATAGATACCAATGCCCTTTTCAAAAGCTTCCTGATATTTCGCATTCAACAAACCAAAATGATAGGCTTGCGGTGTTGATACACGGCGTAGCGTTTCACGTGGAATATACTTGGTCGTTGTCATCTCATTATCGTCATCAATCACAAAAATTTGTTCATTATAAGGCAATGAAGTGACAGCATTCCCATATTTTTCTGCTTTTTGGATGACGTCAGTCAAAACGCTATCATCTACCAAAGGACGAATACCGTCATGAATGATGATAACAGCCTCATCATCTACTTCCCCTCGAAGATTGTAGATTCCATTACGAATAGACTCTTGACCCGTATCTCCACCAGAGGCTACCCATTTAAGCTTAGTGATATTAAATTGCCTAGCATAGGCTTTCAAAATGTCATGCCAGCCATCAATACAGACTACTTCAATAGCATCGATGAGGGGATGATTTTGAAAGGACTCTAAAGTATAAAGTAAGATCGGCTTATCATAGACATTGATGAATTGCTTGGGAATATCCTGTCCCATACGCGAACCTGTCCCTCCAGCAATAATAACGGCTATATTCATATTCTTCTCCTTATTCTTCTGGTGCTCCACCTAGGTCGATAATATCATATTGATGCTGAACCCTCTTTTCAACGGGGGGCAGATCCATATAGTTGGGCCCGTAAATAGCTGCCAAGTACTCCTTATACTTTGTAGGTACCCTCAGTTGAACACCCGCAAAGTCTAGATAGGCACCTTGCCCAAAATAATCTGTCGGAACAACTTCCTTTAACTTATAAGCCCCTGATAGGTTGCCCGAGAAGGCTTGTGTCATATCATATTTGGATAAGGTTTTGATATAGTATCCTTGCCACCGCTTATAAGGTAAGATTTTTTCTATCTTGGTCACACTAGCAAACTTAATCAAAGCCTTTTCAAGAAATGGTCGATTGTCCTTATTTTGATTGACAATGGTATTGAACTGAGAGAGCTGTACCATCATGCGTGAAAACAGGTAGCGTTTCTCATGAATAAAACGAGAAAACTTCCCTCCCGGCATACCATCTATTGGAAAAATATCAATCCAAATACTCTGATCCTGTGCAACATTACTATAAGTCATGCGGATTTTGGTGCTGGTATCTTGGATATTCATAAAAGCCTTAGTAAATGAAGGCGTATTTTTTTCATTGATACACTTATAAGGTGCTTGAAATTCAGTCTCAGGTAAAGCCATCAGCTTATCGTAGTCTGCCCTAGGCATGCCCAAGTCAATATCATCATCCCATGGGATAAATCCTTGATGGCGCACAGCTCCCAAAAGCGTACCACCCAAGGCAAAATAGTGAAGACGGTGTTTTTGGCAAACTCTGATGAACTCAGTAAGAATCCCGATTTCCTTTTTCTGGATGATCTCAAGACTATTCATTGATTTTCCTTCCTAGTCAAAGCTAATTGATACAGTTTTTCATGAAGCATGAGTGCTGTCATAGCTAGCTTACGCCCTCTTTTAACATAGGGATTTTTTAGAATATCCAGGTAATGACGTCTGAGGTACTTGATAATGCCTTTTTTTTGGTCATAATCACCAAAGTCTCTCGCCTGAAGCATCTTGTCTAAGACATAGAAACGACTCCAATACAAACGGTACTTGGCTCCATCTCTAAACTTAGGATTATCCTTTAGGCGTTGATAGTTGGCTTCATGAGCGTAGATGACATTCATATCTTTTGGAAGATAAGTTGTATTGACGATACTGCCTTCTCGCTTTATATAATAATACAAGGGTTCCATAATACCGACCGCCTTTTGACAATCTAAAAAGTAAGGAATGATAAAGAAGGCATCTTCGTAGGTCTTTCCAACTGGAAAAGGATATTTTAAAGCAAGTGCTCTTTTATATAGCTTGTTCCACAAATGCATGGTGACATTGTTAGAATATAGGACATTCTCAACCAACTCATCACGGCTTAAAACAACTTTCCCCTTATTAGTATCATAGTCTAACTTTTTAAGCGCACCATGGACATGATAGAAACCACAATAAGCCACGTCAGCATTTTCCTTCATGATTTCATGATAAAGACGCTCATACATGGTTTGGTCAATATAGTCATCCGAATCAACAAAGCCAATATAATCAGCTCTTGCATGTTCTATTCCGACATTTCGAGAATCACTAACGCCCCCATTTGGCTTATGGATTACCTTGACACGCTCATCTTGTGCAGCAATACGATCGCAAATCGTTCCAGACTGATCGGTAGAGCCATCATCAACCAAAATAATTTCTATATTTTTTAATGTCTGATTCCTAACAGAATCAACACTTTTTTCAAGGTATTCCTCAACATTATAAATTGGAATGATCACTGATATTAGCGGCTTTGCCATCTCTTACCTCGTTTTAGTCATGCTATCATTAGCGAATGCCTTTTGTCCTAGCATACTTAGCCAGTAAGCCAAAACAAAAAGCATGCCCAATAGACAAAAGACCAATTTTTTTACTATTAGCCTTTGCTAAACGCCAAATCTCAGGATTCAGCTCTTTAACCATTGACTGATAGCTTAGATATTCCTGCTTAGCTTGCTTGGTATCGTCCATGAAAAGACTGATATTGGTATCCAAGGCTACCTCTGTCTTGCTTAATTGATTTTCCAGTATTTTTAAGCGAACAGAATTAGGGTGGCTTGAGGCCAATCTATTATACAAACGAATCAGCTGATACGTTACCTTGCGGTGCATCTCACGGTTCTTGACAAAATTAGCAGGATTAACGCTTTGCTCCGCTGTCCCCATGCGGTAACAATAGACCTTATAAGGAAGATAAATAGCAGTTTCAAGATAGGGCATAGGAAAGCTAATATACTCCATATCGACATAGAACATCTTTTCATCAATATGAATGCTATGCTCTTTTAAAATACTAGTTTTAAAAGTTGTCGCATGCATCATAGGAAGACGGCCCGCTTCCTCAAGCAGCTCATCATAGCTTTGAAGTTTCTCAGCAGTAATCGGATAAGATTGCTCTACGATTTCATCTGTATCCATATTATGATCTTCATAAGGAGAGATGACGATATCCGCATCAATTTTTTCAAGGTGCTCGACTAAGGACACAAGTTCCTCTGTATTGACCCAGTCGTCTCCATCGACTACCTTAAAATATTTACCTCTGGCTACAGCCATACCACTGTTAATCGTTGACCCATGACCGCCATTTTCTTTATCAATAACCTTGATGGTTGCTGGGCATTTTTCCTCATATGACTTCGCTTTAGCAAGAGTGCCATCCGTGGAACCATCATTAACTAGCAGGATTTCCAGCTTGTCGTTGATACGCTCGTCGAGAAGCGTCGGCAAACAAGTATCCATATAGCTTTCAGTATGGTAAGAGGGAACAGTAATGGTTAAAATTTTTGTCATATTGGATTATCCTATCATTTATTTAAAGTGACGTTTATCTCGTAAATAAGCTAATCTTGGGAGATAAAGGACAAGATTATAAATCATGTTTGTCTTGGGACTGCTATCTAAACTAGTAAAGAAATTCCTTTTATTGGTCGCTGCGATCTGACGTAAACGACGAGTTTTAGCCTTATCATGCTTATGCATGAGCAAATTAGCTCTCAAATATTGAATGGCAATGCGCCCCTTCCTAGCAAGAACAGCCTTCCTAGCCCTGGGTAAGTCAGACGGTATTAATTGTTCAATGCGATCCATACAGTCTAAAAAATTGTCAAAATACTTATCATAACCTGCTTGCAGACTAGCCAAGCGAGTCTTATTACTGCTATTACTAAATATCATATAACGGTAGAGAGGCTCATTCATTAGCTTGACTCTTCCTGTCATCGCTATCAGATACTCTGCCACAAAGAGAAGATCCTCAGCCATGAAGATTTCTCTGTTAAAGACTAATGAGCTTCCTTTGATAACACTCGCTAAAAACAGCTTATTCCACAGATAACCCTGAGGACCTTTTTCTGCTATGAGATATTCCAATGCCTGATCCTTGCTGAACATACCTGCTTTGATAGAATAGACTGTCTTCCTTTGCTGCTCCCTATCTACTGCAGTATAGGAGCACACTGCCAAGGCAACACTCGGGTCTTCAAATGCTCCATAAAGTTTGGCTAAATAGTCTGGTTCAACACTATCATCCGCATCGACAAAAGCTATAAAATCACCACTGACATGGCTTAAGCCTAAATTCCTAGCCGAAGAGACTCCTTGATTAGCTTGATGAAGCACTTTGATAGTCAGCTCTTCATGACTAGCTTTTAAAGCATACAACTTATCCAAGGTTTGATCCGAAGAACCATCATCGATAAAAATCAATTCCCAATCAGCATAAGTCTGCTGAATAAGACTATTAAAACAAGACTCAATCGTCTCCTCTGCATTATAGCAAGGAATGATCACACTAATCATGTCAATTACTCCTAGTCAATTTTTTATACGCAATCAAATGCGACGGCACCTGCTTTTCTTTTGGAGGATATTTAACAATATCTCCATATTGGGTATGAAGATAATATTCCATATCTTTTGGAGCTGGATACTCAGCCTCTCCAAACTTGACCTTTTGAAGAGGAAATACACGTTTCTTTTCAAGGAAATAGTGCTTATTTTCACGGGTGCTGCAGCGATAATCCAGACGCATATACTTAGCCTGAGGATCTATACGGTAATGCTTTTCTAAATGACGGCGATTAAGTCTGTCAAATGGCAGGAAATGAAAACTATTGTAAAACATTCGACAGTAGAGTTCTGCCTGTAAACGCCATTTGTGCTTGAAACCTGTTTGATTATAGCTAGGAATATCGGTGTCGTCATAGACAAAAATATCCACAAACATCCCTTGATAGTCATTAGACTCTGAAGACCAGTAACGACCATCATTGAGATAAGAATGCTTATCTCTTAGTTTATGAAATTTGACGCTATTAAATCCCTTATCATTCCCATAGGTTTGAAGTACCATATCCTCCCATTGAGGATTGAGGGCTTCTAACTTATTCCAATTTTCACGAGTCATAGCCAAATCAAGATCATCATCCCACGGAATAATAGCTTGATGGAAATAAGCACCGATCAGTGAACCGCCTTCAAGCCAGTACTCAATACCGTGCTCTACACAAAACTGATCAAAATCAGCCAACATACGGTAGTGAATACCGTTGATCTCCTCTTTTTTCTCCCAGAACAGATCAACCTGTACACGGGATTGAATTTTTTGATGATGCTTTTCTAATAAGCGCTTAAACATAAGGTATGAACTCCATAGAATTTCTAATATTATTTTTTGATCTTGATATAGTGCGTTGGATAAAAGATAAAATCAATATAGGGTAGTTTTGTCATTAAATAAATGGCAAAGATGCTACCAAACCAACCTGCCAGTAGTCCTAATGGCAAGTGCAAAAATAGATTACTTATTCCAAGTTTTAACAAAAAGATACGTGTCACACTGACAATCGGTGCATGTAGAATATAAATCACAAGGCTATCGATCCCATATTTCATAAAGTAATTTTTAAACGCACTAGACGGGACTCTTTCAAAAGCTATAAAAGCAAAAGGTACGACGATAAAAAAGATGATCCCCCAGAATCGTGGTAAATAATAGGAAACACGATTAGTAAAATCCACCTGAGACCAAAGAACAAGATAAGCAAGGATAGCAAGTCCTAAAACAGGCAACCAAATTTTGATCTGCTTAAACTCAACGCCTCGTAATAAGCTGCCCAACATAAAGACTGATGCCCAAAGTCCAACACGCTGGACTATCATCAAGTCACTTGGAAAAAGGCTAACCGCTAAAAGCATGGCAAGAGTAATACTAAATAAAATCTTTTTATCCTTAATCAAAATAGATAATAATCCTAAAACAAGGAAAATCCCCCATAGTACATAAAGGAACCAGGAAACACCTAGCGGAGCTTTGTAGATGTGAACCAAATCTGACAAACTGGCAGCATCTCGAACGCTGGATCCTCCCATTGTCTGAAGAACAAATTGGATAATATTATAAAAAATATAGGGAATACCGAGTTGCAAGGTCTTCTGCAAAACAAACTTTAGATAACCTTTAAAGGTCTCCTGTACTTTAAAAAAATAACCAGATAGAGCAAAAAAGACGGGCATGTGAAAAATATAAATAGTTTGAACACCCAGCCAGAGACTGTCTGCAAAATCTGGAAAACATTCAGATTGGTACAATCCCAAGAGAACATGCCCCACAACCACTAAAAAGATTGTAAAGCCTTTACCAAAATCAATCCAATCAATTCTAGTTTTAGGTGCTTTAGATATATTTTCAGTCACTGATACAAATCTCCTTCATATTCTATCGATACAATTTAATCTTGATTCTACCCAGCCTAATTGATTTTTCAAAAATCAATGCTGAAAGCAGATAGGTGATAACTAACAGCCGTATCGTATTGAAATCCAATAGCGTTTCAAAAAAGCGATTAGAAAAAATCAACATGATTAAATCGTTAAATAAAAATGCGTATAGAAACAGCCTAAAATCTATTCTTGATAGACTAATAATGCCATATTTGAGCTTATTATAGGCATAAGCATAATAACCAGCAATTATCGAAATGAACGGAATAAATCCGAATAAGCCAAAATCATATATAAACTGATAAAAGGTTGTATAAACATTGCCCAGACCATATGTCGCATTATATCTGACAAAAGGGATGTCTAAAGGTATATGAGGAACCTTTTGCATATCCCATAAATAATGATAAAGGCTAATAAATGTCTGTTGACCAAAATTCTGTTGAGGTATTGGAAGATTATGCGTTTGTATAAAAACATCTAAATTATACAGTGGCGCTCCTAAATAGATAAATAAATAGTGAAAGCTATTAATCTCACTATAAGAATTAGTTCTTCCAAATAAACTCAAGGTCGATAAGAACAAGAATACTATAACGATACCAGCAAGCAATAATCTCCTAAGTAATTTTTTATCAATTTGAAAATGATTATTTTTCTGATAGAAGTAATAATAAACTACTCCAAAAAACGTTATAACTCGGAAAATCCCTGAACGACTACCAGAGAGATAGGACAAAATAATCATCAAAACAATGACTAAGAAATAAAGAAGATTTGCCCGTTTTTTTATCACTAAATTATTAGCAAATACATATACTGTAATATATCCAAAAGCTTGTGCAAACGTATTAACAATATTATAAATCCTAGATTGAAATATTCCCAAACTACGATAGCGTTGCATATCAAACTTAACTAAATTATCAAATAGGGCAATTTTTTCACTTAAGCTACCATTGCCCAATCCAGCTGCACTTGCGACTCTATCTAAATGATTATACTTCAAGTAAATAGCATAAATAAAGACTACAATAAAAATGAGAACCAATATATTTGAAATTTTTAGTGCTTTTAATGGTTTCTGCTGTTCCAGCTTGACATCCAAACTATAGCGAGAATTTTCAATTTTAGAAAATAGCAAGGTAAGTCCTGTAAATATCATGAAGGATGCTACAAGAATTAATAAAACTTCAGCATGAAACTGTAAATCTAGATAAAACAATGCGAACAAACATACAAGTGCCTGCACAAAAAACGTTCCCGAAAAAATAATTGCAGGACTCAAGAAGTCATTATTGAACAATCTAAAATTAAAAATAACAAAAAATAATGCGACAGCTAGTATCAAGAAAAGCATCAAAAACTCCTAAATAAATAATTATAGGGCATTTCTTACCCCACTTCTTTCCTCACACACTGTAGGGCAGCGGCGATAACTTGGTGCATATCGTAGTAGCGGTAGTGACCGAGACGTCCACCAAAAATAACCTTATCTTGCTTTTCAGCCAGGTCCTTATAGGCCTTATAGAGGTGATTGTTGCGGTCATTATTGACAGGATAATAGGGCTCATCCCCACGATGCCAGGTCTTAGAGTATTCCTTGGTAATAATGGTTTTCGGTTGGTTCCCAAACTCAAAGTGCTTGTGTTCAATAATACGGGTATAAGGTGTATCTGCATCTGTGTAGTTGACCACGGCATTCCCTTGGTAATTTTCCATGTCAAGGTTTTCGGTTTCAAAATGCAGACTGCGGTATTCCAGCTCACCCAGCTCATAATCAAAGAACTGATCGATCATACCAGTAAAGACAATCTTAGGAAAGTCTGCCAAGTAGTGATCCTTCTCAGCAAAGAAATCAACCCCCGTCTCTACATCAATATTGATATGATCCAGCATCTTCTCAACGATCTGAGTGTAACCCCCGATCGGAATTCCTTGGTAGGTATCATTGAAATAATTATTATCATAGGTTAAGCGCACCGGCAAACGGCGGATAATAAAGGCTGGTAGCTCAGTGGTTGGCTTGCCCCATTGCTTCTGCGTATAGTCCTTGATCAGCTTTTCATAAATATCAGTACCCACCAGAGAAATAGCCTGTTCTTCCAGATTTTCAGGTTTCTTACCACCTAGAACTGCCCGCTGCTCCTCAATCTTAGCCTGAGCTTGAGCTGGTGTCACCACTCCCCAGAGCTTGTTGAAGGTATTCATATTGAAGGGGAGATTATAGATCTCACCCTTGTAATTCGCAATGGGACTGTTGGTGTAGCGGTTAAATTCCGCAAACTGATTGACATAATCCCAGATTTCTTTGTCTGATGTATGAAAGATATGCGCACCATACTCGTGTACTTGAATGCCTTCTACCTCTTTAGTGTAGATATTCCCTGCGATATGGTCACGCTTTTCAATAACCTTGACTCTCTTGCCCTTGAGAGCCGCTTCATGGGCAAAGACAGCCCCAAATAGACCTGCCCCAACAACTAAATAATCATAGTGTGTCATGATACCGTTTCCTTTACTTTTTAAAAACTTGCTTCATATTTTTTATCAAAGAACTTAGCCATAAGAAAGCCCATGCCTTTCTTCCAGAGATTGACCTTCTCCATATAGATAAAGGGGACTTCCTTGACGCTCAGACCTTGCTGTTCTAACCAGACATTAAAGAGGATTTCACTGACCCGGCCAAATAATCTAGCCTCAAAAGGCGTCAGCTTATCCGTCTCAATCGTCTCAAAAAGAGCATCAATAATAGGAAAGAGCCAAGTGCAGTAAGCATCGGCATTTTCCTTAGACATGATAAACATGTTAAACATATAGCCTGAACGCTGCTTCATGACCTTATCATAGGCTGAGAGATAGTCAGGACAGATGCGCTCAATAATCTTGCGAGTCTCATCCAGATGCCTCCCATCAAAGGTATGAGCATAGTGGGAGTACAAAGTTTCGATGTAATACCTACGACGACTCGGCACGATAACCTCAGCTTGACCTAAGAGCTTATCAAGATCCTCTTGGTCAAGGATCAGCTCATCCATAGCCAGACCTTCCTTATAGCTCACGCGCTTTTTAGCAAAATAACGCCGATAATGAACAAGCCCCAGATAATCACAGTCTAAGTTTTTCCAAGCCCAGTAAAGACCGGTCAGTTCACTGTAGTAGGGATTTTTCTCTGAGATATGATCCCCAGTATTATCCGGTCTAAAGCCGATAGGGTCCTTCCCTTGAGCGCCAACCTGAATAGGCATGTAGAGATGCTTATCCTTAGGCACAGCAAAGGGTTTGTGGGCTGCAACCAATAATGTAACGTTTTTCACGCAGTCTCCTTACTTCTTGTAATAACGATAAAGATAGCTAGTAAATTCTTCCTTGACCAGGCTTGTCATCAAAAGGTAACTAGATCCAAACAGCATGGCACTGATCAGCAAAGTCAGAAAAGTCGATGCTTGCCCTAAAAAGTACTGACTCATAAAATAGGTCACAAAGCTAGCAAAGACCACTGCTAGGACCACCTTATAAACCTTGATCTCGGATCGAATCTCCCAGAGAAAGTCTCGCAGGACATAAATCTGATACAAGGTCACCCCTGCTTCAGCCACCAAGGTGCCTAAAGCTGCACCAGCTGCACCATAGCTGGGGATGAAAAGCAGGTTAAATGCAATGTCGATCACAGCCCCCAAAACCACAGACTCTAAGACCTTGTGCTCTCGATCCATCGGTACCAAGATCTGAATACCTAGGAGGTTGGATACGCCGATCAAAAAGAGAGTAGGCATGATGATCTGCATCGGAATGACAGAGCCCGCATAAGCGCTCCCCGACAAAAAATAGATCCCTTCTCTTGCAAATAAAATAAAATAAGTACTCAAAGGAATGCCAATAAAGAGGACAAACTGTAAGGAACGCACCGTCAGACTGCGAAATTCACCTGAGCGCCCTTCCTTGATATAAAAGGATAAACGAGGCAGAAGGACACTCCCCATAGAAGTGACCAAGCTGACCAAAATCCCCTTGATTTTAACAGCAGCATTATAATAACCAACGGCCTCATCCCCCTTCATAAAGCCAAGCATAACACTATCGAGGTTGGTATAAACCGTCGTTGCAATCGTCATCATAAAAAAGCTCATAATAGGCTTAAGATGCCGTTTATAATCCTTACCAGAATACCATTTCAAGCTGACATAGCGTCTAAGGTTAAGGAGATTTAAAAAATTAGAGCCAACACTAGCTAAAATCGTAATCGCACCGTAAATAACATAGTCACCCTGCTGGTGAACCAGCAAAAACATAAGGAGCAAGGCTAGCAATTTAAAAATAATAGAGCGCACGGTGATATAAGTATACTGCTCCAACCCCTTATAGAGCCACTCACAGCCCATCAGATTAAAGACCAGGATAGCTGTATTAATCATAAAGAGGGTCCGATCCGCTGCCATACGTGGCACTAGAGCAATCGCTAGCAGATAGAAAAGCAAAGAGAGACCCATAGCAACTGTATTGATGACCATGATCTCCTGAACCGTCTTTGATAGTTCTTCCTTATCCTCTCTAACCTTAGCGGTAGCCCGGATCCCGTAAGTCGGAATCCCAAGCATCCCGATCATAGCAAAGTAGGACACCATAGATGTCGCAAAAGCAACCTTACCAGTCCCCACTGGCAAAAGAATACGAGATACATAAGGAAAGGTCACCAATGGGAAAATTAAATTCGACATCGTCAAAATAAAATTCATGACAATATTTATTTTAACGGAAGTTTTTTTCACAGTAATCCCTCAATTTTCTAATGGTTTAATGAGCACCTGTCCTGGTCAGGACGTATTTGATCGTCAGAAATAAAATCTTAATATCTAATCCAATTGAAAAATTGCGCGGATAGTATAATTCTAACTCACAGCGCTCTGGATAGCGAACATCGCTGCGTCCGGAAACTTGCCACCATCCTGTCGCACCAGGCTTAACAGATAAAAGCTCCACTTGCTCCTGATCTGTATACTCTTCTAGCTCTACTGCTAAGATCGGACGAGGACCAACAAAGCTCATCTCACCCTTAAGGATATTAATAAATTGCGGAAATTCATCCAGACTGGTCTTACGGATAAAATCTCCAATCTTGGTCAAGCGTGGATCCTGACCTTCTGGAAATTTATAGCCATTGGCTACATAAGTCTGATAGAGGGCTGGATCCTCTTTTAGCATGGCTTCAGCATTTGTTACCATAGAGCGAAACTTAATAATCTTAAAAGTCTTACCCTTATGGCCTATACGCTCTTGCCTAAAAAAGACTGGCCCCTTGTCACGTCCAAAAGCGTAACAGATCGCCACAAAAATCGTCAAAGGGATGACAAAAACAACTATGCCAATCAGCCCGACTGCTATATCCGCTAGACGTTTAAAAACAGTTTGATACATGATGCGTCCTTAACTTAGTTTCCTACCACTATGACGTAAAAAGATCTGAGCTAATGAGCCCCATTCTATATAAAAGAAATAGGGATGATACCTATTTCTGATAATAGCTTTGTCACAATAATAGCACGTGTAATAGTATACCTTAAACATAACATATTATCATCAAACCTCACTTAAAAAATGAGTCCCATACCATTTTTTCTAGACAAAATAAAGAGCCTGAACTCGATTGGAACAATTCAGACTCTGCGATTGATAACTTATACTCCTGCTAACCCACTTTTTTAACTCCAGATCATCAACCAATCTTATCTTGATAATCCAGCTCAGTGGCAAAGGCAGCCCAGTGATGCTGAGCTTCTAGTGCCTGCCTATACTGATCCTGCACCCGAGCAAAGGTCGCCAACTGATAGCTGAGCGCCTTGACCTCACTTGGATCAAAGCGGTGGGCTTCCGGCACATAATTAGGCTGATGCAAAAGATCACTGTAGCCAAGGATCACATGATTAAAGTCAAAGGCTGTCCGCACAGCATTGAGAATCTCATTGCCCTCATTAATGTCCAAATACAAATCACAATCCAAATAGAGCTGACGAACCTGATGATCAGAGATATTAGGATAGAGTTTGACATTGGCATATTTACTGAGATCTAGTAGTCGAGAGGACATCTCCGTAATGGCTCCAATATGGAAAGACCAATCCGGACAGGACTGCACCAACTCCTCTAATCCAGGGATCTGATCAGAATTTGTCAGAGTAAGCGCTGACTTCCGAGAAAGATTTTCCTTACGGAAATAATAATTAAACCCTAGGAAATCAATCTTTTTATGATCATCTGCATCCGTTAGCTCCAAGATAGCTTGGTAGGCCTTATGATCTTGGACGATAATCTTAGTTGGACGCTTATCAATCCGATCCAAGAGCAAGCGCATATTCCCCGGCAGCTCTTCTTTAATAGGTTCATGCCAAAACAGAATATCCCGCCCTTCAACACCAATCCTATGAGCCACAAGAAAGGGAAGCCCCAGGCTGTTAAAGAAAATCCGGTCTAGATCAAAGCCACTAGTCTTAAGATAGAAGATAATCCAGTCGGTCTTTTGATGGAAGACACGAGTCTTACCGTTCCAGTCTAAAAGCAGATCCCCTGTCTCATGATGCTCGCTCAGATACTCTGCTCCTGCAGCATTGAAGTAGCTAGTCAACCTAGGCTTACCATCTGCATCATAGCTAGTTTGAGCATAGCGCTTTCCCCAGCGATTATAGCGATCAGTCACGCGCAGCTTACCAGACTCATCATACCAATCAACAGCCTGAATCAAGCGCTGATGACTGGGTTTGGCATAGTGGATATAGCCCATCTGCCGATGCATATTGTAGATTTCAGCATGATGATTGGTCCCACGGATCTCCCAAAAATCTGGAAGGCTCAACTGATTAAAATAGAGGGGTTGCCCCTGCTCCTTACCAAAACCACCAAAAAACTGATAGGGAGAGAAGACATCCTCCGGCAAGAAGCCATCATCCTCCAGTACAATCGTAGGATGAGTATAGCCGGCCATCAAGAGAGAATAATGTAAATCCCAACTAATTTGGTCGTATCTATCAAATAAATTAATCACTCTCTACCTCCTTCACCAAGGCTTGCCATTGTGCATCAACCTTAGTAGTTAGATAATCTTCAGCAAGGCCGTAGGAATGATCATGAAAGGCCTTCTTATCCCCTTGGGTAAAATACAAGGTCAACTTATCAACAAAAGCCTGAACGATCTTAGCCTCATCATCAGTCTCCGGTAATGGGATCAAATAGCCATTTTCTCCTTCATGGATAAAGGTTTGATTCCCATAGGGGGCATCAAATCCAATCACTGCTAAACCAGAACCAACAGCCTCCAGCAAACTGAGTCCAAAGCCCTCACTCTTAGATGCCGTAACATAGGCTTCATAATCTTTATAAACCTGACTGAGATCTCTGTGTCCCATCAGATGAATATAGGAATCTGCTTGATTATCTGCAATGATTTGACGGAGCTTATCCTCCTCACTGCCCTTACCATAGATATCAAAGGTGACTTCCGGCAGGGCTTGACGCAGGACCACCACAGCCTTAACCAGCCAGTCGATATGCTTTTCCGTCGCCAAGCGTGAAGCTGTCATCAGGCTAAAGGACTTGCGCTCCTGACCAGGGACTTGCAGCTGATCGATACTGCCAACTGGGATCGTCAGAATTCTCGGACGCATAGAAGTATACTTGGCAAAATGTGCCTCCAAACTTTCCCTTTGCTGATCGGTTGCTGTGATAAAGTAATCGACCTTATCTGCATGCGTAAACTCATACTCATAGTAATTGTTCCACAAGATAGTCTTAGGAGTCACTTGGTTCTTACTATAGTGCTCAGCATGAACAACCACAGCCAGCTTAGCTGGCTGAACATGACTAAAAACAGCCTGAGCTGTCCCAGTCGAGCGATCCAAAATAACCAGATCTTTATCAGTCAATGGCAAACGCTCCATCATATAAGCCAGTAGTTCCTGCTTAGAGTAGCAAAACCTATCTTCAAAGATAAAGAGACTCTCACCTTGATCAATCATCTCCTCATAAGCGACCGACCCATCTCGATTGAAGAAACGGCGCTGATAAAGTCTAGCCGTCTTATCTACTGGAGCATAGTACTCAGAAAAAACCTTGCAGTCCATATAGTAATCCTTGCGGATCAAGTGTCCTCCAGAGACCAGCTCTACACGATGAACCAAATTCTGACTGCCATGAGCAAAATAGACATTATATAAGATCTCTTGTTCCTGACAGTAGAGACGAATCCCATTGCCAAAATCTTCACGCCTAGTAATCACATAAGGAATCTGATTTTCAAAATCATCCAAGGCCAGAGTCGATGGCCCTACCTCAATATCACTGAAAAAAGTATAAAGCCAGATAATATCCTCATCAGCAAATCCCAAATTGCGGGTCAGATCAGAAAGATTATCATAGGCAAACATATCCGTGAAGATAAACTTAGCTGGAATATTACGATTCTTAAACATGGCTGAGCGATAAGCTTGAGCGTATTCCACACCACTGCTTGCCCAGCCTATCCCCAAATTAATATTATAAACGGTCATATCTTATTTCCTATTGATTAAAAGTGGCTTATTGCCACATGTCTTACTATAAGCTGCTGCGAAAAGGCCCTAATCCTTTAATTATACTCTCGTGGGATCCGATCACTCAGTAAGCATAGCACCTCATAATTAATCGTACCACGATACTCGGCTACCTCTGTAGCTGTAATTTCACAATCCTGATCTCGACCGATCAAGGTCACCTTAGAACCTAGTGCATAGGCTCGAGGAAGGCGGACAGTGATCTGATCCATAGAGACACGACCAACAATCGGACAAGGCTGACCATCGATCAAGACTTCAAAGCCCTGCATGTCCCTGGTCCAGCCATCCGCATAACCAAGCGGTAGAGTCCCAATCCACTGGGTCTCCTGAGCTTGATAGGTAGCCCCATAGCCGATAGGCGTACCAGCCTCAACTTTTTTAACATGAACTAAAGCTGACTCTAAGCTCAAAGCCGGTTTGACAGCGTAAGGCAACTCCAAGACTTGGCCGCTAGGGTTCAAGCCATAAATGACAACCCCCAAACGCACTGCCGTAAAAATCCCTTCCGCATGCCAAAGACTGGTCGCTGAATTGCTAGCGTGCACAAGCGCTGGACAATCATCCAGCTCAGCTAGGATAGTCTTGAAAACAGCCAGCTGATGCTCAAAATATTCATTCCCTGCCTCATCAGCTGTTGCAAAGTGGGTAAAAACACCTTCTACATAGGCCCCAGCACGTTTAAGCTCAGCAATAGCCTGATTAACATCAGCTGCCCTCGTAAAGCCAATACGCCCCATACCAGAATCCACCTTGATATGAAGCGAAATATCTGATAAACCGACACCTCGCTCATGTGCCAGTTCCAGCCAATCGAGACTAGCAACAGTCAGCGTCAAGCGATAATCTCGAGCCAGAGAAACATCATCTGGCAAAACAACTCCTAAAATCAAGATAGATTTGCGAATACCAGCCTGACGTAGCTCAATCCCCTCATCTATATTAGACACACAAAAGCCATCGACCAAGTGCTGGATGTGGTTAGCCACAGCAACAGCACCGTGACCATAAGCATTGGCCTTAACCACAGCATAGGTCTTAACCTCATGCTCCAGATGAGCCTGTACACTTTCAATATTGGACGAGATCGCTGATAAATCAACCTTAGCAACCGTTGGCCGATGCAAACTCGATATCATATAGTCACCTTTCTATCTTCTTCCCCTTCTTATCACCAAAAGTTCTTAGTCCACCAAGACCTCTAAGATGACACTCGCCTGAACAAAGTTGCCGCTGTGCGATATAGAGACATGGGCAAGACCATCAAAAACAGGGCTCTTAATAATCGGCGCTCCCTTATCATTGGAACTAATCTCAATATCATGAAAACGCAGCTTACCAATACCAGTCCCCCAAGCCTTGGCAAAGGCCTCTTTAGCAGACCAGCGCCCCGCTAAATATTCCATGCGCCTGTGACCACTCAAAGTCTCAAAGCGCTCCAACTCGAGATCAGTCAAGACCTTACTGGCAAATGACGGATTTTTGTCATAAGCTGCTTTAATCTTGGAAATTTCCTGAAGATCAATCCCATGCCCAATAATCATAATTTCGACCAACCTCTCTATACAACTCATCCATAATAATAGCTAGACCAAGCAGCCTATTGCAAAAGTGAGCAACCAAACCTAATCCCCAAAAATAAAGGGCTGGAATGGTGATTCCAACCCTTCTTTTAATCTGGCACTATTAAAGACTACCTGATTTTTCATGTTTTGTGGCAATCATTTCTAGGCTTTGATGAATTTCACGAATGAGATTTTCTGTTTTATCCCATCCGAGACAGGGGTCAGTAATCGATTTCCCAAACACCTCTGGTGTATCCTGGCGACCATCTTCCAGATAAGATTCAATCATGAATCCACGCGCATAGCGGTCAATCTTATCATTCCAGTCCCGATTGATCAAGGTCTGGCGGACAATACGGATTTGCTCCATAAAGTTTTTCCCAGAGTTATCATGATTCGTATCAATCAAGATAAATGGATTTTCAAGCCCCATCTTTTCATACTGGGCAATCGTCTTAACCAGATCATCATAGTAATAATTTGGCTCATTTTCTCCGTGGACATTAGTCGCACCACGCAAAATAGCATGGGCCAGTGGATTACCATCTGTATCCACCTCAGCATTTTGATAGATGAAGTTTTGCTTATTTTGTGCAGCGTAGATGGCATTAAACATAATATTGAGATTGCCAGATGTTGGATTTTTCATACCTGTTGGCACATCGATACCTGAAGCGACAAAACGATGTTCCTGATCCTCAACAGAGCGAGCACCGATAGCATGATAGGACACCAAATCATCAACGAGCGGCAGATTGGACGGATACAGCATCTCATCGGCTGTCGTTAAGCCAGTCTCAGTGATCACACGATAGTGCAGATTACGAACAGCGGCAATACCGTTGATCAAGTCCGGCTCACCCTTAGCATCCGGCTGGTGAACCAAGCCCTTGTAGCCATCACCATTTGTCCGTGGTTTAGCTGTGTAAACACGCATGACAATAAAGATACGATCCCTGACCTCTTCTTGCAGAGCAGATAAACGACGTGCATACTCTAGCACCGCTTCCTCATTATCAGACGAACATGGTCCGATCACTAAAAGAGTTCGATCATCTTCCCCTCTGATAATAGCAGCCAGCTCCTTGTCGCGAGCATTTTTCTTAGCCAAGGCTTGACCTTCCAGCTTAGAGAGCTGCTTTACCTCAGCGATATCGATTGTCTTACTTTTTTGATGAATTCCCATAATAATTTTATTTCCCCAATGTTTGATAAATTTCTCGAACCAAATCTTCAGTCTTATTCCAACCAAGACAAGGATCCGTAATAGATTTTCCGTAGACCTCAGGCGAATCCTGACGGCCATCTTCTAGATAAGACTCAATCATAAAGCCACGGACGTATTGACTGATCGTCTCATTCCAATCACGATTGATCAAGGTTTGGCGAACAATGCGGATCTGCTCCATAAAGTTTTTCCCAGAATTATCGTGATTAGTATCAATCAGAATAAAGGGATTTTCCAAGGCCATTTTTTCATAGATGGCGATAGTATCCAAGAGGTCGTCGTAAAAATAATTAGGATGATTCTTTCCAGTTTCATCTGAAGATCCCCGCAAAATAGCATGAGCCAATGGATTTCCAGAAGTGGTTACTTCCTGACCATTATAGAGGAAGTTTTGCTGAGCTTGAGCAGCATACATGGCATTAAACATAACCGCTAGATTGCCAGAGGTCGGATTTTTCATACCTGTTGGCACATCGATCCCAGAAGCAACAAATCGGTGCTGCTGATCCTCAACAGAGCGAGCACCAATAGCAATATAAGAAACCAAATCATCGACTAGAGACAAGTTCTCAGGATAGAGCATCTCATCTGCTGTTGTCATACCTGTCTCCGTGATCACACGATAATGCAGATTACGTACAGCCTTGATACCATTGATTAAGTTTGGCTCACCCTTGGCATCCGGCTGGTGGACCAAGCCCTTATAGCCATCACCATTAGTACGAGGCTTAGCCGTGTAGACCCGCATGACCATAAAGACACGCTCCTTGACTTCCTCTTGTAGCTTGGCCAGACGATGGGCATAGTCCAATACGGCCTCTTCATTATCCGAAGAACAAGGGCCAATGACTAAGAGCAAGCGCTCATCCTCCCCCTTGATAATAGCCTCTAATTCCTTATCCCTAGCCTGCTTAACCTTAAGGGCAGAGCCAGTCAACTTAGAATGCTGCCGAACGTCCTCAATATCAATCTTGTCACTAACAGGTACAAATGCCATCAACCATCCTCCATTACCAATCCTCTAAAATGTCACCTCTACCATGTCCGAAGATATAAAAAAGTGATATAGAATAAATTATATCACTTTCTAGCTTTATTTCAATCTGTGTTCAGAATCTTTCAGCTTATTTAAGCCGCTCCAGGACGACCATGACAGTTCTTAAATTTCTTACCAGAACCACATGGACAAGGATCATTGCGGTGAACATTGGTAAAGTCAAGATGACTATCATCCTCAGAATGCTGACTTGGACGCTGAGCCGCAATATTAGCAGCAGCAGTCGTACGTGCTTGACTCGTTGTCTTATCACGCTCTTGCTGATGGATCTGCGCCTTCATCATCAAGCGTGTCACATCAAACTCGATAGCTCCAATCATGTCATTAAACATGCGAAAGCCCTCAGACTGGTACTCAACGATAGGATTATTTTGTGCATAACCACGAAGACCAACTGAGTTACGAAG
The DNA here is from genome assembly GCF_058314555.1 of Streptococcus sp. ALY_211. Classification (NCBI taxonomy): domain Bacteria; kingdom Bacillati; phylum Bacillota; class Bacilli; order Lactobacillales; family Streptococcaceae; genus Streptococcus; species Streptococcus sp. ALY_211. The sequence goes on along the minus strand of NZ_JBZFUN010000004.1, from coordinate 132,573 downwards.
CTGATCGAGCGCATCGATATGATCAGTCCACTTGCTGTCGACAACACGAAGAATCAAGACCTTTTGGAACTCACGAACAGATTCCTCATCTGGTAGTTTAGCCACTTGTGAGTCATAGACCTCAAGTGCACGTTCATAGAGTTCATCTTTCATTTCTTCATAAGTCATAGCGTCGAGCTCATCCATCGTAATCCCATCTTCAGGTAGAAGATTAGAATGAGCAAAGTTAAGGATTGCCTCAAGCGCTTCATCCTCATCGCTGCGACTGTGACCATCGATAGCACGATTGATGGTCCGCTTAATCATAGCCTTGATCTCAGGACCCAAATCACGATCTGAAGTGATCACATCATAACGCTCCGCATAGATGATTTCACGCTGCTCACGCATGACATCATCATATTGAAGGACTTGCTTACGGATATCGTAGTTATTCCCTTCGATACGTTTTTGTGCTGACTCAACCTGACGAGTCAATAGAGGAGACGTAATTGATTTTTCTTCATCTTCCCCTTGAAGCATTTTTTCAATAAGGAGCTTAGCACGCTCAGAAGCATAGCGACGCAAGAGATCATCTTCAAAAGAGAGATAAAACTTAGACTCACCCTTATCCCCTTGACGACCAGCACGTCCACGCAGCTGATTATCAATACGGCGGCTTTCATGACGCTCCGTACCGATAACACAGAGGCCACCCAGCTCGAGCACACCCTTACCAAGCTTGATGTCAGTACCACGACCAGCCATATTGGTCGCAATAGTAACAGCACCACGCTGACCAGCATTCATGATGATCTGCGCTTCTTTTTCGTGGTTCTTAGCATTCAAGACTTCATGAGGAATTCCCACAGCTTGAAGTTTCTTGGAAATCAAATCAGAAGTCTCAACGGCCACGGTACCAACAAGGATCGGCTGTCCTTTTTCATGACGCTCCTTGATATCCTTAATAACAGCATTAAACTTAGCATCTGCAGTTGCAAAGAGAACATCATGATGATCAATACGCTGAATAGGACGATTAGTCGGAATCGGAATCACCCGCATATTATAGATTTCACGAAATTCCTCTTCCTCAGTCTTACCCGTACCAGTCATACCTGAGAGCTTACGATACATACGGAACATATTTTGGTAGGTGATCGACGCTGACGTCTTGGATTCGTCCTGAATCGGAACCCCTTCCTTGGCCTCGATAGCCTGGTGAAGACCATCTGAGAAACGACGACCTTCCATAGTACGACCCGTAAACTGATCGACAATCAGAACCTCACCATTGCTGACCACATAGTCCATATTAAGAGACATAATGTAGTTAGCACGCAGAGCATTATCGATATAGTGAGTCAGAGCAACATTTTCAATATCATATAAGTTATTGAGATTGAAGAATTCCTCAGCTTTATCGATCCCTGAATCCATCAAGCCAATCGTTTTAGAAGGGACATCAATCGCATAATCCACTGAGTCCAAGGTCTTCACAAATTTATCAGCTCTGGTATAGAGGGCACTCGTTTCTGAGCTGACCGGACCAGATACGATCAAGGGCGTACGAGCCTCATCGATTAAAACGGAGTCAACCTCATCGACCAAGGCATAGTTGAGCGGACGCTGAACCATATCTTCCTTGCGGACAACCATATTATCACGCAGGTAGTCAAAACCAACCTCGGCATTGGTTGAGTAGGTAATATCTGAATTGTATGCTTCCCGCTTTTCAGCTGGTGATTTCGAAGAAAGGTTGATCCCTACAGACAAGCCAAGCCAGCTGTATAGCTCACCCATCTCAGTCGCATCCCGTGCCGTCAGATATTCATTGACCGTAATAACATGGACACCCTTACCAGAAATCGCATTGAGATACACAGGCATGGTCGCAGTCAAGGTCTTACCTTCACCGGTACGCATCTCTGGCACATCACCATTGTGAAGAACGATTCCCCCCATGATCTGTACACGGTAAGGATACAATCCCAAAACACGCTTAGCCGCCTCACGGACAACCGCAAACGCCTCTGGGAGCATCTTATCTAAACTTTCACCATCTTCATAACGTTGTTTGAATTCATCTGTCTTGCTTTGAAGATCTGAATCCGATAATGCCTCCATCTCATCAGCATACGATTCAACCTTCTTTGCAATTTTTTCTAGTTTTCTAAGTTCGCCTCTATCATTTTCAATGATCTTGCGTATGATATTTGCCATCTTCATTCCTTTCGATAGTCACTAACAATTAATTCTATCATAAACGACCTCTTGAGACAAGAAATCTACCGACTTTCCCGCCCAAAAGTAAACGCAAAAAGAGAGCTTCTAAAGCCCTAATTTCAAGGGGTCGATTAGTTCTTAGTAACATGGCTAGCAATCAGTGTCATCTGACCATCCAATCGCCAGCTAGAGACATCATTGGGAAGGATAAAGTGATCCCCCTTGGTTAAGGTATAGATTTCTTGGTCTACCTGAAGCTGCCCTGATCCATCGATCACGCTGACCAGATAATAAGCAGCCCTTCTCTTCATCTCAACGTGACCAGAAATCTCCCATTTATGAACGGCAAAAAAAGCAGTAGACACCAAAAGCGTCACGACCAACTGATCGAATTCAAGACTTACTGGCACTGAATTATCAGGCTCTCCAAGTTTCAAGACATCAATGGATTCTTGAATATGCAAGGGACGCAGCTGCCCATTGGCATCTGGCCGATCAAAATCATAAACACGATAGGTCGTATCGCTGGACTGCTGAGTTTCAAGAACCATAATTCCCTTACCAATAGCATGCATGGTTCCGCTAGGCACATAGAAAAAATCACCTGCTTTAACGGGCACCCGAGTCAGCAGGTTTTCCCAGTCTCCCTTAGCAATCAACTCAGCCAGTTCTTCACGACTTTTCGCCTTGTGACCATAGATAATCTCAGCACCCGGATCAGCTTTTAAAATGTACCAACACTCAGTCTTACCAAGCTCCCCTTCATGAGCCAGAGCGTAACGATCATCAGGATGCACTTGAACACTGAGCCAATCATTGGCATCTAAAATCTTAGTCAGCAAGGGAAAGACGGCTGACTCTGGATAGCCAAACAAAGCCGGCTCCTCCCTATAGAGCTGATCTAATCCTGCCCCTTTATAAGGACCATTAGCAATTTTTGAGACACCATTGGGGTGCCCAGAAATGGCCCAATACTCTCCCGTCGTCTGACTGGGAATACTGTAGCCAAACTCATCTCTTAAACCAGTACCACCCCAGATTTTTTCCTGCATAACAGAAGCTAAAAATAAAGGTCTTGCCATCTATCATCTCTCCTCTCTTCGTGTTGCCATTGTAACACTAAAATAAAACAACAGCCAGCATCAAATGCTGGCTGTTAATAAACATGTTTCACGTGATACAAAAGATTAAAGCCTCGTTTAAACGTAATTCACATGGCTTAGTTTAACAGCCTTAACCCTTATTTTTCAGCTACCTTTTTAGCTAATGCAAAGTTTCCTAGGGTAGCGGAGCCATTCCCCGCAACCGCTGGTGTGACAATGTATTCCTCAACATCTGGTACTGGAATATAGTCATTCAACAAAGCTCTAAACTTATCACGCACCCGCTTGAGCATATGTTCCTGGGCCATAACGCCACCGCCAAAGACAATCACATCTGGACGGTAAAGAAGAGTAGCCTGCACCGCAGCTTGTGCAATATAATAAGCCTGAATATCCCATACTTCCGAGTGGAGATCAATCTTTTCTCCACGAATCCCTGTACGAGCTTCCAAAGATGGTCCCGCTGCTAAGCCTTCCAAGCAACCATTATGAAAAGGACAAGTGCCATGAAATTCATTAGCAACATCGCTAGGGTGCATCGCCACATAAACATGACCTGCCTCGGTATGCCCCATACCACCAACAAACTCACCACGCTGAATAGTCCCCGCACCAATCCCAGTACCAATGGTATAGTAGGCAAGGTTTTCAACACCCTGACGCACCATAACCTCACCATAGGCTGATGAGTTCACATCGGTAGTAAAGTAAAAGGGAATAGTGAATTCTTTAGAAATCAAACCAACCAAATCAACATTTGACCAATGTGGTTTTGGGGTTTTGGTAATGTAGCCATAGGTTGGTGAATTTTCATCAATATCGACCGGCCCAAAAGATCCAATAGCGATACCTGCTAAGTCATCTTCAAAACGTTTGAAAAACTCAACTGTCTTATCAATCGTTTCATAAGGGGTTGTCGTAGGAAACTGGACTTTCTCAACGATTTCAAAATTCTCATCTCCTACCGCACAGACAAACTTCGTACCACCAGCTTCCACACTTCCGTAAAGTTTCATTAGGCTTCTCCTCGTTTTTATTTTATCTTAGACATTCTTTTTAATTATAAGGAATTAACACCTATAACGCAATGGAAAATCACTAGATCTTAGACATTTACAACAAAAAACAGACCGTCTCCAAGGAAATCCGATCTGTTTAATAAATATGATCAAGATAAGGCTATTATTTCACTGAGAGCAGGTCATCTCCTGCTGCTACAGTACCTGAAGCCAGCACATCAACTCCAGCATAATCTGCTGTATTAGTGACAATCACCATAGTGGTATCATCCAATCCAGCTTCTGCAATAGCTGCCGAATCAAAGGTTCCAAGAACATCACCTTTTTTAACAGTTTGCTCAGCCTCAACCTTTGGTTCAAAGCCCTTACCATCCATAGAAACAGTATCAATACCGATATGGATCAAGATTTCGGCACCATCAGTTGATTTCAAACCAAAAGCATGACCTGTCGGAAAAGCAATTTGAACGACACCATCAAATGGTGCAACTACTTCATTACCACTAGGTTTAACTGCGACACCATTACCCATAGCGCCAGATGAGAAAACAGGATCATTAACTTTAGCCAGATCAACTGTTTCCCCTGCAAGAGGAGCTGCAATCGTTTCAGCAGTCACTTCTTTTGCAGCAGATGCTTCTGGTTCTGAAGGAGTTTCTGCCACAGGAGCTACAGCTAAAGCTGCAGCCTCATCTTCAGCTGCTTGCGCCGCAGCCTCGGCTGCAAATACGTCAGCTGCTTTTGTCTTACCATAGTAGTAAGTAATCGCAAAGGCGATAACAAATGAAATAACTTCAGCCACTAGATAGGAAGGAATAGATTTGGCTTGGATAGAAATCAGACCAAGCACACCTGCTGACCCAAGAGATACTGCAATGACGTGGAAGAGACCAGCTACAGCGGCAGCAAGAGCCGAACCAACAAGGGCACAGAAGAATGGGAAACGATATTTAAGGTTTACCCCGAAGACGGCAGGCTCAGTGATACCAAGAAGGGCAGAAATACCAGCCGAACTTGAGAGTCCCTTTGTCTTAGAATTTTTTGTCAAAGCAAAGACCGCAAAGGCTGCAGCAGCTTGAGCCATATTAGCCATGGAAGCTACAACGAAGATAAAGTCACCCGAGCCCTGACCGTCTTTCCAAGAATTCAAAAGAATAGTCTCGAAAGCGGGGAAAGATTGGTGAAGACCCGTCACAACGATTGGAGTGTAGAAGGCACCAAAGATCCCCATACCGATAAATCCAAGCGTATCATACAGCCATACCAAACCATTAGCCACCCAGCCAGAAACTTCACCAAAGACTGGACCAATAACTGCAAAGGTCAAGAAACCTGTGATAATCATGGTCAAAAGCGGTGTAAAAGTAAAGTCAACTGCAGAATGAAGGTGCTTATGGAACCATTTTTCAATAACACACATGAGCCATACAGCAATAATAGCTGGGATGACTTGCGAAGTGTATTGATGAGCTTCTAGGTTCCAACCAAAGAAGTTCCAGTCAAGAGAGAAACCAGCCGCTTTAGCAACAACCTCATTCAACTCTTGTGAGCTCATCATCAATCCTAGAGCAGCCCCTAAGTATTGATTACCACCAAAACGCTTGGCCGTAGAGATACCTAGAAGAACAGGCATGTAGATGAAGGGGGCATCTGATAATACCGTCAATAATTGTGTAATACCAGAGATCTGTGGAAATTGCTCAACAAGTGACTTAGGACCAAACAAGTCTGGGGACTTGAAGATGTTATTTAAAGCCATCAACAAACCACCAGCAACAAGGGCTGGAATGATTGGAACAAAGATTTCAGACAGCATTTTGATAAAGGCCATGACAGGATTTGTCTTCTGTCCCTTAGCAGCTATCTGCTTAACCTCTTCCGTCGAAACTTCTTTCAAACCTGTTTGCTTGATCAGCTCCGCATACACATGATTAACATCACCAGCACCAATGATAACTTGATACTGGCCATCCATCTTAAAAGTCCCTTTTACATCGGGATTGTTGTCGAGTGCTTCTTGATCGACTTTAGTATCATCTTTTAAAACGAGACGAAGACGAGTCGCACAGTGGGCACCTGCTACTAGATTATCTTTGCCGACAGCTTTGACAACGTCGGCAGCAACTTTAGCATAATCCATAGTCACTACTCCTTTATTTTTAGCATCTCAATTATGAAAACGCTTTTTTATATCACTAATTTATCACAGCCCCCAGAATATGTCAACCGCTTTACATATTTTTATTTTGAAATGACTGCTCCACCTTGATTTTTTCTATGAAAACCTTTACTATGTTAAGAAAGTGACACCGCTTGACAGGAATCTGCTAAACCTGCTGACACCTAGCCAAGCCACTACTATAAACAGCCCCTTTCACTTCTTATATATTTGGAGGACATCCTATGAATTTACCAACTGAAATTCGCTATAAGCCATATGCAGACTGGACTGATCAGGAGCGTGATACTATTGCAGCCAATGTTGCTAAATCCCCTTGGAGAGCAAGTTATCATATCGAGCCCGACACAGGTCTGCTCAATGATCCTAATGGCTTTTCTTATTTCAATCATAAGTTTCAACTCTTCTATCAAAACTGGCCATTTGGTGCCGCTCACGGCTTAAAACAATGGGTTCACACCGAATCAGAAGACCTGGTGCATTTTACAAAAACAGGAGCAACACTTCAACCTGACAGCAAAAATGATAGCCACGGCGCTTATTCTGGCTCTGCCTACCCTATCGATGATAAGCTATTTATCTTCTATACTGGAAACGTCCGCGATGAAAATTGGGTTCGCGATCCCCTACAAGTCGGAGCTTGGATGGATAAAAAAGGGCATATTGAAAAATTTAAAAATGTCCTGATCCAACAGCCAGCTGACGTTACTGAACACTTCCGTGACCCACAGATTTTCAACTATAAGGGACAATACTATGCCATTGTAGGAGCTCAAAGCCTTGATAAAAAAGGCTTTATCAAGCTCTACAAAGCTATCAACAACGATGTTACTGACTGGCAAGAGGTCGGAAATTTAGATTTTGGAGGTACCGGTTCTGAATACATGATCGAATGCCCCAACCTAGTCTTTGTCGGTGACAATCCTGTCCTGCTCTATAGCCCTCAGGGATTAGCTAAGGATGAGCTAGCTTATGATAATATCTATCCCAACACTTATAAGATCTGTCAATCGTTTGACACAAAAAGCCCTGCTCTAGTCGGTGCTTCTGAAATTTTTAATCTCGACTTCGGCTTTGAAGCCTATGCAACTCAAGCCTTTAATACACCAGATGGCCGTGCTTTAAGCGTTAGCTGGATTGGCTTACCTGATGTAGATTATCCGACAGATCAATATGACTACCAAGGGGCTATGAGTCTAGTTAAGGAGCTGACTATCAAAAATGGTAAGCTCTATCAATACCCTGTTTCAGCCATCACTAGCCTGCGTGCGTCCGAACAGGCCTTTACCCCTATGAAAGAGACCTCTAACACCTACGAGCTCGAACTCAATCTCGAAAGTAGCCAAACAACCGAACTTCTCCTCTTTGCAGATAATAAGGGCAATGGTCTCAGACTCAATATTGATAACACAGCTGGTAAGATAGTCCTTGACCGCTCCAAAGCTGGTGTCCAGTATGCTCAAGCCTTTGGAACAAGTCGTGAGTGTACTATTGATAAGGCTGAAACTGTGACCATCTTCGTCGATAATTCGATCATTGAGATCTTTTTCAATAAGGGAGAAAAAGTCTTTACCAGTCGTGTTTTTCCTGAGGAAGGACAAACTGGCATCCAAATCCTACAAGGCAACCCTACAGGTACTTACTACGAATTAAAGGCATAAACTATGGTAGCTAAATTAACTGATGTGGCTGCACTAGCTGGTGTAAGCCCAACAACCGTATCACGCGTTATCAATAACAAGGGCTATCTATCTGAAAAGACTAAGGCGAAAGTTCACAAGGCTATGAGAGAACTCGGCTATAAGCCAAACAGCCTAGCTAGAGGATTGCAAGGCAAGTCTTCCAAATTGATCGGCCTGATTTTTCCAACCATTAGTAATGTATTTTATGCAGAGATGATCGAACACCTGGAATCCCTGCTCTTTCATCATGGCTATAAGGTTATTATCTGCAACAGCCAAAATGAATCCGAAAAGGAAAGGGAGTATCTAGAAATGCTGGCGGCCAATCAGGTCGACGGTATCATCTCCTCCAGCCACAATCTAGATATTGTGGATTATCAGCGTGTCGAAGCACCCATTGTCGCTTTTGACCGCAATCTCGCCCCCAATATCCCTGTCATCTCCTCTGATAATTTTGAAGGAGGTCGAATGGCAGCAAGAACTCTAGAGCGAATCGGCTGTCAGACCATTGTCATGTTCACAGGTAACGATAACTCTAACTCCACCACAGGCTTGCGTCGTCAGGGCTTCAATGCTGTCCTCCCCCATGCCAAAGTTTTCAATATCTCTAGTGATTACTCTGCTATCCGCAAGGAAATGGAAATCAAGGATATTCTCAGTCGAGAGAAACCAGATGGTCTCTTTACCTCTGATGATATGACAGCCATACTGACCATAAAAATCGCTAACGATCTTGGCATTCGCATTCCCCAAGATATGAAGCTCATCGGCTATGATGGTACCCAATTTGTCGAAAACTATTTTCCTCAGCTTTCAACCATCAAGCAACCCATGCGAGAAATTGCTGAGCTCCTCGTAGAGGTTCTCCTATCCAAGATCAATAACCGTCCCGTTCAAAAGAATTACACCCTCCCCATCAGTTTAACAACAGGAAAATCACTATAGTGTCTTTTCACCATAAAAAAAGAGGCTGAGAACGTTTGTCTCAGCCTCTTTTTTACACCATTTCATATCAATACATCAATACACTAGCAGATACTTAGTCTTCACGAACAAATTTAGTCAAAATCCCATTGATAAATTTTGAGGATTGACTATCTGAATAAGATTTAGCCAACTCGATGATCTCATTGAGGGCCACACGATCCGGTGTTTCATCATAATACTTGATCTCATAAAGTCCTAAGCGAAGAAGACTGCGATCGATCAAGGTCAAGCGATCTAACGTCCAACCTGACTTCAAATGCTCAATAATCAGACGATCAATCTCTGCTTGCTCATCTGTCATCCCTTTAACAAGATTGAGCAAAAAAGCCGGAATGTCTATAGCTTCTTCCTCTGCCAACTCTTTATCATAACTGTAAGCGAAACTAGCAGCATCCTGCACATCTGCTTGACCAAACTCCAGACTAAAAATCGCCTGAAGGGCACGCTCACGCAACTGTCTCCTAGAATCAGTCATCTAAAAAGTCCTCATCAAAGAGTGCGCCTAAATCTGGTTTTGGCGTCTTTTCTGGAACAATCCCTACAACATGAACATTGACATCCGTAATCTCCACTTCAGCCATGTCCTTAACTGCTGATTTAACAGCACGCTGCACCTCGATAGATACGGCAGGAACATTGACACCATATTGGAGCTGCAAATAAATATCAGCTGTCACCTTATCGTCCTCATCCGTTGTCAAATAGACACCACGACGCAAGGTTGACTTGCTAATATTATCAGTCACAGCCTTATTGACCAGTGAGTAGACACCATCGACCTTAGTTGCTGCAATACCTGTAATAACCTCAAGTACACGAGGCGCAATAACAATCTCTCCAATTGCTTCTGCCATAAGTCTATCCTTTCTAAAATTCACTAGGAATATATAAATACTAGCTTAGGCACGTGAAACGTAAGTACCTTCTGCTGTGTTAATGACCAATTTTTGTCCAGCTTCGATAAAATCAGGAACGTTTACCACAAGACCTGTTTCCATGGTAGCTGGTTTCCCTGAACCAGTCACCGTAGCACCCTTGATGGATGGCTGTGTTTCAGCAACAGTCAACTCAACCGTCGTCGGAACAGTAACCCCGATCACTTCGCTTCCGTAAAATTGGATCTTCACTTCGGAATTTTCAAGCATATAGAGCAATTCATTTTCAACATTGGCTGTTGGAATTTCGTATTGCTCATAATTTTCAGTATCCATAAAATAAGCAGTATCATCCATCTGATACAAGTATTGAGCCGGACGCGTTTCAATAATAGCCTGCTCAAATTTTTCTTCTGGACGATAAGTCGTATCAAATGTAGAGCCAGAACGAACATCACGCAATTTCATGCGCATAACTGTGTTTCCTTTACCAGGTTTGTGGTGACTAGCTTCCAAAACCTTGATCAATTTGCCATCAGCTGTTTCAAACGTCATACCAGCTCGGAGCTTACTTGCTTCAATCATGTGTCTCTACCTCTTTAGTTAATAATTAAATTCTCTTCATTCTATCATATTCACCTTTTTTTCTCAAATATTAACCAATTAAGTACCACCAACATCCCTTGGTATGACTCTCTCGGCAAGGCTAACACAATTAATTTTTTCCAAAAAAAAATTCAAATAACCTTATTCATTTAAGCTTCATTTTTCTCACCTATACTAGCCACCATAGATAAGCAGCTTAAGCAAACTTATCTATGAGTCAAATGGCTCCCTAATATAAAGGAAAAGAGGTACCTACAATGACAAAACATACCAATCATAATCGTGGCATTTATCGCAAACACAAGGCTTATGGCTTAGTCGGAGGACTGCTACTATCCGGTCTCTTCCTCACATCAATATCAACTGTTCAAGCAGACGAGACCACCGCTCCAAGTACACAAACAGCAGATAGCGCAGCAGCTAGCTCAGAAGTCACTCAAGCAACGACTAGCTCAGCAGAAAGCCAATCTAATCTGACTGACACAGCTAGTAGTCAAGAACAAACGACTAATCAAGAGACTTCCTCAGAGAGTGGTCAATCTACTAGTCAAAACACTCAAAACAGCCAAACAAGTCTAGACGAGGCTGCCACTCAAACTACAGAGACACAAGACACACAAGCGTCAGAAACCACTGAGAGCTTAGACAAGACAGCTATCATTATTGACCTGTCACAAGCTAGCAGTCAGGATAGTTATACGGTCGATGACACTAGCAATACTATCACTCTAACAGACAACACCTCCCACTATACCCTAACAGGTAGCACGGACTATCAAGTAGTCGCAGCAGATGGTGTCGAACTAACGCTAGAGAATGCTCAACTCACTAATGGTCTCTCAGGTCTAGGAGACCTGACAGTGACAGTTGCCAGCGATAGTAGTATCCTAAGTTCATCTGTAGCTTTATCAGCTCAAGAAGCCTTATATGTGACAGGGAAAGGAAAACTGACGCTAAATAGTAGTGACGATGCCATTCAAGCCAACACTTTCACCTTAGATTCTGCCACACTTGATATGACTTCTAATGGCGATGGTATTCAAACAGAGGATGATGTCATCATCAATTCAGGTAATCTAACAATAACATCTGATGGGGCAGGTATCTGGGCTCTTTCAGAAACAGATCCTGAAGCTGCTAATGTAACCATCAATGATGGCAACATTACCATCACTTCTTCTACCAATGAAGACACGGCTGGTATCAAGTCTGGAAACACCTTGACCATCAACGATGGATCAATCACAGTCTCTCAATCTTACGAAGCTCTAGTAGGCTCTGATATTATCATCAATGGCGGAAAAAACAACTTATCTGCCTCTGATGATGGTATGGTAGCTAAGGATCCCTTTTCCGGGACTGAAAATGCTGCAGAAACAGTCTCCATGACGATTAACGGTGGGGAAACCAGTATCATTGCTGATGGAGATGGAGTAGATTCAAATGGTAACTTAACCATTACCGGCGGTAGTCTTAAAGCTCAATCTACATCAGCTGACAATGCTGCCATGGACTACGATGGTACAGGTATAACTAATGGCGGAACAACCTGGGCAATCGGCCAAGCCGGTATGGCCCAAGCTTTCTCAGCAGGATCCAGTCAAGCCTATATTATGACTAATATCTCAGGTACAGCTGGCGAAACGATTACGGTGAGCGATGACAGTGGCAATATCATAGCAAGCACAACAGCTGATGTCGCTTTTAGTAACATTGTTCTCTCAACTGAAACGATCCTGTCAGGTAGCACCTATACTATTTCTACTAGTGGTGGGAATACAGCTAGTGCAACTGCAACAACTGAAACTAGTCCCTCTAATCAGCCACCAGGCGGACTAAACGGTCAGACAATGCCGAGCCTGCCAGAAGGACAAACAACAGACACCTCTATCACAGCTGGAACTGACCAAACATCAACAAGCCTTCTAACTAGTCTAAAAACGCCAGAAGGATTTTCCAACCAGAGTACAAAACCAACAAGTACCGCTACTAACGCTCAAAAAGCTGATAGCTCTCTAAATACGACGGTCATTCTTATGTCTATGAGACCTACCAGCTTCTCCCCTCAAAACACCATGAGTCAAAGCGTAAGCACAAAGACAAGTCCCTTATCTCTTCTACCTAACTACCGAAGGAATCAAGAGAAAGAACCTTTCTCTTTCTACTCCATCGCTCCTGATCCTACCACCAAGTATCAGTCAAGAAGAAATACCAGCCGACCTGTTTCCCTTGACAGCTTATCCAAGGATGCAAGGATTAGCCCCCTGACAAGAAGAGCCCATAAATAAGATTTAGGTGAGTGAGACAGATTTCAAAACCCATCTGCAAATAGGTCACACTGCCATTAAGAAATAAACGAGGTTTGAGACCTAAGTCTCAAACCTCGTTGTATGATCAAACAAAAAATCTGGTACCCATAGGATTTACTTTGTCCCGTCATTATCTTCTCCATCCTGCCCCAAACTAACTTTAGGAACCTGATGTTGAACCAAGGTGACACGCTTTTGCTCCATCAGCTGAATCGCCAGTTGATTGGGGCGATAATTGGATTTATAGGTGATCTTAGTGACACCTGCTTGAAGGAGGGCCTTTGTGCAGTTGATACAAGGAAAATGCGTCACATAAATCTCCGTTTCCTTGGTCGAGATCCCTTCCTTAGCGCACTGGATCAAAGCATTCATCTCAGCATGAACAGTCCGTATACAATGACCACCCTCCATATAGTGGCCCACTTCATTGCAGTTATCTGCATCTGAAACCCCACCATTATAACCAGTCGCTATAATGCGCTTATCCTTAACCAAGACGGCACCTACAAAGGCACGATCACAAGTTGATCGCTTAGAAATCAATTCTGCATTGGCCATAAAATAATCCTGCCAAGATAACCGCTCTACCATATCTATCCTCCTTTATCTGACTGACTTTAGATTAGTATACCATCCATGACTCCTTGGCGTCCACAGCTAGTCCCATATACTATTGACAAAATTCCTATTTCTTTATATGATTAGGTTTCAAACCTTCAGTTTTTATAAAGGAGTTCAAAATGACACAAGAAACATTCCCACAAGATAACCAACAGGGACAAGAGCAACCACTACCTCAACAGGCCTACCAACAGCCACAATATCAGGAAACCCCTACCCAAAATCCTTATGCCGGCAATCAACCCTATCAAACACAAGTTTTTCCAAACCAGCAACAACAAACTATGCCTAACCAGCCTCAAGAAGCTCCTTATCAACAAGCTCCTCTCCAAAATCCATCACAGGCGACTCCTTATCCAGAATACCAACAGCCTAACTTTACTCAAGCCCCTTATCCCGGCTATTACCCTCAGCCTAAATCTACGGCACCATTAGTACTCGGAATTATCTCTATTATACTCAGTCTCACTTTTTATTTGGGAATTTTCGGGTTTATTTTAGCGCTGATTGGTCTTATCATATCTATCACAAATCATAACAAGCCTTACAGCTACAAGAACGAGATTATTATTAACTCCATCGGACTGGCTATGCCATTTATTTGGATAATTATTGTAATCATAGTAGGAATTATCGCAGCTGCAAGTGCAGCCTAACCCTAGGTTCAACAGAAGTCAGAAAAACTGTAGCTAATACAAAAGAGGGTGGAAGAAAAATCATGATTTTTCTTCCACCCTCTTTTGTTTAGCCTAGTTTTGATTTCAAATAGTGTCCTGTATAGCTATCTGAATTAGCTGCTACCTCTTCTGGAGTTCCAGTCGCAACAATACGACCACCTCCAACACCACCCTCTGGTCCTAGATCGATCAAGTGATCCGCCGTTTTGATGACATCCAGATTATGCTCGATAACGAGCACCGTATTTCCTTCGTCGACAAAACGTTCCAAGACCTTGAGCAAACGGGCAATATCATCGGTATGCAGACCTGTCGTTGGCTCATCCAAAATGTAGAAGGACTTACCAGTTGAGCGTTTGTGGAGCTCACTAGCCAGCTTCATACGCTGAGCTTCCCCACCTGACAGGGTAGTAGCTGGCTGACCCAATGTCACATAACCCAGTCCGACATCCTTGATGGTTTGAAGTTTGCGGGCAATCTTTGGAATTGGCGCAAAGAAATCCACGGCATCATTAACAGTCATATCAAGGATTTCTGCAATGTTTTTTTCCTTGTAGTGGACTTCTAAAGTCTCACTGTTGTAGCGTGTACCGTGACAGACTTCACATGGAACATAGACATCTGGCAGAAAGTGCATCTCGATCTTGATAATGCCATCACCTGAGCAGGCCTCACAGCGTCCACCCTTGACATTGAAGCTAAAGCGGCCCTTCTTGTAACCACGGATCTTGGCTTCATTAGTCTTGGCAAAGAGATCACGAATATCATCAAAAACCCCTGTATAGGTCGCTGGATTGGAACGGGGTGTCCGACCGATTGGACTCTGGTCAATATCAATCAAACGCTCAATATGCTCAATCCCTTCAATGCCCTTGTGCTTGCCGGGTTTTTCCGAATTGCGATTCAATTTTTGCGCTATAGATTTCTTGAGAATACTATTGATCAAGGTAGACTTCCCAGAACCGGATACACCTGTCACCGCAATAAATTTCCCAAGTGGAAACTTAACATCGATATTTTGAAGATTATTCTCAGCTGCCCCCTTAACCTCAATAAAACGACCGTTCCCCTTTCGCCTTTCAACGGGAACAGGAATATCTTTCTTCCCAGATAGGTACTGTCCAGTAATGGACTTTTTATTTTTGGCAACTTGGTCTGGGCGACCAGAAGCAACGATTTCTCCACCGAATTGACCGGCACCTGGTCCGACATCGATCAGCCAATCCGCCTCACGCATAGTGTCCTCATCATGTTCGACGACAATTAGGGTATTGCCTAAATCACGCATCTTCTTGAGACTGGCAATCAAGCGGTCATTATCACGCTGGTGAAGGCCAATAGAGGGCTCATCCAAGACGTAGAGGACACCGCTCAGATTAGAACCAATTTGAGTGGCTAAGCGAATGCGTTGACTTTCACCACCAGACAAGGTCCCAGCTGCCCGGGACAGATTCAGATAATTTAGTCCCACATTATTTAAAAAGCTCAAGCGATCCTTGATTTCCTTCAAGATAGGAGCCGCAATCGTCTTTTGATTATCCGTCAGAACCAAGTCTTCTAAGTGAGCTAGATGATCCTGGATAGAGAGATCAGAAATCTGACCAATATGAAGACCAGCCTCACCACCTAGCTTGACCGATAGTGCAGCATCGTTGAGACGGTAGCCCTGACAGGTCGTACAGGTCAGCTCGTTCATATAGCCCCGCATGACATTGCGGGTAAAGTCACTGTTAGTTTCATGATAACGACGGTTGACATTATTAACCACGCCTTCAAAAGGAATATCAATATCACGCACCCCACCGAAATCATTGACATAGTGGAAGTGGAATTCTTTATCATCAGAACCATAGAGAATCAGATCCTGATCCTCTTTCGAGAGCTCTTCAAAGGGCGTATCCATATCAACCCCGAAAGCTTCCATGGCCTGCTCCAGCATGGCTGGGTAATAGTTAGAAGAAATGGGATTCCAAGGAGCTAAGGCACCTTCCCGCAGAGTCAAACTAGGATCTGGAATGAGGAGATCCATATCCACCACCAGCTTCATCCCCAAACCATCACAAGTCGGGCAGGAGCCAAAGGGGGCATTGAATGAAAAGAGACGAGGCTCCAGCTCAGGGACTGTAAAGCCACAAACTGGACAGGAATAATGCTCCGAAAAGAGCAAATCATTGCCGTCCATGGTGTCGATGATGACATAGCCATCCGCAATCCGAAGGGCTGCTTCGACAGAATCAAAGAGACGGCTGCGAATGCCCTCCTTATTGACCAGACGGTCAATAACTACCTCGATATTATGCATCTTGGACTTGGACAGCTCAGGCACCTCAGTCACATCATAGACCTCACCATCCACACGCACACGCACATAACCTTCTTTTTGGATTTTTTCAAAAAGGGTCTTGTGCTGGCCTTTCTTACGACGGATAACCGGTGCTAGGATCTGCATACGGGTGCGCTCCGGCAGATCCAGTACCTGATCAACGATCTGCTCAACCGAGCTGGCAGAAATTTCTCCATGACCATTTGGACAGTAAGGTACTCCTACACGCGCATAGAGCAGACGCAGGTAATCATTGATTTCCGTTGCCGTACCAACTGTCGAGCGAGGATTTTTGCTGGTCGTCTTTTGGTCGATGGAAATAGCTGGACTGAGACCGTCTATGCTATCTACATCAGGCTTTTCCATATTACCCAAAAACTGACGGGCATAAGCAGACAAACTCTCCACATAGCGCCGCTGACCTTCTGCGTAAATAGTATCAAAAGCCAGACTGGATTTACCAGATCCAGACAAACCAGTCACTACCACCAGCTTATCCCGTGGAATTTCTACATCTACATCTTTCAAATTATGGGCACGTGCCCCATGAATCACTAACTTATCTTGCATAACTAAGATACCAAGCCGTTAAACGACTCAAAGGAATTTAGCGAGTGCTACAGCTATCTATGATAGCGTCGTAGCACCGCCACAAGGTTGATTAGGTGGGTCGCTGTCGCTATTGCGACAAGAGTTACCAATCAACTACTGTGATAGAAACTCAGGTGAAAAGACACCTAGGAGATTTTATCTAATTCCACAGAGTCGTAGGCGGGTTCATTTCCTTTCTAACTGGCAAACTCAATCTAAGTACTAAAGTACTTGATTTCCTACACAAGTCTCTATGGAGACTTGCTATGCCACTTACTAGTTTCGATTCGCCAGTATTATCGACTGGCTTTTCGAAACATCGTAACTGGAGAGCTGTACAAACCAGTAACAACTAATGATTAGTATCGCAGTAATTTTACTGCTAACTTACTCAATTTAAGTGCTAAAGCTCTTACACTTCTGGCTAATCTCTACATTGTGATGCCCCCTGTGTTCATCCGTCTAAACCTTAGAAGGTCTACAACACCTCTATTATAGCAGATTCTGGCCTTTCGCTAGCTATTTGACTACCAAAAAAGCGCTGATGACCAACGCTTTCAAGACTGACATCAGTTAACCCTGAGAAAAACACGGTTTTGATTTTCTTCGCTCTCCCATTTTAATGCTCAGATAGAAATCCTCCACTGGAGCATTTCAATCCCACCTCCGCACAGTTGATTAAGCTCTAAACATCCAGTGGATGTTTAGAGACTATCACTTGCACAGCAAGGAATAAGGACCGCCAATCAACCACTGCGCAAATCTAATAAATCCAATAATGCTAACAAGTCTGGACTTTTTATACATAACCTTCAAAGATTACAATGTTTTGTGGGTGAGAGCGAAGCCATCATCGCGGTTTGTCCCAGACTCTTTTTTATCTTGTATTTTCATGCCGAATGCAGGGCTCGAACCTGTGACCTACGCGTTACGAGTGCGTTGCTCTACCAACTGAGCTAATTCGGCTTACATCAGTATTTTACGCTTTCTTCTCGATTTGTCAAATCAACTAGCACTTAAAAAATCTCCTAGCCTACCTCAGATAACTATGAGTATAAACTGACACCTAATATCAAAAAAGACTGGGTACAAACACCCATTATCACCTTACTTATGCAAGAAAATTACCTGATCCCACCGCTACTTCTGATCATTCAAGATACGATTGAGTGCCTGATAGACGTTATTATGCTGATGGGGAACACAGTCTTGAACCCAATTCCACCAAAAATAACCCCCGACATAATGCTCTGTATAAACTGGCTGCTGATAATAGTGACGCATCATAGCTATCTTACTAGCTCTAGTTGCTGATGGAGCAGTATTGCCACATTCCCCCATGCCGACCTTGGACTGGGCAAACTGTGCTTGAAATCGTTTGAAAACATGCGCCCAATCTGGCTGGTAACCACCATTATCATCCTCATAGTAAGAGATGAAGCTAAAATCTAGCCCTTGTCTCATTTTCTGTGGGACATAGCGATCTATCCAGACCAACATATCATGATCCTTAGGATTCTCATAATAAAAGGTCACTGCAGTCTCTTGATCAGCCTCTTCAACAAGATCATAAGCGGCTTGGACTTTATCAACAATCAACTCTGGATCTTGCTTGATCCAATCAGTTCCATTAATCTCATTACCAACTTCCCAAATCTTTGTATAGTCTTTCAGATATTTTAAGGACTCCCGAAAGCGCTGGCGGTAGGAAGCAGGATCAGGATAAGCATTCATATCATAAGAATCCACAGGCTGTGCCATAATATCCGCTACCGGTGCGATCTTTTTAAAAAAAGAGACATAGGACCTTGGACTTTTTTCCTTAGACATCACAATACGCACAGTCGGCCTCACCGGCATATCTTTCAACGCCTGAACAATAGCATCAGTAGTGACCTCACCTTCCCAAGTATCATCAATCGTAACACCGTAGATAGGTTGCTCACTGCTCTTAGTCACAGACGAAAAAGATAACAATAAGGCTCCTAATACAAGCAGCAAGATAAGACCAACAGCTAGTACACCAGATCGTCGCCACTTCATAAAGCTCATTCTGCCCCCCTCTCATAATGAACATCAGATGCTCAAGAAAAATCATTATCATTCTAACAAAAATCATTAAAACCGTTGCCTAAAAAAAGCTAAACAAACCTAAAAAGCTTCAATGATCAAGAAAAAATTGATTTAAAACTGTTATGCTTAAACTTCACAAAGCACAAAACTATATTAGAAATAGAATAAACGCTATTCATCATACTTCGTACTCATTAAAAGAGGAGCCTTGTCACTTGTATAACAACAAACAGAATCAAAGCCAAACGAAAAGGACTTAGTCCTGTCCAATACAGAACTAAATCCTTTCAACAATTTCTTATCCAACTTTTTAGAATCAATACAAAAATTCTAAACCCTTTGAGTATTAGAACATCTTGCATTAATCAGCTATTGGGATCATCCAAACTGCGGCCATGCAGGCCTTTTTGGCGTTGAATTTGGCGAAGTTTTTCCGGAGTCACGTCATTGCCTTCTTCATCCACCAATTTAATCCCTTCAATATGGTGACGCAGATTGCGACGATAACCTTCGATGTATTCCTTACGCAATTCAGCCTGCTCCACCTTTTCTTGGCCAGTTAGGCCTTGCGTTTTTTTCTTCAAGGCAAGCTCATTGATTCGAGCAATTTTCTTAGGATCCAATATCATCACCTCCTTATTTTATTTCGTATTAGGAGAATTTTGCTAACACCTATTTCGTTATCAACCGGTTAAAAGCTGCGACTTGACTGGCTTTATCAGCCAAGGCTGAGAGAATAGCCAAACGATTATTTTTTACTGCTTGGTCGTCTGCCATGACCATGGTATTGTCAAAAAAGGCATCGATGACTGGACTGAGGGCAAAGAGTTGTTCAATATTTGCACTTGCATCCTTACCCAACTCAAGCTCAGCAACAGCTTGAGCCAAGGCTTTTTCCTGGTCATTTTCAAAGAGCTTAGCATCTATAGCAACACTCCTATCAGCTTTTTCAGCCAAGTTAAAGACACGAGACAAACTTTCAACCGCTGGTTTGTAGCTGTCTTTTTGTGATGCTTCTACAAGGGCATCCGCTGCAGCTAACATGTCTGATACAACAAAAGTAGAGCCAGCGAGGACCGCTTCCTTGATGTCTTTTGGTATCTTGCCCATCATCTTATCTACACGGGCACGGATGAAATCAAGGACTTCAGCTTTATTATCGTAAGTCAAGCTATCAAAGGTAAGGCCATAGAGGTTGTCCACCAACTCATCCATCGCAATGGTCCAACCAAAAGCATCTAAGATGCGAACAATCCCTTGTGTCGCACGACGCAGAGCGTAAGGGTCATTAGAACCGCTTGGGATAAGACCGACCGAGAAGAAGCTAAGCAGGGTATCCAATTTATCAGCCAGAGCCAAAACAGCACCGACCTTGGTCTCTGGAAGCTCACCATCAGCCGAATCAGGCAGATAATGCTCACGGATAGCTGTCGCAACAGCCGCTTCTTCGCCTGCAAGAAGAGCGTACTTTTCACCCATAATGCCTTGCAGCTCATCGAACTCACCGACCATACCAGTCAAGAGATCAAACTTATAGATAGCAGCTGCACGCGAAACCGCTGCCGCCTCATCCGATGATAAATCTGCCATCACGCTGAGGTAGTCCGCAATAACACCTGCACGGGCCATGTGTTCAGCCAGAGAACCGATCTTTTCGTGGAAGGTCACCTGAGATAGCTTAGCCACAAGATCTTCAATCCGAAGTTTTTGATCCTCATGCCAGAAGAATTCCCCATCTTCAAGGCGTGCCACCAACACTTTTTCATTCCCTTTGATGACGTTTTCTAGAGCGACATCATTACCATTACGCACCGAGATAAAGTTAGGTCTGAGCTTGCCTTCTTGATCACGGACAACGAAGTAGCGTTGATGACTCTTCATGGAAGTTACAAGGACTTCTTCTGGAATCTCCAAATATTTCTCATCAAAACTCCCCATGAAGGCAGTCGGATATTCAACCAAGTTAAGGACTTCATTGAGAAGGTCTGGATCGATATCAACTTGGACATTTTCCTTAGCTTCAATAGCCTTGATCTGTTCCACAATCATGCGCTCACGCTCAAGGCTGTCTGCAATGACAAACTGTTTGCGGAGATCTTCCTCATAAGAATCCGCTGTTGTAATCTCAGTTTCTTGACCCAAGAAACGATGCCCACGACTGATACGACCTGATGTAATATCGAGGAAATTCATATCAAGAGCCTTGTCATCTAAAAGTACGGTCAAGGTGTGCACAGGACGAATGTACTCAAAGGTATTCTTAGCCCAGTGCATACTAACTGGAAAGGCAAGACTGTTAAGCACTTCCGGGATACCTGCTAAAACGTCTTCAGCAGGTTTGCCAGCTTCGTTTTTAGTCACATAGACATACTCAACACCTTTAACTTCCTCAAAGCGGATATCATCAGTGGTCAAGCCTTTACCACGCACAAATCCCTGAGCCGCCTTGGTAAAGTTGCCATCGCTATCTAGGGCAATTTTTTTAGCAGGACCTTTGAAATCTTCTGAAAGATCCGTTTGAGCATCAGCTAGTCCCATGACACGCACAGCCAAACGACGAGGGGTTGAAAAAGTCTGGATAGCTTCGTATGACAGACGATTTTCTGCCAAAAAAGCCGCCATTTTTTCACCTAATTGTTTTTCACTTGGGGTTACCACATAGGCTGGAAGTTCTTCCAGACCGAGTTCTACTAATAAATTTTTTGTCATATTTTTTCTCCGAATGTTCCTTTCTTTGACATCTTTCTTAGTGGTGAGGTCGCAAGCGACCACCTTCGAACGATAGATACAAGCTATCGCTTGTTCTATTTCCAACCTCAAATAGTCTAATAGACTACTTGAGCATTGCTAATCGTAGAGCCTAAGGTCTCGCCGATTCCCTTGTACGATAAATCGCACTGCCACCACGGAGAAAGATATCCTTTGGAGGTCACTACGTTCGCTTTTTAAATGCCTAACTTGAACTACTCTGCGTCTTCTGCTAATAACTTAACTCGTGTTTCTTGGTCCAAAAGTGGGTAACCCAATTTTTTACGCTCAGCGACAAAAGTCTTAGCGACAAGGCGGGCAAGATTACGGATACGGGCGATATAGCCAGCACGCTCGGTAACAGAGACAGCACCACGCGCATCCAGCAAGTTGAAGGTATGAGAGCATTTGAGAACGTAATCGTAGGCTGGGTGAACCAAACCTTCTTCCAAAGCTCGACCGGCTTCCTTTTCAAACTTGTCAAAGTTTTCAAGGAGCATATCTTGATCTGAGATTTCAAAGCTATATTTAGAATGCTCGTACTCAGGCTGTTTGAAGATTTCACCGTACTTAACACCCGGTGCCCACTCAATATCGTAAACAGAATCAACCTCTTGAATATAAGAAGCCAAGCGTTCCAAACCGTAGGTGACTTCAGCCGTTACTGGGCTTGTCGCCAAGCCACCAACTTGTTGGAAATACGTAAACTGAGTGATTTCCATACCGTCCAGCCAAACTTCCCAGCCAAGTCCAGCAGAACCCGTGGACGGATTTTCCCAGTTATCTTCGACAAAACGAATATCGTGTTCTAAGGGATCGATACCTAACTTTTCCAAAGATTCAAGGTAAAGCTCTTGGATATTGCTTGGTGAAGGTTTCATGACCACTTGGAATTGATGGTGCTGGTAGAGACGGTTGGGATTTTCACCGTAACGGCCGTCAGCCGGACGACGACTTGGCTCCACATAAGCCGCATTCCATGGCTCAGGACCAATAGCACGCAGGAAGGTGTAAGGACTCATGGTACCCGCCCCCTTCTCATTATCATAAGCCTGCATCAGCATACAACCCTGATCATTCCAGTATTGTTGTAGGGTCAAAATAATCTCTTGGAAGGTTAATTTTTTACTCATTGTTTCTCTCTTTCTTAAATAAAGTATGTTTTGCGACGACTTTTCAAGTAAACCATATTTTTACTTGAAAAATCTAGTGCAGCGTCTAGGCAATCCTCATAGGGATTGCCGTTAGGTGCTTGCTCCTTTAGGAGCACTAGCACCTTTGACGAGGCGGAAGGTTAGTTTTTTTGACATTATTGTCCTCCTTTTTCCTCTATAAATAGCAAAGCTAGGCTACAAAAAGAACCACGCTCTCCACTCCCATGCCAGCTGACATAGGGGCGTCAAAACGCGGTTCCACCCTAATTTATTACTTCATTTGTGTTTGATTGTAATGAAAGTGCCAGTCAGTCCTTCCTATCATCCGGCTTCCACCACCCCAGACTCGCTAACGATAGCTCTAAAGGATAACCCTCTTCCTTGGTCAACAGTATAACAGAAAATAAAGAGCTTGTCTAATTTTCCTAGGGATTACTCCCCTTCTCTGCCTTCTATCGCCGGTTCCATTGATTGGTAAACATTTGCTGATAAAAACCTGTTAGCTGTTGGCTGTTAACTTGAAGCAAGGGAAGGGAAAGATAAGACCCGATAAATATCTGTGAAAGAATAAGCACAAACATCTCTATCGGCAATTTAGAAATCGGTAGGTGATGGCTCCTCATCAAATACTGATGATACTGGCTTAAACGACTTTGGATCAAATAAATGACATAAATCGAATAAAAGGGAACAAAGATATAACCTAGCATATGGCCAATCACAGCAGTCCTTTGCCCAGTTAGCTGACGGACATTATGGAGAAGATGCCCTACCCAAACAAAGCCAAACATCCCCAAACTCAAAACTGTATACAGCAGATTCATGCCCCAAGTATCATGATAGAGGTAGTCGACCATAGAGAAGGATGAATTTTCCGTTTCATGAAAAGCAATGACCAGCAAAGGCATCATTAACACGGTCATAATAGCTATCACCATCTGTAAATAAGCAAAAAGGATTGCCACCTCATTACCTACTAGGAGGGGAGCTACTAAAGAAAATAGATTAAGTCCAATTGTTACTATAAAATTCAGAAAACTGATAGTCAAGGCTAGAATAAAAGCCCACTTTTGCTTGGTCAAAAGGAGACCTAAGGCGATCAACCAAGCAATAGAAAAGATCAGTGATAAAGCCATAGGGAGACCAAAGATCACCGAGCTAAGCAATAGATGAAGCAGACCCCAAATCAACTGAGCAAGAACTGCAAACTTTCCTTTTCCTAAGAAAACAAAAGCAATAACAACTAGACTTACCAACCAATCCACTACTACTAATGGGGGAAACAAAGGATCAAAAAGTTGTATAGGCAACTGATGAGAGATGATTCTCAACAAAATAGAAGTCAATAAGTAAAACAGCATAAGCCCTGCCAAGGGCAGATGGATCTTTGATTTCAAAATAATATCTCCTTTAACTATTCTCTATTCCAAATATTGAACCTGCTAGCATTAAAAAAAGATGCATCAAATTCAAATTAAACCAAGTTTAACAGAATTTGATACACCTGTCTATTTCTCTTTTCAGACTGTGGGCAACCCCAAATGCTGGGCATGAAAAGCGATATGCTGCTCCACAAAGCTGGCAATAAAGTAATAGCTATGGTCGTAACCGGCATGCAGATTCAGAGTGACAGGAAGCTGACGCTCCTTAGCCACTGTTTCAAAACGCTCAGGCTGGAGCTGCTCAGGATAAAAGCCATCTGCCAGTCCCTGATCGATCAAGATCGGCAAGCACTTATCAGGATCCACCTGAGCCAGCAGCCGGGTGCTGTCATAGACTTCCCAAGCTTTCTCATCCTCACCGAGATAGGCGGTGAAAGCCTTCTGCCCCCAAGGGACCTCCATAGGATTAACGATAGGAGCAAAGGCTGATATAGCCGCATAACGCTCAGGATTTTTGAGACCAATCTGAAGAGCCCCATGACCACCCATACTGTGTCCAAAAATCGAACGCTGATCAGTCACTGGGAAATTGGCCTCGATCAAATCAGGCAACTCCTCTACCACATAATCATACATGCGATAATGCTTAGCCCAAGGTTCCTGAGTGGCATTGGCATAAAAGCCTGCTCCTTGCCCCAGATCATAACTCTCTGCATCTGCTACACCTTCACCGCGCGGTGAAGTATCTGGCATAACGAGTACTAGGCCATACTTAGCGGCCCATCGCTGAGCGCCTGCCTTGGTCGAGAAATTTTCATCTGTACAAGTCAAACCTGATAAGAAATAAAGAACAGGGACCTTTTTTCCTTCTTCTACTTGAGGTGGCAGGTAGATGGCAAAGGTCATCTGCGTCTTGGTACTGGTTGACAAATGCCTATAGCGTTGATGTTGACCGCCAAATGAACGGTTGCTTGAGATTAATTCTAACTGTTTCATAATTTAATGATAACTGTTTCCTTATCTTGGATAGAGGACAATCCTCTATAATAATTAAATGTTATTATCAGTAGCAAAACGCTCAGATAACAAAACTCTGTCATATCTTGGATTCAACTGAACGTTTAGGATTAGTCAGTGATATCTTAATAATGAACAACTGTACGAATAGATTTACCTTCATGCATGAGGTCGAAGGCTTTGTTGATGTCTTCAAGTGGCATGGTATGAGTGATGAAGTCATCCAGCGCAAACTCTCCATCCATGTATTGATCAACGATACCTGGTAGGTCTGTTTTCCCCTTGACACCACCAAAGGCTGAACCACGCCAAACACGGCCTGTAACCAGTTGGAAAGGACGGGTATGAATTTCAGCACCTGCTGGAGCAACTCCGATGATGATGCTTTCTCCCCAACCTTTATGACAAGCTTCCAGAGCAGAACGCATGACTTCGACATTTCCAATACATTCAAAGGAATAATCCACCCCACCATTAGTCATCTCGATAATAACCTCTTGGATTGGACGGTCATAGTCATTAGGATTAACAAAATCAGTCGCTCCAAGCTCCTTAGCTTTTTCAAACTTACCAGGGTTAGTATCGATAGCAATGATACGATTGGCCCTAGCCATACGAGCTCCAATGATTGCTGCTAAGCCAATACCGCCCAGACCAAAGATAGCAACCGTTGAGCCCTCTTCGACCTTGGCTGTATTAAGCACAGCTCCCATACCAGTCGTCACCCCACAACCAAGCAGGCAGACTTCCTCAAGAGGAGCATCGTCACGGACCTTAACCAAGGACACATCCGCAACCACCGTGTGCTCTGCAAAAGTAGACGTTCCCATATAGTGGTAGATAGGCTGACCGTCTTTGTAGAAACGAACAGTCTCATCTGGCATGAGACCACGGCCTTGGGTCTCACGGACAGATGAACAAAGATTAGTCTTGCCAGATAAGCAAAATTCACACTTACCGCACTCAGCTGTGTAGAGCGGAATGACATGGTCACCGACCTGAAACTCTGTTACGCCTTCACCAACTGCCTCGACAATACCAGCTCCTTCGTGGCCTAGGATACAAGGAAAAACACCTTCACTATCTTTACCTGAAAGGGTGTAGGCATCTGTATGACAGACACCAGTCGCTGTCATGCGAACCAAGACCTCATGCGCCTTTGGCATCATCAGATCAACCTCTTCGATCTTCAAAGGCTCATTAGGCGCCCAAGCCACAGCTGCGCGTGTTTTCATAAATTCCATAGATATATATCCTCCCAAAACTTTAATCATCAATTAAGAAGAATTTAGAGACTAATAAAGCCAACACCCTTGCTTCTGGTTCAAAACGATTAACCTCTCACAAGCCATGTTAGCCAATTTGTCCTAAATCGCTACACATTTTAGCAAAAGAAAAATGCTGGCGCAACTATCTGCTACCAGCTTGAAGGAAAAATGATCTTTTCTCATTCCTGCCAGCTTTTTTCTCCATTGATATAGGTCGCCACTAAACTCATATCCCCCTTTAAAATGACAAAGTCAGCTGGTAATCCCTTTTTAATCTGACCACACTTCTCCTCTAGACCAACAGATTTAGCTGGAACATAGGTCGCCATATGAATGGCCTGCTCAGCAGGGGCGATTCCCCAGTCTACCACATTTTTAAGACCATCCTTAAGCTTGAGTATAGACCCTGCTAAATTGCCACCGTCCTTTAGACGGGCAGTATGATCCTTGACAAGGACAGGAAGCTCACCTAGTTGGTACTCCCCATCAGGACAGCCACCAGCTCGCATACAATCAGTAATCAGAGCAACTCGCTCAAAACCCTTTTGCTTAAGGAGAATCTGACAAGCCACTGGTGACACATGGTGGCCATCACAGATAAGCTCTGCATAGGTCGACTCCAAATTAAAAGCGGCACCGACCATACCAGGTTGGCGATGATTGAGACCACTCATGCCATTA
Organism: Streptococcus sp. ALY_211; assembly: GCF_058314555.1. Taxonomy (NCBI): domain Bacteria; kingdom Bacillati; phylum Bacillota; class Bacilli; order Lactobacillales; family Streptococcaceae; genus Streptococcus; species Streptococcus sp. ALY_211. The sequence continues at coordinate 105,073 of NZ_JBZFUN010000004.1, read as the reverse complement.
TAAACATGGACAAAGACACTGGCACCAGCTGCCACAGCCTTCTTAGTCTCCTCATAGCTAGCATCAGAATGTCCCAGTGCCACCGTGACACCTGCCTGCCTAGCCTGTTTGATAAAAGATTCTACTCCTTCACGCTCTGGAGCCAAGCCGATCTTGCATAAAAGCCCCTTGCTGGCTGTCTGCCAAGCCTGAAGCTCCTCAAAGCTCGGATTTCTCATATAGGCTGGATTCTGAGCTCCCTTATGCTTCTCCGTAAAGTAAGGCCCTTCAAAATAAATTCCCTGAATCCTAGCTCCTCTTTCCCTACCAGCAAGGGCTGCAATCGTCCTACAGATAGCTTCCAACTGCTGATGGCTAGCTGTCAAGGTCGTAGGAAGAAAGGAGGTTACCCCTGCCTCAGGTAAAGCTCGACTGATCTCCAGAAGCCCTGCTTCAGAATTATCCATCACATCATAACCCGCATAGCCATGAATATGCGTATCAACCAAACCAGGCGCAATCTGATACCCCGTATAATCAAGAACATCCGCTCCTTCACCTACCGACGCTACCCAGTCACCAAACTTCCCTTCATGAATCTCTAGATACCCCGCCCGCTTAGTCTCATAGGCGTAGTAGAACTTATCAGCTTTGATGTAAGTTGTCATAGTGGTCTTCTTTCTTGTTATACTTAGTCCTATTATAGGATTTTTGAGATGGAAAAGCTAGAAAAGCCCTAAACCTATTGGTCTAGAGTCTACTAAATACCTTTTAGACTAAAACTTATTTACCCAGTGTACTTCCTATCGCATACTGTGTAAACACCTGAAACTATGTCATCTTTTTCTAATTCGTTCTTTGTATTGATGCGATAGCGACCTGCAATAGGATCATAACTTGGATCAACTCCAGCTGCTATCATAGCAGATGACTGGTGATTTTCACGAACCTCAATATATATTAAGCCATTAGAGCGACTTAGGCTAGCTAAAAAATCAACTTTACTGAAGTTTTTTCCATACTCTCTATTATAAAAATCTGCCGTATAGCTTCGCGCCCAATCTGATGCTTGTTCCATAGTCAAATGCAATTGACGTGGAGTGTAATCCTTAAAATATGGATATTTATCATCTTCACCACCTATACCCTGACCAACTGAAATAGAAGCCTCAGTGTATATCTGTCCAGATACTGGATTTTTAACTCCTGCAGGTATGTAATAGTATCCTGCACCTCTACCAAAGTTCCCCATAATAATACCATTGCGTTCACGCTTGGTTTCAGACACTTGATCTAGGTAACCATTTTGATGAGTCAAAGTTCCATCTGCAGCAACTGTAAATGACTTACCCAAATCATTTGTCCATGTACCTGCCATGTAACTATAGGATTTCTTTGGGACAACAAAATTTGTAGACGATAGACTGACCCGCTTGTTATTACCAATCAGACTATTACCATAAACAGTGACATTGTACTTACCAGTATTCTTTTTGTGCTTTTCAAGATTAATCCGTGCTACATAACTACCGTTTGATTTCTTACTCGCCTTAATCCATTCGATGTCATCTCGTCCCTTTACTTGAGACCAGACCGATATAGATACTGAAGTGATATAAGCAGGTATTCCTGTCACTGTTGTCTTGTAATGTAGATCATCAACCTTAGTAACGTTGACCTTAGCACTTGGTGACGCCACATTATAAGAAATAGCCTTGAGTCCAACCAACCCCTTGCCTTTTTTAAGATAGGCATGGATGTTATACTTACCATAGCCCTTGTGTTTCTTGAACGGAGCCACAATCTTACCTAATGCATTCGCATTATACCACTTAAGATCATCTTTACCCTTAGTAGTCGACCAAACAGCAAAACGTACCTTACGGTAGTCTGAAACAGACTCTGATTTGAGGGAAACAGCCAAGCCTTTTGAAGTCATCTTAACTATTATTTGATTTTTCTTAGTTGTTTTTTGATTCTTATTTATACCCTCTTTGATAGCATTGACACTATTGACTTTGACAGTCAATGATGTTCTAGCTTTTTCACGGGTATCGTCAGGAGTGCTGACTACTACTTGTTGTGCTGCTTCTGATTGAGCAGTTGGACTCTCAGCTGCAGTTAAAAGAGCCACCACATGCCTTTCTGAGCTGGATCGAGGAGCTTCTGTAGATGCAGGTGTTTCTGAAGTTATTTCTGAAGTACTGGATTGAGTCGTATTCCCTGACGCAGAAGGTATAGTCGGAACTGTCGCTTCATTTGATGGAGCAACAATACTGACATCTTGGCTCTGAGCTACAGTTTGTTCCTCAGCTTGGGCTTGCCCTCCCATCAACAGACTAACTCCGATGAGGACTGACACCGCACCAAGACTGTATTTCTTGATGGTGAAATGTTGTTGTTCACGCAATCTTCGAACTCCTGATCTCATAATTGATTCCTTCTCTAAGCATTTACAAATTTAAAACGAGCACTAGGTAGTTATATTAAAATTAACAGAAATATTATATAAAAGTTAACGAATGTTGTCAATAGATTACAAACGAAATTTAGTGGGATTGAAGAGCTTTTTACTTAATTCACAGCAAAAACTTTTGCATCAAAAAAGAGCTGATCATACAGCCCAAACGCTGATCCATCAACTCATTTTACTGCAAGCTATCAACAAAACTTTTCGCTGCGCTCAAGCCTGCCCCAGTCATTTCTCTGGTTCGCTTAATCGCTTCAATCTGTTTGCCAGATCTGACCAATTCAGTAATTTCTGTCTTTTGCTCTTCTGTCAGTAGGATTTGCTCAGGGTTTACAGGTGGTACAGGAACCGCCTGACCGACTCTTGCCTGGGAAGGAGCACTTACCTGATTTCTGCGGGAATTTCCCAAAGTTAGCGCTAAGACTACAGCGACAATAACAATAGCAACCATAGCCAATAGCAAAAACAGGATTAATAATATCATAACACAACCCTTTCTCCCTAATATTTTATAGTTAACTTTATCCTAACACATACGTTTCAATCGCACGCGCGACTCCGGCATCATCATTGGTCGTGGTCACATAGCGACAGAGCTTCTTGACCTCATCACTGGCATTGCCCATGGCCACACTATGCCTTACAAAGGCCAGCATTTCAAGATCATTAGCGGCATCACCGATAGCCATAATATGATCTGCGCTAAGTCCAAGTTTCTTGGCTAGAGATTGAAGACCGGTAGCCTTTGTTCTTCCCTTTGGCATAGCTTCAAAAATATAAGATTGACTACGCACCGTTGAGAATTGCTGACTGAGCTTCTCTTCATATTTTGCCTGAAAGGCATCTATAGCTTGTTCATCGCCCATGTACATTGCCTGAAAAATCATTTGATCACCTGTAGCAATAGCATCAAGACTAGCTGCCTTCGCCTGATCAAAGACCAAACCAGCATCATAGACTACAATATCAGGGACATGACTTCCCACCACATAGAAGGTCTTCTCTGCCGTCAAGGTTAAATCAATACCCGGTTCATCTTGGCAAAGTTCTTGCAGATAGGCCATCTCCTCAAAATCCAAGCTAGCATAATCCACCAGATCCCAATTTTTTGTATTGTAAATGGCAGTGCCATTATTTAAGATGACATATTCATCATCAGCCAAATCTAATTCCTTAAGATAGGGCAAAACACCAGAGCGGGGCCGGCCTGTGCAAAGGACGATTTTAACCCCTGCTTGTGTGGCCTTACGAATAGCCTCAATATTGGCTTGAGGGATTTCTTTTTGACTATCAAGCAAAGTCCCATCAAGGTCTATTGCGATTAATTTAATCATGTATTCTTTCCATTTCTAATCCTATACATCAACTTACTATGACACTTAACAAAGTGCATTCTAGCAGTCTAATTCTCACCTATACGTAAGCAGTTTCCCACATTATAGCGAATACTGCCAAGAATTCCAAGTTTCCCACACACTCTGGTCACTTTTTAAAGATAAAATAGATGACACTCTAGAATTTTGAATCAAACGACAGCATCATTTTAACATACGGTGTCGCTATCGATGTTACAGCAGCTACACCATATGTTTGAACCATCCTTAGTCTGGCAAAAGTATTTAATCCTCTTCACCTATCATTGATCGAAGAGTTTGAAAGTCTTTGATCACTAGACTTTTTCCTTGCCTATCTATAATGTTGCTTGATTTCAGCTCTTGAAACAAACGTGCTACACTGGCTTCGTGAATATCTAAATAGGTACTGATTTCGGAATAAGTAAAAAAAGAATCCAATCGTCTTTGACCATCTGTACCTTCTCTACTATACTCTACCAAAAAATAGGATAACCGTACCAAAGCTTCATTTTCACTCATATGACGTGATTTATCCATAGCTAAAATATAATCACGTAGTACAACCTTTAGCATGGTTTCCAAAAAGTCTGTCTGAGTCAGTCTCTCAAGAATTTCATCAGTAGAAACTTCATATACAACACAGTCTGTCAAGGCCAAAATGTCAACTGTATGTCTTGGTGAATAGGCAAGGTAATGATGATTTAAAAAAGGAACAATATTAATAAAATCTCCAGCTGTAAAATATTTGTAGGTTAACCGCTTTCCTTCTGCACTGCTTGAGGTGAGCCCTGCAACACCATCGTCCAGTAGATAGATTGTTTTCATGCCATTTTCAGATCTTAAAGAGTCAATAGTCATTTGCTTTTTTATAACCCTTTTTTGACCTAATTGATAAAAATAGCTTACTTCACTCTTTTCCAACATGTTCACCCCTATCTTAGCCTATGTTATGGTCTGATTTTTCAAAGATTGCTATGATAATAGTCATCAATAAATGAAAGGATACTATGCCTATGAAATTATCACGAAAAGTCATCATTGCTGGGACAGTTTTGCTGTTACCTATCCTACTTCTAGTCGCTTATCTCAACCAAAAACCAGCGACCAAGGCAACAAAATCTGCTACATCCAGTCTATCAACTGGAAAAGTTAGTACCACACTTTCAAAAATAGATAATAGTAAATGGCACTACAATTCTGACGACAATGTTTATTATCAAACTGGTATTTCCTACGCTGCCAATCCAACAGATAGCAAGGAGCAAACGCTCTCCATCTTTGTCCCCGGTGATTACATGACAGCTAAAGACAATGGAGATGATACCTATACCGCCAAGCTGAATACCAAAAAGAAAGTCGGCAACTATACGGCTAAAACAGCACCCATTCTCATACCGATCAATACCCCTGGTTACTCAGCAATGAGTGCTCTAACTGACTACACTAGCCAAGCAAAAGATTACACTGACCAAGGAATGATTTATGTTTCTGCTGGACTGAGAGGTCGCGATAGCGGTGCACCAGCTGGTGTAACCGATGCCAAAGCAGCCATTCGCTATCTACGCTATAGTGCAAGTGAAATTGCCGGAAACACTGAAAATATCTTTGCCTTTGGTACATCTGGTGGCGGTGCACAGGCTTCTATTTTAGGATCGTCTGGTGATAGCAGCCTCTACGACGATTATCTCAAGAAAATTGGTGCTGTCACAGGCGTGTCAGATAGCGTCGCTGGAGTTATGGCCTGGGTTCCTATCACCAACTTAGATACCGCTAACGAAGCCTACGAATGGAATCTCGGATCTGCACGATCAGGACTCTCCGATACTGAACAGGCACTGTCTGACGGTCTAGCAGAAAAATATGCTCAATATATTAATAAATTAGGCCTAAAAGATGCTGACGGCAATACGCTAACACTAAAAAAATCCAATAACGGGATTTATCAAGCAGGTAGCTACTATGATTATATCAAATCAACTATTGAGAAGTCACTCAATACTTTTTTGAAAAACACTAAATTCCCTTATGATGCTTCAAGTTCATCTTCAAATATGGGAGGCGGAACACCACCGTCAGGTGAGGCACCATCTGGTCAAGCACCTGATAACTCATCAACCTCTGCTCCTGATTCTTCTAACTCAGCTAATAACCAAGCACCAACAGATTCTAGTGATAATACCGAGGAGCAACTCCAAGCTACAGACGGAGTTTCTAGAAATACGTCCAACAGTGGATTAAATTTATCAGGAACCTATGATTCAGCAAAGGACTACATTGCGGCCTTAAATGCTGAGTCTAAGTGGGTTACTTATGATGAAAAAACAAAGACGGCGAGCATCACTAGCGTTGAGGATTTCGTCAAATACCTAAAAAATCCATCTAAATCCGTCGGAGCATTTGATGCCCTAGATGAATCGCAAGCTGAAAACACCCTATTTGGTACTGATGGATCAGCTACTCACTGGGATAGCACCATGACAAAACTACTGAAAGGCACTAAATATGAAACTTCATACAGTGAAGATATGGATACAACTGATAGCCTAGGAACCGACTTGACTACCCGTATCAATATGTACACACCACTTTATTATCTCTCAGACTACTATGATGGTACCAATAGCTCAAATCTTGCAAAATATTGGCGCATTCGTTCAGGTATTAATCAAGGAGATACCGCCTTATCAACCGAAGTTAACCTGGCTCTAGCTCTTGAGAACGCAGGAGTTAAAAATGTAGACTTTGCAACTGTATGGGGCCAAGGTCACACCAACGCAGAAACTTCGGGAGATTCTACTGAAAACTTTATCAATTGGGTCAATGAAAGCTTAGGATATAATTAATCATAATCTTTTATCTAAAAAACAAGGATAGGTCTTTTGTGACCTATCCCTGTTTTTTTATTTTATCTTATAGTCTAACTGATGCCAGCATGCCTCTGAACCTTTTTATAGAACTCTGGATAGATGCGCTTTATGGCCACAAAACGACCATCACCATCTAAGAATGAATGCTCAGAATGAGCCTGGCAAACAAGCTGTCCATTCTGATTAGTCATAATATAGTCAAACCCCAGTTTAGCTCCCTTAAGCGTGCTGACGCTAATGTCAATAGCAATCTCATCAGCAAAAGTTGAGGTTGCCTTATAATCACAGTTAATATGGGTCACTGGGGAAATAATACCATCTGCCTCCAGCTGCTCGTAAGGCAGACCCACAGCCTCTAGAAAATAAACCCTAGCTTCCTCCATCCAACGCACGTAATTAGAATGATGAGTAATTCCCATCCGGTCGGTTTCATAATATTGAACCTTGTGGGTGAATCCTTTCATACACTGCCTCCCTCATAAAGCAAACCACTGCTAGCCCGACACTCAAGTGCACACTTCATTAGCTCAAATTAGCAATCGTACAACCTGATCCACCTGCATTTTGCGGTGCATAGCCAAAACTCTTGACGTGACGGTGACTTCGTAAATATTTGGTAACTCCCTCACGAATGACACCGGTACCGATACCATGAATAATATCGACTTGAGCCATATTATTAAGCAAGGCTTGATCGATAAACTCATCCAGTTCCTGCATGGCCTCCTCATAGCGCTTACCCCTGAGATCTAAGCGGGCACGTGGACCTGAACCAGCAGATTTTTTAACAACATGAACTTGTTTTTTCTTACCAGTCCTTGCCTGTTCTTGATTTTTTACCAGATTAAACTCAGATTCCTTCAGCGTCATCTTAATCAAGCCCACCTGAGCTTCCCAGCGACCATCTTTTAGCTGATGGATAAGAGTCCCACGTTGCCCATAAGTAATAACGATGATATCATCCCCCACCTTAGGAGCACGCTTAGCCTTTTGCTTTTTAGCCTTACGCAAGACCTTATTCTTAGAAAGATCTTCACCTGGAGCCAATTTATTTAGCTTTCCCTTTGCCTCAATCACTTCATGCGGCTTTAGCTGAGCATGTTCATTGAGATTTTTAAGAATCTGATCACTTTCAGCAAGAGCCTGATCCACCCTATCTTGGATCCGAGCATTAGCCTTGGCCAGCTCCCTATCATAAGCATGAGAAAACTCATTGTACAGTTTTTTAACAGCACGATTGAACTTGAGATTTTCCTGTTCAACCTCTCGAATATGATCCAATCGCTTGCGACTTTCAGCAGTTTGAACCTCCAGCTGCTCAATAATAGCATTAGCATCATGATCTCGATCAACCATAGCTTCTGCATCATTGACAATGGCAGTTTCTAAACCTAGTCGACGTGCGATCTCAAAGGCATTAGAACGGCCTGGAACTCCCTGCATAAAATGATAAGTAGGACTCAAGCTATCCACATCAAAAGCCATACTGGCATTTTGCACATGAGCAGTCTCTAAGCCATAAGCCTTGAGCTCAGGATAGTGAGTCGTTGCCATAGTCTTGATATCACTCAAACGCAAATGCTCAAGGATAGCCATAGCAAGGCCAGCACCCTCTTGAGGATCCGTTCCAGCCCCCAGCTCATCTAAGAGAATCAGACTATCCTGGTCAGCTTCTGACAAAATCTCAACGATATGGCTCATATGGCTAGAAAAAGTAGACAAGCTCTGCTCAATGGACTGTTCATCACCAATATCCGCAAAAATTTCCTTAAAAAGGCTAACTCGACTTCCCTTATCAGCCAAGATAGGCAGACCAGATTGAGCCATGACCTGTGTCAACCCCAAGGTCTTAAGCATAATGGTCTTCCCACCAGTATTAGGACCTGTGATAACAATCACAGTCACATTTCTTGAAAAATGCAAATCATTAGCCACTGGATGAGTCAAAAGAGGATGACGAACATTGATAAGATTGAGAGTGCCATCATCACTCAGCTCAGGGAGACTAGCATTCCTATCCTGCATATAGAGATACTTGGCACGGACAAAGTCAAGGTGTCCAATCAACCAAGCATTGTTTCGGATGACTTGAGTTTGAGGTCGAATCAAATCCGATAACTCTCTCAAAATGCGACGGAGCTCATGGCGCTCATCAGCCCTCGCCTGAGTAATGTCCTCATTGAGCTGGACAACTGCCCGTGGCTCTATATAAACCGTATTTCCAGATGCAGAAATATCATGAACAACACCTGCTATCTTATTGCGATGAGAGTGACGTACAGGCAAAACACTGCGACCATTACGACTGGCAATCAGGTTTTCAGCCAAGCTGTCAGACTTCGTCTTGAGCATTTCCTGAAGAACCTGTCGAACCTGAGTCTCACCCTCATGAATTCGGCGGCGGATCTTCTCAAGATGAGGACTTGCAAAACTCTCAATAAACCCACCATCATTGACAGATTGCAAACTGCCCTGCAATTTGGGAAGAGCCTCTATATGGTCAAAGAGCCGATCTAAAGCTGTCAATTCAACATTTTCAAGTCCTTCATAAAAGCGTCCAATCTCCGCAGACACCTCTAAGATACGCTTGATCGCCAATAATTCATCAACATTGAGATCAGCCTCTAATTCCAGACGCTTGATAGGCTCAACGATAGAAGCAAGAGAGCCAATAGCAAAACCATGGTGCTCAGTAAATAATTGTGCCATATCAGCAATTTCTCTAAAGGCTAGCTGGATTTTCTCAGCCTTCGTTTCTGGCAAGAGCTCAGCCAACTCCTCCTGACCAACCTCTGTCTGCAAATAAGGCTTAAACTGATCTTTGACTTTTGTAAATTCTAAAGCTTCTAAAATTTTTTCATTCATATGGTTTATTATATCAGAATTGAAGAGATTGTGAGTCAGACCTGCTATACAAAAGCACCCTTTCACATCACTAGTCAATCACATCTAAGGCTAGCTTTTGCACCCAAGCGCTACAAAAAATTCCCTAGGTATCTAATACCTAGGGAATAAAGAATCAGATTTCCTAGCCGATCTCACTGAAATAGAGCATTAGGAAAGACTGAAATCATCAAGCGCAGCAACCAATGATCAGCCAAAAAATCCTGAACACCAGTATCTGGAACGGTAGCTAAGATGGTGAAAAAAGCACCTAAACTGTAAAAAGTTACCATAACAGCCAAAGCCCCTGAGATCAATTTATAACTGGAATCTTTATTGAGCATCATACGCCTAAGGCCATGAACAAAGATGCCGAGCAAACGTACAATCAGATAAACTGCTACGTAAATACTCAAAAAGGCAACACCTGTATAATAAATCCTACTGAGGTCAAAAACATTTTGATCTGTAAAAAAACGCATACGAACATCCTCAGTAGCATTCGTATAAGGTATCCAAAGTGTAATAGCCCGTGCCAAGCCATCCTTCCAGATATAGGCTAAAATTGTCGCTACCACAGCTCCCAAACTATAAAAAATCTGCAGGTTCAAACTGCGCTGATAGCCCACATAAAAATTCCAAGCTAATACTAGCAAGAAGAAAAGTGAAATCATAGATCTCCCTCACCGATCAACTCAGATAACTTACGATTCTTGGTCAGAGAAGTCAGCTCCTTCTTGCGCAACTCCTCCAGTTCCATCTCTTTTTTATCAAACTCAATCTCTCGACTGAGCTGTGTCGACAAGGCGTTGATAGCCATCAGGATCGCCACGGTTTCATCATCAGCACCAGGCAGCGCTTCACGGATGGCATCGTATTTTTCACGAGCAACCCGCTCCACCTCTTCCATAAAGAGATTATCTTTATCTGTTGTCAAAGTCAAAGGCTTCTGCCCAAATGTAAATTTATAACGATTCTTTGATTTTGTCATAACATACCTCGTACTAGCTATTATATCTTAATTTTGATCTTTCTACAATTTAACACCTCATAAAATCCCAGCTCTGCTCATCAAACCATAGCTCGACCAAAACCGCCGCCATCTTCTAAGCCTAAAAACAGGCTAAATCCCTTGAAAATTTTACCAGAAAATGAGAGATTATCGAGGCCACTGGCGCCTTATTTATGATAAAATAGAAAACATGAATACGCTGGTTATGAAGATTGGAGAAGGCTCAACCAAGGAGCTCCCTAAAAGGCTCGCCCCTTATCAGGTAAGCAATAAAAATCCTTACGTCAGCTTTGCAGCCAAGCTGGAAGGGACAACTGTCCTGGTCTACTCCAGCGGGAAAATCGTCTTTCAAGGACCTGGGGCCAAGCAGCTAGCTCAGACCTTCGGCTACCAGGAAGACGATCCCGCTATCACAGTCAAGCGAGATCAAACCAAGGAAACCCTCATTGGCTCTGACGAGGTAGGCAACGGCTCTTATTTTGGTGGGCTAGCTGTTGTCGCTAGCCTAGTCACACCTGCTGACCATGATTTTCTCAAACAACTCGGAGTGGCTGATTCCAAGATCCTAAACGATTCCAAAATCCAGCAACTAGCCCCTCTATTAAAGGAGAAAATTCCCCACAAGGCACTCTTATTGGCGCCTCCTAAATATAACGAGGTGGTCGGCCCTGGCAAAAGGCACAATGCCGTATCTGTTAAGGTAGCCCTTCATAATCAAGCAATCTATTTACTTCTAAAGGATGTGCAAGAACCTGACGGTATCATCATCGATGCCTTTACTAGCACCAAAAATTACCAGAAGTATCTCAAAAATGAGCATAACCACTTTTCTGAGCCCATCACCTTAGAGGAAAAAGCTGAAAGCAAATATCTAGCAGTAGCCGTCAGCTCAATTATCGCACGTGATCTCTTCCTTGACAATCTCAAATCCTTAGGAGATAGTCTTGGTTATCATCTCCCCAGCGGAGCAGGTAGCCAGTCAGATCGAGTAGCCAGTCAGATATTGACCGCTTATGGCATGCAAGGACTCGCCCAAGTGGCCAAGCTCCATTTTGCTAACACAAAAAAAGCACAAACACTACGACACTAAGAAGGATAAAAATTCATGACCCAAGAAAAATCTATTAAACTACCATCCCCCTACCTCCTTTTTCTCAAAGAATGGGGAAGTACGATTGCTCTTGCCTTAGTACTTTTCCTCAGTTGGTTCTATATTTGGAATATCGTAACGGTCAGTGGCCACTCCATGGATCCAACCCTAGCGGAAAAAGACCGTCTCCTCATCATCAAAACAGCCAAGATAGACCGCTTTGACATTGTTGTCGCCTCTGAGAAAGAAAAAGGAGAAAACAAAAAAATTGTCAAGCGTGTCATCGGTATGCCCGGTGATACCATCACCTACAAAAATGATACTCTCTATGTTAATGGCAAAAAAACTGATGAAGACTACCTAAGTGATTATCAAAAAGAATTAAAAAAAGATCGCCTGCAATCGACCTATTCCTATAATAGCTATTTCCAACAGCAAGCTCGAAGTGCCAAGGCTTTCACAACTGATACCAACGGTAACTCTAACTTTACAGTTAAAGTCAAAAAAGGCGAGTACTTCCTCGTTGGAGATGATCGGATCGCTTCTAAGGATAGCCGTGCCGTCGGTAGTTTTAAAAAAGACAGCATTATAGGTGAGGTTAAATTCCGCCTCTGGCCATTCACTGCTATTGGAACAGTCGAGTAGACTGCCATCAGAAAAAGACTACATAAAAAGAGGAATGATCCATCTTCTCTCCTCTTTTTTTCATATTCTAACGTAACCCCTTTTAAGTGAGGAATCTATGAATCAAGTCTATTTTTCAGGAACCGTTGAGCGAGTGATCTTTGAAAATACCAGTAATTTTTTCAAGATCCTCCTTTTAGAAATTGAAGAAACCAACCATGAGGACTATGATGAGCTAGAAATTATCATCACAGGTACCATGGCTGATATTATGGAAGGCGAGGACTACACCTTTTGGGGCCAAGTCGTCCAACATCCCAAATATGGCATCCAGCTCCAAGCCCAACGCTATGAGCGTGCCCAGCTGACATCAGCAGGTTTGATCAACTATTTTTCAAGCGATAACTTTAAAGGGATCGGCAAAAAAACAGCCCAACGTATCCTTGACGCCTATGGGGATGACAACACTATCGACAAAATCCTGTCCCAGCCAGAAAAACTCACTAGCATTTCCGGTCTATCTAAAGCTAGCCGAGCTAATTTTATCGCTAAACTGAAGAGCAACTATGGTACAGAACAAGTCCTGTCTAAGTTGGCAGAGTATGGTCTCTCTAATCGTCAGGCCATCGATATTTTTGAACACTATAAAGACAGGACCTTGGATATTCTTCAGGAAAACCCTTACCAATTAGTCGAAGATATCAAAGGCATTGGATTTAAAATTGCAGATAATCTAGCTGGACAGCTAGGGATCGAAAGCGACTCTCCCAAGCGCTTTCGAGCAGGTCTCATCCACAGCCTAAGCGAGCTCTCTATTGAACGAGGAGACACTTATGTTGAAGCTCGGGATCTACTGGAGTACGCCGTCGATCTATTGGAAGATGCTAGACAAATCGAACTCAACCCCACCCTCCTAGCCCAAGAGCTGACCCAGCTTATCGCCGAAGACAAGGTTCAACATATAGACACTCGTATCTTTGAAAACAGTCTCTACCACGCTGAAGAAGGGATCAAAACCAATCTTCAGCGTATCCTAGACATGCCCGTGCTCAAGGATTTATCTATCCAACAAATACACCAAGCGATCACTGACATAGAAGAGGACTTTGATCTCAGCTACGATAAAATCCAAAAAGAGGCCATCACAAAAGCTCTGACCAGCAAGGTATTTCTCCTGACAGGAGGACCTGGTACTGGAAAAACAACCGTCATCAACGGAATCATCCATGCCTATGCTCAGTTACACAAGATTGACCTTGAGGCTAAGGAACTTCCCATTATCTTAACGGCCCCAACAGGCCGTGCTAGTCGCCGGATGAATGAATTGACAGGACTTCCAGCTGCCACAATTCACCGCCACCTAGGGCTGACAAGCGATGGTAGCGACTTTCAAACGCTTGAAGACTTCCTTGACTGTGACTTGATTATTATCGATGAATTTTCTATGGTTGATACTTGGTTAGCCAACCAGCTCCTATCTAGTATCTCATCCAATACGCAAGTTATTATCGTTGGAGATAGTGACCAACTCCCATCAGTAGGTCCCGGCCAAGTGCTAGCAGATCTCCTCAAGGTCCCAAATCTACCACAAATCGCCTTGACTAAGATCTTCCGACAATCTGAAGATTCCACCATTGTGACCTTAGCCAGTCAGATTCGCCAAGGCCAGCTCCCCCCTGATTTCACCCAGAAAAAAGCTGATCGTTCTTACTTTGAAGCACAAGCCCAGCAGATTCCAGCCATGATAGAAAAGATCGTGACATCTGCTCTCAAGAGTGGCATCGAAGCCCAAGAAATTCAAATCCTAGCGCCTATGTACCGGGGACAGGCAGGTATCAACTCACTCAATACCTTGATGCAAAATCTCCTCAATCCTAAGGTCAATAAAGAGGAATTCTCTTTTAACGATCTTGTCTTTCGTACCGGTGATAAGGTTCTTCATTTGATCAATGATGCTGAACTCAATGTCTTTAACGGTGATATTGGGACCATTACAGACCTAATCCCCGGCAAGTACACCGAAAGCAAGCAGGATGAGATTTACTTAGATTTTGATGGTAGCCAAGTCGTTTACCCCCGCAATGAATGGCACAAAATTACTCTAGCCTATGCCATGTCTATCCACAAGTCGCAAGGTAGTGAATTTCAAGTTGTCATCCTCCCATTAACACGCCAGAGCGGCCGCATGCTCCAGCGCAATCTCATCTATACAGCCATCACCCGCTCAAAGAGTAAGTTAATCTTGCTAGGAGAACTCAGTGCCTTCACTTATGCGATTGAACACCAAAGTACCAAGCGCAAGACTTATCTGGTTGAACGCTTTGGCACCCCTCAAGCTAGCCACCCGACCTCTTCTCAGTCTGATAGCCTAGAACTGGCTGGCTCCAATCATGAAGCTAGCTCTCCTCAGACAGACTTACCAAACGAGGCTGATAGCAAGCAGGCTCATATCCTCACAGCAGAAAATCTCAACAGTATTGATCCCATGATCGGACTGAGCCCTGAGGATATCGCTCTCTTTTTTAAGATAAACCCGTAAACGATCTAGAAAGGAGCATCAGCCATGATGATCCCCATCAGTGACTTGATCACTATCTTCAAAAAATCAAATCGGACGATCGCTATCGCCCATCTAATCAACCTGATCCTCAATCTGATCCTCTTCTTCACCTTAGCACTTAGCCTATTTCTCATTTCCCAAGATATAACACTTGATAAAGAACTAGAAAAATCTATCTATGACGTATTAGGACAACTTCCTGGTAACTATATCTTTAACTTAATGGTCAATATTGTCATCAATACCATCATCATGATTCTAGCCTTTATCAACCAAGCCAAAATTAAAAACCACAAGCTAGTATCAGATTGGCCCTATCTCTTAGGCTATACCCTCTGCGCCATCAATATCATCTTCGCTCTTATCTCAGACAGCGGTCTGCTCTTTATTATGACCCAGTTGATCTATCTAGCCTATTACATATCAGCTCACAGCTCTGGAAAACTCCTCAATACCTTACTAAAAACCCTGACAAAAAACTAAGACAATAATACTCCTTCCTAATCTAGCTAATCTTTCTATGTTTAGAAGTTATGTGCTTCACATTACTTACTAAAAACGAGACTGAAACATGATTCAGTCTCGTTTTTAGTAAAATTTAGCAACAACCTATTAAATATCCAGTTTAATAGGTTCTTGACGCCCTTCCAAAGCCGTCACTGTTACCCCCAACAAACGAATCCCCGTAGCCTCTTTGCCTTCAATCTCATCATAAATAGCATGAGCCTCCTGCTCAATCACATCAGCATCCTGAGTAGCCTGCTCCAAACTATGTCGCTTGGTCACTGTAGAAAAATCGGCATAACGCACCTTTAGCACAATCACCCGCCCTCTTTTATGATAGTTTTCCAAAGTAGCCGCCACCCGCCTAACATTTTTGGAAATCTCTGCCTTAACATCCTCATCAGACAGTAAAAGTTTGGCGTAAGTACGTTCACTCCCAACGGACTTGCGCTCTCGATTAGGACGTACTGGACTATTAGAAATACCTCTCGCCTTACGATAGAGATCATACCCAAACCGTCCAAAATGATCAATCAAGGTCATCTCTGATAAATTCAAAAGATCTTCACCTGTAAAGACACCCAGCTCATTCAAACGCTTGACGGATTGCTTACCAACACCATGAAATTTTTCAATAGGCAACTGACTCAAAAAGTGCTCAGCCTCCTCTGGTAATATCAGTGTCAAACCTCTAGGCTTTTTAAAGTCACTCGCTAACTTAGCTAAAAATTTATTATAAGAGACACCAGCAGAGCAAGTCAGATGAAGCTCCCGCCAGATATCATACTGAATCATCTTTGCCAGCTTGACTGCGGATTTAATGCCCAATTTATTATCAGTCACATCCAAATAAGCCTCATCAATCGACATGGGCTCAACAAGATCAGTATAACGGCTAAAAATTTCCCGAATCTGCTGACCGATCTGACGATACTTTTTGTAATTACCAGAAACAAAGACGGCCTGAGGACATCGTTCCAAGGCCTCTTTAGAATTCATAGCGGAGTGAATGCCATATTTTCTAGCTTCATAATTACAGGTGGATACGACACCCCGCCCACCCGTCTGACGAGGGTCGGCACCAATGATCAATGGTTTCCCTCTAAGGTCTGGATTATCCCTCTCTTCCACAGCAGCAAAAAAGGCATCCATATCAATATGAATAATTTTACGGTTAGTATCATTGAGCAGGGGAAAAATAAGCATAATTAACCTTTCTTACTTCGTTAGTTTATTATACAACATCGCTGACTGATTGACCAGCTTTAAATCCAAAAATTTATAGTGACAAATGCAGGTAATTTCCACTTTTTCGTTGTGAAAGCGGTTACCATATGGTATACTGAAGATATAATGACGTAGCAAATAGCTACTAGAAATTTTAGGAGATGGATTATGGCTACTGTAAAAACAAACACAGATGTCTTTGAAAAAGCCTGGGAAGGCTTCAAAGGTACAGATTGGAAAGAAAAGGCTAGTGTAGCACGCTTCGTTCAGGCAAACTACACCCCTTATGACGGTGATGAAAGCTTCCTAGCTGGTCCTACGGAGCGCACCCTCCACATCAAGAAAATCGTCGATGATACCAAGGCTAGCTACGAAGCTCAAGGCCGCTTTCCTATGGATACTCAACCCACTTCAATCGCAGGAATTGGAGCTGGATATATAGATAAAGATCAAGAAGTGATCTACGGTATCCAAAATGATGAACTTTTCAAGCTCAACTTCATGCCTAAGGGCGGTATCCGTATGGCAGAAACTGCCTTGACCGAACATGGTTATGAACCTGATCCAGCTGTCCATGAAATTTTCACAAAACATGTCACAACTGTTAACGACGGTATTTTCCGTGCCTATACTTCAAACATTCGTCGTGCCCGCCATGCCCACACTGTCACAGGCCTACCAGACGCTTACTCACGCGGTCGTATCATCGGAGTTTATGCACGACTAGCTCTCTACGGCGCTGACTACCTCATGCAAGAAAAAGTCAACGACTGGAATGCTTTGACTGAAATTGACGAAGAAACTATTCGTCTGCGTGAAGAAGTCAACTTACAATATCAAGCCCTGCAAGATGTTGTTAAATTAGGAGATCTCTACGGTGTAGATGTTCGTCGTCCAGCCTACGATACTAAGGAAGCTGTTCAATGGACAAACATTGCCTTCATGGCTGTTGCTCGCGTGATCAACGGGGCTGCTACATCACTTGGTCGTGTCCCAATCGTCCTCGATGTCTACGCTGAGCGTGACCTAGCACGTGGTACCTATACTGAAAGCGAAATTCAAGAATTTATCGACGATTTCGTCATGAAACTACGTACGGTCAAATTTGCCCGTACCAAAGCCTACGATGAATTGTATTCTGGTGATCCTACCTTTATCACCACTTCAATGGCTGGTATGGGAGCCGATGGCCGTCACCGTGTCACCAAGATGGACTACCGTTTCCTAAATACATTGGACAACATCGGTAATTCACCAGAGCCAAACTTGACTGTTCTTTGGACTGACAAATTGCCATACGCTTTCCGTCACTACTGCATGCACATGAGCCACAAGCACTCTTCTATCCAATATGAAGGTGTAACCACAATGGCTAAAGACGGTTATGGTGAAATGTCATGTATCTCCTGCTGTGTCTCACCGCTCGACCCAGAAAATGAAGAGCAACGTCACAACATTCAATACTTCGGTGCTCGTGTAAATGTCCTGAAAGCTCTTCTCACTGGCCTCAATGGTGGTTACGATGACGTTCATAAAGACTACAAAGTCTTCGATATCGAGCCTATTCGTGACGAAGTACTGGACTTCGACACCGTTAAAGCTAATTTTGAAAAATCTCTCGATTGGTTAACAGATACCTACGTAGATGCCCTCAATATCATTCACTACATGACTGATAAGTATAACTACGAAGCTGTTCAGATGGCCTTCCTGCCAACTCATCAACGAGCCAACATGGGATTTGGTATCTGTGGTTTTGCCAATACCGTTGATACCCTTTCAGCCATTAAATACGCTACTGTTAAACCAATCCGTGATGAAGACGGCTACATCTACGATTACGAAACAACCGGTGACTATCCACGTTGGGGTGAAGATGACCCTCGTTCTAATGAACTAGCAGAATGGTTGATTGAAGCCTACACAACTCGTCTTCGCAGTCACAAGCTTTACAAGAATGCAGAAGCAACCGTATCACTTTTGACTATCACATCTAACGTGGCTTACTCTAAACAAACTGGTAACTCACCAGTCCACAAAGGTGTCTACCTCAATGAAGATGGCACTGTCAACCTATCTAAGTTGGAATTCTTCTCACCAGGTGCCAACCCATCTAACAAGGCTAAAGGTGGCTGGTTGCAAAATCTCAACTCTCTTGCCAGCCTCGACTTTGCTTACGCAGCCGATGGTATCTCATTGACGACCCAAGTTTCACCACGTGCTCTTGGTAAGACTCGTGAAGAACAAGTTGATAACCTGGTCACTATCCTTGATGGTTACTTTGAAAACGGTGGCCAACACGTCAACCTCAATGTCATGGACCTCAAAGATGTCTACGACAAGATCATGAGCGGGGAAGATGTCATCGTTCGTATCTCTGGATACTGTGTCAACACTAAGTACCTGACTAAGGAACAAAAGACTGAATTGACACAACGTGTCTTCCATGAAGTCCTCTCAATGGATGACGCTGCTGAAGCTCTCTCAGGACAAGCAAAATAGAAGCTATCAGCAAAAAGACTTTGCCTAACTTAATGGCAAAGTCTTTTTGCTATGTTTATAAATCGTACTATATAGTCGAATGAGTGATAAATATCCACAAACCAACTTATGAGGATCATGAATGTAGCAAACTCTCTAGATCATAACTCTTATTTATAAAATTAAAAGTTAAAACAAACCGTCTGTTAGCAATTTATAAAATTGAGATAATATCATACTGAGAATTACAAATCTCTATAAATTATTTTCTTATACCTAGTTCAATCGTATTATTAATAATAAGCATTATACAATCTATACCAGTTGATCTCAATAGTTCTTGCTCCTCTTTTGAGCGCTCAAAATACAACAATTCATCTACAATAGATGAAATAAAATCAAAAATTACCCCAGAAAGAACCTTTAACCTTTGACTTTCTCTACAACCAGTATAATATAAAAAGCATTGATATGTTAAATCTTTCACTTTGGAATTGTGCTCTTTTAATATTAGTTTAACTTTAGGTATCGTCAATGCTAGCATTTCAATTTGAGTATGAAAATCTTCATTTTCATTTTCTACCAATTTATCGACCAAGATCTCTAAACATTGTCTAGGATCTTTTTTAAATAAATTTAGAAAGTCTTGATTATTAATATCATCAAATAAACGGATAAATGTACTATTATAATCATCTAGCAATGATATTAAAATTGCTTCTTTATCAGAAAAATAAGAATATAAAGTACCTATAGATACACCCGCCTCTTTTGCAATTTCATTTGTTGTGACATTAAAGTAATTTTTTTCAGAGAAGAGTTGTTTCGATGTCTCTAATATTCTATTTAACTTATCAATACTCCTTTTCTGAGAGGGAATTCTCACTTCGTTTACCATTTCTACACCCACTTTATCAATAATATTATTTAACTATATTAACTGTTATACTATCATATTTTCAAAAAAAACCAAGTTATCACCCACTCAAAAATATGAGTGTTTTTTCATGTTTTTATTGACAATCACCCCTAGAAGATATATCATTAAAAACATGAGTGATAACTCATTTTTAAGGAGGGTTCTATGTTAAAAAAAGTAATGTTGACAACTGCAATGTGTCTCGGTATCTTTTTGGTCATGTTGGATACAACGATTATGAATATTGCTTTACCTGCAATTAAAGTAGGGATAAATGTCAGTACAGATAAGTTATCTTGGGCTTTGAATGCTTATACGATTGTATTTGCAACTTTTACAATTCCCTTAAGCAGATTGGCAGATATTTATGGTAAAAAGAAATTATTAATTATTGCATTTCTATTATTTGGAATAGGTAGCTTGCTTTCAGGGTTATCTAATGGTTTTTATCAGTTGATTAGTGGCAGAATAATTGCTAGTTTTGGAGCCTCTATTTTATTACCAGTTGGTAATTCTTTAGGAATTTCAACCTGGAGTGTTGAAGATAGGTTTAAGGTGGTGGCGGCATTAGGGCTGACTCAAGGGGGTGCTGCTGCGATTGGTCCTACTCTGGGGGGAGTTATTACTGATAACTTATCTTGGAATTGGATTTTCTTTATTAACATCCCAATTGCTATCGTTGCTATTATTCTATTGGCTATTTCATATAAAGCTGTAGAGAAAGTTTTAGATATAAAAACAGATTGGTTTGGCAGTTTTATTTCTATGTTGGGACTTTTCGCAACAACTTTAGGCTTGATTAAATATAGAGAGTGGGGGATCAGTGATTCGAAAACTTTAACTTGTTTAGTTATTGCCCTTGTTTCCATTGTACTATTTATTGGTGTGGAAAATCATGTGGATTATCCTATGATTGATTTAGGACTTTTTAAAAAGAAAGTCTTCACAGTATCTTCGTCAATCGCTTTCGTTGCTCAATTTTTTTATATTGGAGTTATTGTCGTTTTACCAACCTATCTTACTCTTGTTTTAAATAAAACTGAGCTGGATGCTGCTTTGATTTTACTACCAATGTCAATTACAGTCTTTTTATTCGGGGGTGTGGGAAGTTTACTGATTAATAAACTTGGTCCAAGATTGTTAGTTTTTGTTGGTTTGTTCTCGATTTTGTTATCCTATTATTTACTAACACATTGTGATGCTACTAAAATTTCATCCATTACCCTGGCAACATTTATCTTAGGGATTGGCTTCGGTATTATTGCTGGACCAATAAATGTTTTGGCGGCTTCAGATTTTTCAGGAGAAATATTAACTGCTTCTCAAAGCGTTATTAGTGTTGTTAGACAAATTGGTTCTGTTTTTGGAGTTTCTGTATTTATGTCTATGGTAACTTCCCGATTAAATAATCTTTCGGTTTACAACTTACCAAATATGTCAAATGCATATATTTCAATATATAAACTGTGGTTATTGCCATTGCTGTTCTTACTAGTACTAGCCTTTCTTTTTCCCAGAAAAGAAAACTATTTAGAAAATTCAAAGAATAATAATTATTAAAATAGAGATTATGAAAGAAAATAAAAAATTTCATAATCTCTTTAATCATTTTATTGACTACAAAAATTAAATATCCCTTACTGTCTACTAAGTTCTTCTTTAATAACAGCAATCAACTCATCGCGATCCATAATCCACTGGGCACGTTCATCCTTATCATAGGTACGATTGGAAAGAAAAATAACAGCCCTTTGTGCCTGACGGTGGTACATGATAAAGGTTCCCGTATAACCAGTATGTAATAACCAATCCCCTTGCTTATCCCAAGCCAAACTACGCTCCTTATCCCCAGATGGCGCAAAGTTATGATTGAGAAAACGGGCAAAATCTCCAGAGAGATAATGGTCTAAAAAGTATTCCAGATCCTTGATCGTAGAAAAGAGACCAGCAGAGCCAATATGGTTTCCCAAAATCTTTGCCTTAGGATCATGCACAAAACCCTCAGGACCCCCTTTGAGAGTGGGAACGGCCTGATCAACCGGACCAAATTGGGTACGGGTCATGTGAAAGGGTGCAAAAACACGTTCATAAAAGAGCTGATCCAGATCCATGCCTGTCATATGTTCTAGCATAAAGCCCAGCAGTATAAAATTAATATCCGTATAGCGAAAGCTATAATCATCAGTCACCCTAATCTCACCTATAGCAGCTTTTAACTCGTCAGAATCTAGCTGATCACGATTGGGAATAAAAGGATCAATACCTGAGGTATGGGTTAGCAGCTGGCGAATCGTTACTGTTTCCTGCTTAAAATCGGGATAATAGAAATGCAAGGGTTGATCTAATGCCAGCATCCCTTTATCAATCATCTCAATCACAACCGTCCCAACACCAACCACTTTGGAAACACTAGCCAAATCATAATTTAAGTCAGGTATTACCGCTCGATGGCCATCTTGAGTTCCTAAATAGTATTCCTGCCACTCACCATCATAAAGCGCCAGGCTGGCACCTCGATAGATACCAGCCTGAATTTGTGATTCAATTTTATCTAAAATAGCTTTCATTTATTAAACCATACCTCTATCTGATTAGGAGCGCTTACAACAAGGACACGTTGGGCACGATCTAAGTAAACTTCTTGACCATGATCAAGCAGATAATCTCTCAGGGCCGATAAATCATAATCCTTTTCCACTTGATATTCGATCAATTCGAGATCCCAAACCTCACTGGGAGCAGCGGCAAGATCCTCACCCTGAGCTTCCACCAATTCTGGTAAAACATCTACACCATCAAATAAATCGTAGAAAGCAGTTTCTTTGTCTAATTGAGCAACATTGAGAACCAGACGGTCTATACTAAAGGCCGACAAGCCTTCAAAAGTATCATCTCCAGCAGCAAAACTAAGCTCCTCACCATCTACAGTTTTCAAATTAGTTACATCATCCTCAGCATGAAGAACAAAACGATCGTTTTCTGGAGAAAAGATTTCAAAAGCGTAGCCATGCTCACCTTTATAGAGTTGAGTATAAGCAATTCCTCTCGCTAAGAGAGCCTCAATCTCCTTGGGATCGGACACTCTAACAAAAATCGTCTGTAACTTTTTTGTTCCCTCTACCTCTCGAACAGTAAACGATGGAGACTCTTCTGTAACCAGTCGTACTTCCTTCTCAACATGACCACCAAAAAAGACCATAGCACTTTCTTCCTTGATGACTTTAAAGCCAAGTTGGTCACGGTAAAAGCGAGTATTGATCTCACGATTGTTCACACGCAAGAAAGGAGCTGATAAACGGATACCATCAAATAGTGTCATAATTATTCTATCCTTTATTAAATTTCTAGCAGGCATAAAGAGCACTAGCCTATGCCCCCCAACTATTAGTTCCATTGTAGTCAAAATGATCTTATTTGACAAGAAATATTGTGCAGCTAAAAAAAGAGTTTACTATTAGCTGTTTTTTCTGTAAACTTATACTATGAATAAAGATATCATTTTACACCTCATCCAAGCCCTTTTGGTTATCTCCATGCTGGCTATCATCCTGCGCTTTTACTTCCATATTAAGCACAAAAAAATCAATGTCTTTAGCCGATTCTTTACAGGTCTATGGATAGGTTTTTTAACCGATATGCTAGATACACTAGGTATTGGCTCTTTTGCAACCACGACGACCTTGCTAAAAATCACCAAAATCAATGACGATGATAGCAAGCTCCCAGGTACCATGAATACTGTCCATGTCATCCCTGTTATTGTACAAGCCCTCTGCTTTATCACTGCTGTCAGAGTTGAGCCCCTGACCTTGATTTCAATGGCTGCTGCTTCTTTTATTGGTGCCCTTTTTGGAACCCGCTTAACCAAGAACTGGAACGAGCGCCTAGTCCAAGCTATTCTAGGAAGCCTACTAATCATAGCAGCCATCATCATGATCTATCGTATGGTATCAAATCCAGGAGGAAACTTATCAGATGCTGTTCATGGTCTCCATGGCGTCTGGTTGATCATAGGGGTTGTATACAACTTTATTATCGGTATTCTCATGACCATGGGGCTAGGAAACTACGCACCAGAATTAATCTTCTTTTCTCTCATGGGACTCAGCCCAGTCATCGCCATGCCAGTAATGATGCTGGACGCTGCTATGATCATGGTTGCTTCTAGTAGCCAATTTATCAAGGAAGATCGGGTTAATTGGACTGGTTTTGCTGGCATCGTCATCGGAGGAGTGGCCGGAGTTCTCTTAGCGGTTAAATTCCTGACCAGTATTGACATCAATGCCCTAAAAACTCTTATTATTGGTATCGTTATCTTCACAGGAGTTATGCTGATCCGCTCTTCCCTCATCAAGCGCCAACCTCTATCAAAACACTAGTAAAAAGCAACTAATAAATAGATAAGGCTGAGACAAAAGTTCTCAGCCCTATCTATTTAATTAATGTATAGGAAAAGCACAGTTTAGTCAAACAAGTAATAGCTTTAGCAAGCCTAAATACCCACCGAAACGTATCTTATCCAACCTTATAAAATCTTATCTCCAATATTAAACCAGACCTTTTATACAGCACAAAAAGAGTGGGATAGAAATCAATCATTCAGAGATGATTTTTATCCCACTCTTTTTATTTATATCATTAAGATAGGTAAAGTGCCTTAAAGGCTGCTGCCGCAATAATACCGGCAAGGATAGGCGCTACAACAGGCACCCAAGCATACCACCATTTAGAGTCACCCTTGTGCTTACCAAGGACTGTCACCGGCATAAAATGGTGAACCAAACGTGGACCAAGGTCACGCGCCGGATTAAGGGCAGGACCTGTCGCACCACCAAGTGAAATAACAAGAGCTGCGACCAAGAATCCAAGACCAATATGAGCACCTTCAATAGACCCTGAGAAGATAGGACCAGCCTGAGCATTAACACTATTCATAGCTTCCGTATAAGTAGTTCCTTGCTTAATAGCTAGATCACGAATCATTTCGGTTCCATGATAATTCTTAGTCAATGCCAAAGCCCCAAAGAACAAGACAAATGAACCAACAAATTCATTAATAAAGCCATTGATCTTGGACTGACGACGACTTTCAACACTGCCATCATCTAATGCAGAGATTGTTGAGAATGAGCCTAGAATACTATTTGGATTTTCTGTTTTTTGGAAATAAGCTGACAGAGCATAAACCAAAATAGTTTGACCAAGGATGGCTCCGATAAACTGAGCAAGGAGATAGCCAGGAACAAAGGTCCAATCAAACAAACCAGCTGTTGCCAATCCGATCGTAAAGGCTGGATTAATGTGGTTACCTGATACTGTACCAAACATAAGCGCTGGCATCATAACAGCAAAACCATAACCAAAGCCAATCATTAACCAACCGGCTCCACTACCCTTAGTTCCTTTCAGTTCTGCATTCGCAACGGCTCCATTTCCTAGCATCACCATCAAGGCCGTAGCGATAACTTCCGTTACATAATTCAACAGCGCTTGATGTGTCAAGGCCTCTTTAAAAAATTCATTCATATGTCTAGTCATTCCCTTCTTCTTTTCAAGTTTTAGACAGTTACCATTTTATCAAGTATAATTGATAAAGTAAAGCTATTACAGTAAGAAAAACCTGATACACAGGGAGGACATTATGCGTTATAATCAATTTTCCTATCTACCAACCCAAGCCGACACAGCTCTCAAAGAGCTAGAGGAGCTTGGCTTTCCTTATCAATTAGATCAAGATCCCAAAAGCAACCTCGAAGCCTTCCTCAATCGTTTTTTCTTTAATTATCCCGATCCAGAAATCCCTATTAGCCAGTTAATTGCCCACCCCACTATGGATCTGTTGAGTTTTCTGCGATCAGACTTAGAACTAAGCCCAGAGATTTTCTACACCGTGGCACTGCAACTTCTGGAATTTGTCCCTCATGTTGACTTTGAAGACAGCATGGAGTTCATTCAAGAAATTAACTTCCCCATCCATTATCACAAAGATAGCCTGCTTCTAAATCTCCATCAACTCTTAGCAACCAGGCAAAAAACAGGTATGACCCTGCTGGATCGATTAGTCAGTCAAGGGTTAATACCTCTTGATAACCACTACCATTACTTTAATGGTAAGAGCTTAGCCAGCTTTGATATCAGTCAAGTCATCCGTGAAGTCGTCTACGTCGAGACTGGTATCGACAGTGATCAGGACGGCCAACCAGACCTAATACGTGTCCATATCATCCGCCCCAAGACTAGCCACAAGGTTCCCGTCATCCTGACTGCAAGCCCTTATCATCAAGGGACCAATCCCGTTGCTAACGACAAAAAAATGCACCAAATGACTGGTGAGCTTACTATCAAACCAAGTGGTACTATCCCGATCGAACCGATTTCTATCCCAGAACCGACCTATACCAAGAGTCACGTTCCCATCGACGATCACCTAGAGACCTTTACTCATATCGCTAACTATACACTCAATGACTACCTACTAGCACGTGGTTTTGCTAATATCTACGTCTCTGGCATTGGTACCAAGGCCTCTCAAGGCCTGATGACCAGCGGTGACTACCAACAAGTCACAGCCTATCGAGCTGTTATCGACTGGCTCAATGGTAAAGCCAATGCCTATACCAGTCTAAAGAAAAATTATCAGGTCATCGCCGACTGGACCAATGCTAAAGTGGCCACTACTGGTATCTCCTATCTAGGTACCATGTCTATTGCCCTAGCCACTACAGCTGTCGAGGGATTAGAAGTTATCATTGCAGAAGCAGGTATCTCATCTTGGTACGACTACTATAGAGAAAATGGACTGGTCTCCAGCCCAGGAGGCTACCCTGGTGAGGACTTAGATGTCCTGACTGAATACACCTATTCTCGTAATCTCCTGGCAGGCGATTACTTACGTCACAATGACCACTACCAAGGCTACCTGAGCAAGATGACCCAAGAACTAAATCGACAAACCGGAGACTACAGTCAATTTTGGCAGGAACGTAACTATGTCGCTCACGCTGATAAAGTCCAAGCCGAGGTAGTCATGGTTCATGGTAGTCAGGACTGGAATGTGAAACCTCTGCACGCTTATCAATTCTTCCGTGCTTTACCAAGCAACCTCCCAAAACATCTCTTTCTCCATAATGGCATGCATGTCTACATGAATAATTGGCAGTCCATAGACTTTCGTGAAAGCATGAATGCTCTCCTATCCAAAAAACTCCTTGACCTAGATAATCATTATCAGCTCCCAGAAGTGATTTGGCAGGACAATCAAAAGGAACAAACCTGGAAGGTCTTAGAAGGATTCGGCAGTAACACTGCCATCAACTATCCTCTAGGCGATCGGGAGGATAGCATTGGCAACCACTACGCACAAGATCTATTCGAGACTTTCTCCAAAGACTACCACACCTTCAAATCGGCCCTGTTTAAAGGCAAGTGCAACCAGCTAACCATTGATATTAATGTTAAAGAAGCGATACGTCTCAATGGTCGTCCTATCCTAAATCTCAGACTCAAGTCATCAAGCCCAAAAGGACTGATTTCAGCTCAACTTCTAGATTTTGGGGCTAAGAAACGCTACCAAGACACTCCCCAAATCAAAGAAGCAAAAGGGATCGATAATGGGCAGTACTATATGATCGAACATTGTATGGAGCTCCCCTTTAAACAAGACGACTGGCGAGTGATTTCAAAAGCCTCCCTCAACTTGCAAAACCGCACCTCCCTTCTTAATATCCAAGAGGTCCCAGCAGATCAATGTCTAGATCTCACTTTTGAGCTCCAACCTAGTATCTATCAGTTAGAAGAAGGAGACCAGCTGCGCCTAGTCCTTTATACAACAGACTTTGAGCATACCATAAGAGATAATAGTAATTATCAGATAACTATAGACCTTGCTCATTCCCAACTTCAATTACCCATAGACTAAAACAACTAAAGAGAGTGAGAGATCATTCTAGATCGAAAAACTCAACTGGGTGTTGCCAGTTGAGTTTTTCGTGACATCATTTTTAATTAAAATTTATCTTCTTTCGCTTTTATAGCCCTATCATATGTTAATTATATAACGCGACTCCCTGAACGGTCGATTTTTCACCCTGAATGGTCAAAATAAATTGCGACTTTAACCATTTAGGGTGAAATTAAAGCTATTTAGGACATAGGCGTGCACGGAATGATATTTGGGTTATACTATAGGTGCCGCTTGGCCAAGCAGACAAAATCTTTAAATTTAAAAAGGAGATTATTATGACTACAATGACTATTGATAAATTTGACATGATGGATAACCAAGAGCTTGCTGCCGTTGAAGGTGGAAAGAAAAAAGGTATTGTTAAGTGTGTAGTTGGGACAGCAGGATCAGCAGGCTTAGGATATGTAAGTGGCATGGGAGTTGGTACAGTTACATTACCTATTGTTGGCACAGTAACTGGATCAGCCCTAGGAGGCTGGTCTGGAGCAGCTGTAGGTTATGCTACCTTTTGTTGATATGAAAAATCATAAAATGACTTTATTCACTGGAAAGTTGGTTTTATTATTTTTGCTGGTTATAGCATTAAGAAACCTTTTTAGGGAGCTCCCCCCAGTGCCTTATGTTCTTAACTTATTAGGTCTACTAGGTCTATTGATTTTATTATTTCAGTTGGTTAAAGGTAAGTGAGAAGAAAAATAGATTTATCCTTTTTAATGATATTGGGGTAATTGGCATATTTCGTAGTGATGATATTTCTGTAAGCTTAGTTTTGGCTTGTCTAGTCCTTTCCTTTATCTTGTAGAATATAAGGAATATCAGTGAATTGAGGTATTTCCAACATCCTTCATCGAATCATTAACCTTTGTAGTAAGGCAGTAGCTGTTTAAAAGCTGCTGCTTTATTTTTGAGTTGGGTCACCCACAATTTTATGCCATGGCTAGTTGAATTTGAAAAAAGTTGCTAAAATTGACCATTTAGGGCAAAATTGGAAGCAAGACTTGAGCCCTTATTAATTTTTAGTACACTTCAGCAAATTATTGGTGCATTAATTGCCTTAACTGTAGGACTTCTTGCACTAGCATATAAAGCATTAGATACTAAAATTGATGATGGTAATGAGGTCTATTGGCTACTTTTTGTTGCCACCTTACTCATCTTTTTTTGGAATGCTGTCGAACTTTATAAAGAGCTGAAGAGAAGAAACAAGAATAAGTAAAGCCAAAGCTTAATGCTTGTCCTAAATATTCTGTTGTTATCATAATTCTTATTTCGACCGTTCAGGGAATAGACGTGTGCGTTTGTTTTAAAAATTTAGGTGTGCTGTTGTCTGATCAAGGAGAAAAAATAAAAAAGGCGAATAGGGGTTATTTTTATCTGAGAAAATGTATTATACAAAAGGAGAAAGTATTGAAAAAAAGAAGAAGCCATCTTTTATTAATATTTGCTTTAATAGGCCTACTGCTTATTCGTCTATTACTAAATTATAATGAAACAAATAGATTAGTGGACGTTTCTATGATTGCAATATTAATACTATTAGTTGATGCTATTATTAATTGGAAAATGGTATTAGAAAATAAGAATAGTAAGTTTTATTTGCAACTGGAGTTGATAACAGTTATTATTGGTTTTATAGTCACTGTTTTATTTAATTATTATTCCTATACCAAATTTCATACCAATTTAGTCAACCCTGAAGTTATTTTTCTAATATTTATGATTTTAGAAATTTACTATTCTTTGAGGAAACGTTAATAGCTAGAGAGTGGAGATATGTATTGTATTTTATCAATAGTTCATCTAGTTCTTTATGGTTTAGCTGCTAATCAAATATTGAAATTCAAGCAAGAAAAACAATGCAGGAGTAAGTTCCTCAGAAAATCGGGCCGAGCGTTTCTTTATGCTCAGCCCTTTATATTTTGTTGTCTAATCCCAATATATTTTTGATAAAATGAAAGAGTATTTTTGAATAGGAGGACATTTTATGCTGAAGTTAAAATGGTTTTCTGGTAGCAAAGAGAAACGGGACAATGCATTAGACTTACTTGAATCTATAATGATAGAAATAACAGAAATAGACGGTAGTGAGCCTTTACAAAAATTGTTATTAAGTTATAAACAAGAACTTGAGAAACAGAAATCACCAATCCCAACAATTCTTAGCCATTTTAACATAGAGTTATCTGGAGTAATTAGGGATAATAACATTATTTTAACCGATAAGGTGGAAGAGCAATTAGACTCTATAAGAAAGTTATCTTATATAAGATATGGTTATTATTAAATCTTTTTTATAGCAATTAGCTTTGATATAAGTAAAAAGTACCTTCAGAAAATTCATACTTTGTTTCCAGATAAAAGTATCAACTAGTCATCAGCATTTAATTCTTAGACTCCTTGTCCACTGTAATGTGAGAGCGGAATCATGATTTTGCACGATTCCGATAATAAATAAAACAAGTCATCGTACATTATTTATTAGCATAGTCTAAATTATTATTATGATACATCTGAATTGTGGTCTCTACATGCTAATCCTTGTAAATCAGCATGTAAAAATAAATCACCTGCACAATTAATTGTGCAGGTGATTTTGTCATCTCTCCTATGCACAGTGGATTGTTGACGCATTCTAAAAATAGTAAGATACCCCAAAATAAGATAGACCAACCAACAGTAGTTATTCGTGCTAAAGAACCTAATAAACTGACTAAATTAGCAAGTCTCCCAACCACTGAGTTAATCTAGTAAATTTAGAATAATACCAACATATTTGAACTTTTGTCCCAAACTCTTTTCTCATGATTGCTGAATCGGTAGAAAATTTCCCACGATTTTGCCGACAATACGGGGATTTTCATCATAGGGAGCTAGCTTATCCGCATATTTTTTATTGATAGAAACCAGGCGGAGACCAGACTCTTCACGATAGACACGCTTGATATAGGTTTGCCCGTCCCACTCAACAGCATAGACAGCCCCGTCATAGTCAAAGCCTGATTGCTTAATCAAGACCACTTCGCCATTGAGATAAGTAGGCTCCATAGAATCGCCAAAGACCCATGAGGCAAAGTCATGATCCAACTCCTCATCATAGAAGACCTCATCATAGTTTCCATCATTAAAATAACTAAATCCTGTACCAGCTGATAGACGCTCATAGACCTTATACGCATAGAGCTGCTTGGAGGATGTCCCAATCATCTGATTTTGATTGGCCAAGAGCGCATTAGCATAGTCGAGTGTTTTCTTTTGATTGCTCTTGCTGAGCTGAACATACGTTTCCACAATCTCATGTTCAGATAAAAAGAAAGACGGACTGACCTTTAAAATTTGACTCAGCTTTTGCCAATTTTTCTGATTAGGCTTAGTATTACCATTTTCCCAGTTAAAGTAAGACGGTCTGGAAATTCCTAGCTCTCTAGCCACATCAGCCTGGGATAACCCCAGCTCCTGACGACGGCGCTTCAATTTTTCTGCTGAAAACATGTACCCTCCCCAATAAATGATTAGTCTAGTAACTTACTGTTAGTATAACATGCAACTCTTTCATGAGCAAGAAGAAAAAAGAGAGTAGGATAACAAAATCATGGTTTTGTTCTCCTACTCTCTTATAAACCATTTTTGGTATTTCCAATATTAGGACTTCCAAAAATTATCAAAGATAGTAATAGGAAGATGACGCTTATGCTCCCCCTTATACCACCAGCTTTCAATCCTTTCCCTAGCCTCTTGACTAACCGATTTTCCTTCCAAATAATCATCAATAGCTTGATAAGTCACCCCAAGGGCAACTTCATCTGCAATACCCGGTTTATCTTCTTCAAGGTCAGCCGTTGGAATCTTTTCATACAGAGCCTTGTCAGCACCCAACTCTGCCAAAAGCGCCTTTCCCTGGCGCTTATTGAGACGATAAAGAGGTAAAATATCCGCACCACCATCACCAAATTTAGTGAAAAAGCCCGTAATATTTTCAGCCGCATGGTCTGTCCCAATGACTGCCCCTTGCTTTTCTCCCGCTACAGAATACTGAGTAATCATCCGCTGACGCGCTTTGATATTACCCTTATTAAAATCAGAAACCGTTATACCAGCCTTGGCTAATTCACTCACTTGCCCATCGACAGCTTCCTTGATATTAATAACAAGAGACAGATCCGGCTGGATAAAGTCTAGTGCACGCTGAGCATCCGCTTCATCTGACTGGACGCCATAAGGCAAGCGAATAGCAATAAATTGGTAACTATCATCACCCGTCTCTTGGCGCAACTCCTGCATAGCTAGCTGAGCCAAGCGACCGGCCAGGCTAGAATCCTGCCCACCAGAAATACCTAGTACATAAGTTTTCAAAAAAGGATGCTTTTTCATGTAATCCTTAAGAAAATCTACAGATCGACGAATTTCTTCCTTGGGATCAATCTCTGGCTTGACCCCTAACCTTTTAATAATAGTTTCTTGTAAAGTCATGACAACTCCTTCTAGATTTTCCCATTCTTAATCCAAGTGCATCTGATTCGCTTTATTACGCAGGGTATCAATCAAGTCCATCTTATCCTGCCAAATATCTGGAGCCAGATCGACAGGATAATCCTGAGGATTGAGCACCCGCTTATACTCATCCCAAAGATCATCTAGTTTCTCCTTAGAATAAGCTTTAATAGCTGCCAAGCTTGGCAACTCATAAACTAGACGTCCCCGATCAAAGATATCTACCAGGAGGGGCTCAGCATCAAAGTTTGTCACCATCTTACTGATATAAGTATAAGTTGGATGGAACATCTTGAGTTCCTCAACTTGGTTAAGATCAACATCATGGTAAGTGATATAATCCCCTTCTGATTTCCCCTTTTCACGACTAGTGATCCGCCAAACCTGCTTCTTACCCGGAGTCGAGACCTTCTCAGCATTATTAGACAGTTTGATCGTATTTTGCATCACTCCCTGATCATCCTCCAAAGCAACGATCTTATAAACCGCTCCTAGCGCTGGCTGATCATAAGCTGTGATTAGCTTAGTTCCAACTCCCCAAACATTAATCTTGGCTTTTTGCATCTTGAGATTGAGAATAGTATTTTCATCCAGATCATTAGAAGCATAGATCTGAGCGTCTGGGAAGCCTGCTTCATCTAGCTGCTTGCGTACTTTTTTGGAGAGATAAGCCAGGTCGCCCGAGTCCAAGCGAACACCCTTAAAATTAATACGATCTCCAAACTCTTTAGCGACACGAATAGCAGCAGGAACACCCAAACGAAGTGTATCATAAGTATCAACTAAGAAGACACAATCCTTATGAGTCTCAGCATAAGCCTTAAAAGCATCATAATCATTGCCAAAGGTCTGAACCAAGGCATGGGCATGAGTCCCTGACACAGGAATATCAAAAAGTTTACCCGCCCGAACATTGGAAGTCGCATCTGCCCCACCAATAATCGCTGCCCGTGTGCCCCAAATAGCTGCATCCATTTCTTGGGCACGACGTGTTCCAAACTCTAGGAGCGGTTCATCATCAATAACTGATCGAATCCGTGCAGCCTTGGTTGCAATCAAGGTCTGATAGTTAACAATATTTAAAATGGCTGTTTCGACCAGCTGGCACTGGGCTAACGGTCCCTCTACCTGAACAATAGGCTCATTGGCAAAGACCAAGTCCCCTTCCTTAGCCGCTCTGACGGACAAGGTTATCTCAAGATTTTCCAAATAGTCTAAGAAATCCTTAGGATAGCCCAAATCTTTCAAATAAGCTAAATCGGTTTCTGAAAAGGTCAAATGATTGAGATAATCAATAATTCGCTCCAAACCAGCAAAAATCGCATAGCCATTAGCAAAAGGCTCTTTTCGAAAATAAACCTCAAACACAGCCTTTTTATTATGAATCCCTTGGTTGAAATAGACCTGCATCATATTGATCTGATAAAGGTCTGTATGCAAGGTCAAACTGTCGTCCTTATACATCGGAAAACTCCTTTAAAATTTGTGACTATTATAACATAAATAGGAAAACTAGCGCTAAGGCAAAGATTTTCAAACCTCAAGTTATCTTTCTCCACCAACCTATAAGCAAATTCACTAAATATTCTGCCCACAGGATTTGTCCATATCTGCCTATTTAAACATTCAAAAAAGACTAGTCTACAAAGTAATATCACTGCACTCTTCTTAAACTTTTATACTAAATAAAAAAGCCTTGGATGAAAGCCAAGACTCATTCGCACATCTATATTTAACAGATTTACCTAGTAGCGGGTGTCCTTAACTTAGGACATATTCCTATCTTTATACTGGACTGTTTAGCCACTAGGCAAGTGATAGACATTTCTCAAACGACTAAAGATGATCTAATCTTATAAACGTTGTTCATCTTATATCCGAGACTGTGCTGCTTTTACGCATAACCACTTGACAAATGGTTCCCATGACCAAAATCCAAAGGGTCGAGCCGACTG
Source organism: Streptococcus sp. ALY_211 (assembly GCF_058314555.1). Taxonomy (NCBI): domain Bacteria; kingdom Bacillati; phylum Bacillota; class Bacilli; order Lactobacillales; family Streptococcaceae; genus Streptococcus; species Streptococcus sp. ALY_211. The sequence goes on along the minus strand of NZ_JBZFUN010000004.1, from coordinate 70,696 downwards.
CTCCAATAAAGGTTGACTGTTGCAGAAAGAGTGACAAATAGATAAAGCCAAAGAAGGCAATAGTCAAGGGGTTAAGCACCTTATAGGCTGGCATGAGAAAGCCATTCGCCATAAAGTCTTGCGATTTGCGATAACGTAGATGGGCCAGCATAGTAAGGGCATAGATAGCAATATAAACCCCTGAAGAAGATGAGGTGATAACAGTAAAACTATCAGAAATCCAGGGAACTACGCTGAGAATGGCCGCAATAACCATAAATCCAGCTGAGGTAAAGATAGCATTTTGCGGGACATTAGTTCGAGACAAACGATTAAGTTGGTAGCGATCTAAGGCAGGCGTTTCTCTAGCCAATTGGTAGAGGTGGCGGCCGCTGGAATAGAGCATAGAATTGAGGGAGGAAGCTGCTGCTGTCAAAACTACAAAGTTTATAAGAGCAGCTGCCCAGTTGACACCGGCTAACTTAAATACCATAACAAAAGGAGACTGGTCATCAGGCAGCTGCCTCCAAGGGAAGATTGACATAATAGCAATCAAGGCTCCTACATAGAAGAACATAATTCGACTTGGAATAGCATGAATGGCCTTAGGCAGAACCTCTCTAGGGTTCTTAGTTTCAGATGTTGTAATCCCGACAAACTCAATAGCCTGATAGGCGAAGAAGACCATTTGGAAGACCATAAAAAAATGATCAATTCCTAAAGGGAAAAACTTAAAACCATGGAAAATATTGGTGAGACTAGCGTGGCCAACCGGAGTCTGAAAGCCAGTCAGCACCATAAAAATAGCTGTTGCAATCAAGGCTAGAATAGCAATGATCTTAATCATCCCAAACCAGAACTCTACTTCACCAAAGACAGCTACGGCGACAACATTGACTCCGCAGAGGATCAAGAGAAAGACCAACTGAATCAGCCAACTGGGAGCGCTGGGAATGAAGTATTGAACATATTTAGCAATGGCAGTCAACTCTGCCATCCCTAAGAGTACCAAGGATATCCAGTAGGACCAGCCAGCGAAATAGCCCCAGCCCTGTCCCAAGTACTTGGTAATAAAGTTAATAAAGGTATGTTGGTCGGGATCTTGAAAAAGCATCTCCCCAATTCCTCGCATCATCAGGTACATAAAAATTCCTGTGATGATATAAACCAAGACAATGGAAGGCCCCGTCAGGTGAATGGACTTCCCAGCTCCCAGAAAGAGTCCTGTCCCAATAGTTCCAGCAATGGCAATAATCTGGACATGACGGTTGGTCAATCCCCGATCCATACCATTTTTCTCTGTCTCAGCATCTGCCTCGTTTGTATGTTGTTCTGACATTTCAACTCTCAATCTGTCCCTACTAGCCCAGACAGGCTAAAGGTTCAAATCCTTTTCTCCTTCTAAAGTATAGGTCATATTATAGCACAATTCCAACAATAAGAAAAAAGCACCCCCAGATGGGATGCTCAAAGATACCCGTTAAACAAAGGCTTTGCCAGACAATCCTGCAAACTTAGCCCAATTCGGCAATATAATTATAAACCTCTTGGCCAGCGATGGCACCATCACCAACAGCTGTTGTAATTTGCCGCAAATCTTTTTGACGAAGGTCTCCGATCGCATAAATACCTGGGCGACTGGTCCTCATTTTCTCATCAGTAATGACCCACCCTGCTTGATCAGTAATACCTAAGTCAGCTACCATACCTGAAACAGGATCTAAACCAACATAGATGAAAACACCACCAAAATCATGATTAGTCACTTGTCCAGTCTTAACATTTTTGATAGCTACCGAGCGAACCTTGACATCATCACCCTTGATTGCTTCAACTACTGAATCCCAGATAAAATCGACCTTTTCATTAGCAAAGGCACGGTCCTGAAGAATCTTTTGAGCACGGAGTTCATCACGGCGATGAACGATCGTTACTTTTTTAGCAAATTGAGTCAGATAAAGTCCCTCCTCAACAGCTGAGTCGCCGCCACCAACGACCAAAAGCTCTTGGTCACGGAAAAAAGCACCATCACAAACCGCACAATAGGATACACCACGACTATTATAAGTATCTTCACCAGGTACCTCAAGGAGACGGTGCTTAGCACCCGTTGCCAGAATAATTGTCTTAGCATCATAGTGCTCCTCAGCCGTTACCACGCGCTTAAAGTCCCCATGATCTTCAATTCTTTCAACGATGCCATAAATATTTTCTACCCCAAATTTTTCTAAGGGCTCATACATTTTCATGGATAGCTCAGGCCCTGAGATAGCCTCATAACCAGGGTAATTTTCAATATCAGATGTATTATTCATCTGTCCTCCCGGTGCCCCTTGCTCAACAATCCCAACTTTAAGATTGCTACGACCAGCATAAAGAGCCGCTGTCATACCGGCAGGTCCCGATCCAATAATTAATGTATCATACAACATAAATCATACTCCTTTTATACAATGTTAGGCTAACATCAACCACTACATCGCATCTGTCAAATATTCAACAATAGTCACTAACTCGATTTAACCATAATGATAATTGCCAAAAAAGCAAAAGACAAGATCGGAATCGAAACCATCACCATCATAATGCCATCATATAGAGCATTTTGACGGGCCTTCACTGTCTTATCTTTTTGCTTGAGTGCGCGATAAACCAACCAAAAAATCAGGGCTAAAACCGTAAAAATCACTGCTGAAATCAACCCCTGAATATAGAAACTAAAAATATCTTTTAACATCCCACAGTCCTTTATACCACCAAAATAAGAGAGAACCGCCTAGCCTCTCTTTTGATGGTTAGTCAAATAATAAGTCTCCTTATTATATCAAACGTAAGATTTTTTGTAACTAGCAAAAAATTCCTTAGTCCGCTCTTCCTTAGGATGATTAAAGAGTTCTTCGGGACTTCCTTGCTCAAGTACATGCCCCTTATCAAGAAACAGAACCTTGTCCGCAACCTGTGCCACAAAATTCATATCGTGACTAACCAATACCATAGTTTGTCCTGATTTAGCAGCATCGAGAATTGATTTTTCAACCTCTCCAACCAACTCTGGATCAAGCGCTGATGTTGGCTCATCTAAAAGAAGAACATCTGGCTTCATCGCCAGAGCACGTGCCAAAGACACCCGCTGCTTTTGTCCACCAGATAAATGACGGGGATAGTGATTTTCCCGATCTGATAGACCAACCTTACGCAATTCCTCCTTGGCAATATCTGTCGCTTCAGCATTAGAAAGCTTCTTAACAACTTTTAAACCTTCCTTAACATTATCTAGGGCTGTGCGACGCTCAAAAAGATTGAATTGCTGAAAAACCATTGCCAATTTCCGACGCAAGGTCAGAATCTCATCCTTAGTAATCGTTTCAAAATTAACTTTGAAATCATCGATTTCAATCTTTCCAGAATCTGGCTCTTCCAAATAATTCAAACTTCGTAAGAAAGTAGACTTACCTGCACCAGATGCACCGACAAGGGCAATAACTTCTCCTTTTTTAATTTCTAAATCAAGACCATCTAAAACCTTTTGACCAGAAAAAGCTTTTGTTAAGTTGGTAATCTTAATCATTAGCGCAAATCTCCTTCCTCAACAAGCTTATCTTCAGGATCTGGAATAGACAAGCGTTTCTCAATATACCGACCAACATTCTCAGTAATAATGCTTAAGAACCAGTAAATAAGTCCTACAGCAATATAGCGCTCAAAATAACGAAAATCACGACCGGCAATGACTTGCGCTTGGGCATACATTTCTACAATACTAGCACTAAAAGCCAATGAAGTTCCCTTAGTCATCCCAATCAGCGTATTGATAAGCGTTGGCGTTGCAATAACAGCTGCATTAGGAATAATCACTCGACGATAAATTTGAATATTAGTCATCCCCAGACTCTTAGCCGCTTCGATTTCACCTGAGCTAACAGCTTGAATAGCCGCTCGGAGAGTTTCACTCACATAAGCTGCCTCATTAAACCCAAAGGCAATGACAACATAGATAAAATTAGGAATCTTATTGACATTAACTGTCCATCCATGCATATCATGCATGTAACGTAAAAACAAGGGAATACCAAAGAAGGAAATCATCAGTTGAACTAAAACCGGTGTCCCCCTCAAAAAGCTAACAAAGACCGCTTGAATCTGATAAAGAACTGGAACACGGTTAATCTTTACCAAGGCAAAGACTAATCCTAGCACCAAGGCGATCAAAGCCCCAACCACAGTTAACCACAAAGTTGTCGGTAGGTAATGTATGATACTAGGAATAGCAGCAAAAACTTCACGAATACTAAAGTAAGCTGTAAAATTATCACTCCTAGTCTCTGGAAAGAGATTAACAAAGCCATCGTAGATACCTGAATCAATTAAAAATCTCCATAGCAGAGTCCCTACAAAGATACTAATCACAAATAAAAATAAAAAGATCAGTGTTTTACCAAGTTCTGATTTCCAAAATATTTGCTCACCAGAATCAACACGAGTTACTTTTTCTGACGTTTTCTGCTTGTTTGCCATACTTTCTCCTATTACCTGTTTAGCTATTCTCTCATTTTACCACCCCTAATAAGACCTGTAAAATAGTTAATCCTAAATAAGAGATAAAAAGAAGCTATGACCTGATAGCTTCTTTCTATCTCATTTTAAAGAAGACACATAATCTCCCTTAAAGTACTTTTCACTTAGCTTCTTAAGAGTTCCATCTTTGCGTAATTCCTTCAGACGTTTATTGACAAAACTTTGTATTTCTTTACCTTTTTCTGTTTTAGCAAATAAGAAGTATTCCTTACCATCCTTATCGCTACCGATTTTGTCCTTAAGCGGGGTAACCTGAAAGTTAAAGTTTTGGCTTTCTGAAGCATAGGTAGATGAGATTTGATCGTAAAAAATAAAATCAATTTTACCACTAGACAGATCTTGCAGGCGTGATGTCAAACCAGTACTCCCATCCACATAATTAACTGTAATAAGATCCTTGTCAGGATGATCTTCATTCCATTTTTCCAGAGCCTGAGCATAATTAGAACCAGACAGAGCTTCTGTGGACTTACCAGAGAGATCTTCAAAGCTGTCATACTTGGTTCCAGACTTGGTTACAATCGCATAGTTAGAGAGAGAAACAGCGTCGGAAAAGAGATATTTTTTAGCACGTTCCTCATTGTAATTAAAGTCATTAGCTGCAATTTGATACCGCCCTGTATCAATACCAGATAAAATAGAGTCAAATTTAGTCGTTTCAAAACTGACTTCATACTTATCTGAATCCTTAAAAACAGCCTTCATAACCTCTATGTCAAATCCTGTAGGATTGTTATTTTTATCTCGAAAGGTAAATGGCGCTGTATCCGAATCTGTCGCAATGACCACAGTTTCCTTCTTACTGGCATTAGACCCCTTTGAAGAGCAAGCTACCAGCGTCACTGCAGCTATCCCCACTAAGACTGTAAACACTAGTAATTTTTTTAATCGCATATGCTGTCTCCTTCATTCTTCTAATTTTAAGTCTAACACGCCAGACACTATTTGAATAGTAACATTTTTTTATCAGCTGATAGTTAAGAACTATTCCCCAATAAAAGGGTGGAACAAATGTTCCACCCTTTTAGAAACAATCACCGACACACCATAGGCTTCATTGACCAAGACATACCTCAAACGAGGGATGAGATTGCTCAGTCCAACTTTGCCACTGACTTAAAAGGTCTGTTTTTTCGCCTTACGCTGGGCACGTCCCTTAGCCCTAGCCTCAGCTCTACGGTTGCGCTTACGCTTTTCATCTACCTTCCATTGTATTTTTTTCTTATAGCCCGGTTTGATTTTTTTCTTTTTCTTCTTAACCAGACCAATCATCTCAGTATCTAATTTTTGATAAGCTTTTTCACGATTAACTCGGCGATCACGATCATAAGTATCCTGAAATTCACCATTCTTTAACACTTTAGGAACAAAGCGAATCCCCATCTTTTCAAGATCACGGATATAACTATCATCACTCGGCTGATAGAGCGTAATAGCAGTACCAGGCAAACCATTACGCCCTGTACGACCGACACGATGAATAAAGAAGGATAGGTCTTGGGGAATAGCGTCATTAATGACATGACTAATCCCTTCAATATTAATACCACGCGCAGCTAGGTCTGTTGCAACAATATATTCAAACTCTAGTCGCTTGATCTGATTCATCGTCCGCTTACGCTCTCTTGGAGGAATATCCCCATGAATTTTAGCAACCTTAAGCCCATTAGAGACCAAATAATGGTGCAAATCATCCGCACGTTCCTTAGTGTTAACAAAGATCATCGCCATGTAAGGATTTAACTGTTTTAAAATTTCCAAAATTTGGCTATTTCTATCACGCCCCTTGGTCGAAAGCAACCAGTTGTCTATAGTATCTGCAATAACTGTCTGTGTCTTGATCTTCTCCATAACAGGATTGGTCAGATATTTTTTCAAAAAAGGTTGCAACTTTTGCGGAATGGTTGCTGAAAAAACTAAAAATTGGATCTGACTGGGTAAACTAGCTGCAATCCTATCAACATGATCCAAAAAGCCCATATCCAATGTCATATCAGCTTCATCTACGACAAAGGTCTCAGCCTTATGCACATCTAGATAGCCTGATTTAATCAAGTCATAGATTCGTCCAGGTGTCCCAATCACGATCTGAGGCTGACTAACCTGCAATTTATCAATTTGGCGAAGTTTATCCGTTCCACCCACATAATTTACCAGACGGATCTCCTGACTAGACTCAGCAGCTATCACTTTAGCAGCTTCATAAATTTGCCTAGCTAACTCACGACTAGGTGCGGTAATAACAGCTTGAACCTCACCTCTAGCCTCATCCAACTTTTCAAAAATCGGCAACAAGAAAGTATGCGTTTTCCCAGAACCAGTCTTTGACTCACCAACTAGGTTTCGCCCTGATCGAATCACAGGAATTAACTGCGCCTGAACCTCGGTTGGCTCTTGAAAGCCCATCTTTTGAAGGGCAGCATTGATATATGATTTAAAATTATAGTCTTTAAAACTCATGATAACCTCATTTACTAGGGGGAATCCCCTTTCATTACTGTACAAAAGCCTTCTCATTATATCAAAAATATCAGGCTAATAGGGAAGAACAGAAGAAAAAGCATCCTTCCTGGACACTTTTCACTCTTTATTTAACCAGCCACCAGATACCTAGGGCAATCAGACTAGTTAGACCACCTAAAGACCAGAGGAAGGCATCAACCTTCCACTCACTCCAAGTCCCACCTTTTCCGCTCAAACCACCCAATTCTAGGTGATGATGAAATGGTGTCATACGAAAAATTCGACGACCTTCTCCATATTTACGCTTAGTATATTTGAAATAGGTCACTTGAATCATGACCGAAGCAGTTTCTAAAACATATACAAAACCAATAACCAACAAGGTCCATTCTTGCCGAAGAACAATAGACAAAGAAGCCAGCATAGCCCCCAGAGCCAAACTACCAACATCTCCCATAAAAACCTTAGCAGGCTTATGGTTAAAGACAAAGAAACCTAGCAGGGAAAAAATCATGATAACAATCAAGGCCAAAATATCAAATTGCTTTTGAACGAAGGCAATGATACCATAAGCCATCAAGCTAATCACGACCGATATAGAAGCCAAGCCATCGATCCCATCTGTTAAGTTGACCGCATTGGAAAATCCAACAACCCAAAAAAGCACAAAGAAGAGATAGAAAAGCCCTAAATGAAGATGATAACCGAAGACATTGACACTGTCAGTGCCACTCGGCCGTAAGTGTGAAAAGTAAAAAATCAAGCCGGCTGCAATCTGTAAAATCATCTTTTGCCAAGGAGTCAATCCTTCATTGATTTTTTTAAAAATCTTCAAAAAATCGTCCAAAAAGCCAATGATCCCATAAATCACAATAACAGACAAAATACCAGCCGTCGCCCCCAAGGGACCAGTCTGATGGCCTAGTAAGGACTGATAGCCCATCAACAACAGACTCACCAAGGTAGCGACTAGAAGAAAAACAGTCCCCCCCATGGTTGGTGTACCGGCTTTAGCCATGTGCTGCTTAACATCTTCATGCATCTGCTGACCAGCAATCTTTTTGGCCTGATAAAATTTAATGAAGAAAGGCATGCCTACAACCGTCAGTATAAAGGCCAGCAAGCCCGCTCCAATCAATGTGACTAACATATTAATCTCCTAGTGTAATCGTTAATTTTTTAACTTTATTAATCTTTGTTTCTGAGTCGATATTTTGCTTGACAACACTACCCGATGAAGATCCCTTGTAACTAATCTCTATACCCTGCCACTTGGCAAAAGCATCAACATTAGCCTTAGTCCAGCCATACATATCAGGTAACTTATCCAGCTTATCAGTCAACAAGAGCACTTGATCACCAGACTTCAAATTAGTACCCGGACTAACTGAGCTTTCCTTGACCTTACTGCCAGTACCAACCGGTACAACATGCACAAGATTTTGACGCAGGGTCACTGCTGCATCACCAGCATTTCCCCCTTTAAAGTCTGGCATCTTATACTTAGTCTCAGCAGAAGCTGAGTTAACCGCTGAAGTAGAGACCAGCTCATCTTGCATCAACATAGCCTGTTCCATAACCGGATTGACCACGTCTTGCCAGTACATACCGCTCCATTTCTTAGGCTTTTTCAGCGTCACATACATAGTAAACTGAGGGTCCTCAGAAGGTACCATAGCAACCACTGAATAGATATAGTCATGCTCACCTTGAGCATAACCGCCATCCTTAGTCGCATACTGGGCAGTACCAGATTTTACCGCAACAGACTGATCACCAACCTTGATAATCGGCCCTTCACCTTTAGCATAGAGCGTTCCATACTCAGGATCCGTACCAACTGTAACCATATAATCACGTGTTTCTTTAGCAGCAGAGGCTGAGACAGGATTTCCTACCACCTCTGTCTTGCTAATACGGCTCGTATTATCAGAAGGATCATAAACCTGGCTAATAAAACGTGGTTCTAACATCTTACCGTCATTGGAAATAGCTGAGAAAGCTCTTAGCATCTGTGCTTCTGTAACAGACACCCCTTGACCAAAGGAAGACATGGCTGCTGTCACTTTATTATCAAGCGATACTAGACCAGAGGCCTCGCCCAACATACCAAAACGCGTCGGAAGGCCAAAGCGGAATTTAGACAGATAATTTCCCCAAGTCTCATCACCGAGATCTTGCTCAATCATAGTCATACCCACATTTGAAGAATAAGCAAAGCCCTGAGCCAAGGTCATTGTCTGACCAGCAGAACTACCGCTATTGATAGCCCAGTCATTGATCTCAGCATCAGCTATCTTGATACCATTTCCGTTAAAATAGGTCTTATTAGGATTAAAAGCACCCTCATTGATGGCTGATGCCAAAAGCATCACCTTCATAGTTGAACCAGGCTCAAAATTATTCTCATAGAGCATATTGAGCCAGTTGTAGCCATCCTCGCTCATACCCTCAAGAGTATCGGCATTGTAGGTTGGGCGCTGAGTTGTTGCTAAAATTTCACCAGTCTTAGAATTGACCAGAGTCGCACTAGCTTCTGTAGCACCACCGGCGTCTTCCATGAACTTATCCATCTTCTTCTCAAGGAAGTTTTGCAAGGTCAAATCCAGAGTCGTATAAACATCCCGACCATCAATAGTATCCTTGACAGTTTTCCCAGTTCCAAAGAGGAGATTACCATTCTCATCTTTTTCATAAGTAATCTGACCGTCTGTTCCAGACAATGTATCATTCATAGAATATTCAAGACCAGTCGATCCAACAAGTGTGACGTCGCCCTTATTGTCGTTTTGAGCCTGTGCAATCCCGATAAATTCAGATGCGAAAGCCCCATTAGGATAGATACGGCTAGCAGTCTCATCAAAGCTTATCCCTTTGATTCCAGCCTTCTTAGCCTTTTTTTGAATAGAGCGCATCTTACTGTAAGACAATTTAGCTCCCTTAGAGCCAAAGTAGACTTGAGTCAACTTGTCCTGACCCAACTGCTTGATACTATAATCTGTTTTGACTCCCAACTCATCTTTTAGAATACCCGCCAGAGCCTGATACTGACTAGGTTGAACATAAAGCTTTTCTTGAGAGGCAGAAACATAATTTTTATCAACGATGGCATACACCGTATAGGTCGTTGAATTTTCAGCAATAGCCCGGCCATTTCGGTCATAGATAGAACCACGTCTAGCAGCCTTAGTCAAGGTCATTTGATAGACATCTTTAGCATTTTTGGAGAGATCCACCCCAAATTTACTATCTGTCCCAATGATAATGGCAAAGTTAATAATAAAGACAAAAAAGATAAAAACAGCTGTAATCATCAGATTCTGTCCAACACGCTCACGATTGACCTGAGGCGTTCGACGATCTGTCGTTGCAAAGCTTAAAAATCTATTGAGTAATCGTCTCATGCCCTAGTCTTCACTCCCAATATTTTCAATATGTTCATTATCAATCGTCAAGCCTGCTTTTTCAGCTATCTTAGTAATCCGGTCCGAACGACTCAATTCATTGACTTCCTGATTAGCATTATTGAGAGACGTTTCTTCTTCATTGATTTGGCTATTGATTTCTGTAATTTCCTGCTTGACTTGCAGATTGCGACTCTGCAAATAAATAGTACTCACAGCCATCAAAATAGCAGCCAAAATAATGGAGCCATAAAAAGCAATCTCTAATCTAGAAAACTGGCGAAAACGCCGCTGAAACGCTTCTCGTATCGCACGCTCTTCTCGCTTATCTCTAGCCATACACTCCCCTACCTTCGAATTTTTTCAGCCACCCGCAATTTAGCAGAATGGGCTCTATTGTTTTCACCTAACTCTATATCTGATGGCAAAATTGGTTTACGATTAACAATTTTTACCTTTGGTTGCAGCTCATCTGGAATAAAGGGCAAGCCCTTGGGAACCTCTACTGTTGAAGCTTCCTTAAACAATTGCTTAACCAAACGATCCTCTAACGAATGAAAAGTAATAACAGAGATACGACCATCCACCGCCAGAAGTTCCAAGGCCTGCTGGATAGACTCCGCTGCTGCTCCTAGCTCATCATTGACCTCAATACGAATAGCTTGAAAAATCTGCTTGGCCGGATGCCCCTTCTTTTTTAGTTCCTTAGCCGGCTTAGCAGATTTAATAATGTCTGCCAACTCTGTCGTTGTCTCAATCGGCTTAGCAAGTCTAGCCTGCTCAATCCTTCGAGCCACTTGCTTGGAAAACTTATCCTCCCCATATCTAAAGAAGATTTTCACAAGATCATGATAATCATAAGTGTTAACAACATCATATGCCGTCAGACTAGCGTCACGGTTCATCCTCATATCGAGAGGGGCATCCTTTTTATAAGAAAAGCCACGCTCACGCTCATCCAACTGAGGGCTAGATACACCTAAGTCGTACACAATGCCATCAATGACTTGAACTCCTTCTTGAGCCAGTCGATAGGACAAATGGCGAAAATTATCCTTGATAAAGGTCACCATCCCTCGATCCACATAATCCCTCAAGGCTATTTGAGCATAATCAAGAGCTGCCTGATCCTGATCGAAACAATAAAGATGCCCCTGCTCATTCAACTGAGACAGCAGATAGCGACTATGACCTGCTCCTCCTAAAGTAGCATCAACATAGACACCATCTGGCTTAATAGCCAGCATTTCAACGGTCTCATGAAGAAGAACTGTCACATGATGAAATTCATTTGCCATAACTTTTATTCTACCATAAATTAGAGACTTATGTCCCATTATTCTACCTGACCAAGTAAAATAAGAGCACACTCCAAGATAAAGATATCCAACCACTCTAAAATGGACCAAATAAATAAGGCTGAGAACTTTTGTCTCAGCCTCTTTAACGTCTCTTTATAGTGATCTATAAAGATCGGCAGCATGCTCAGCTGTAAATCCGTACTCCTCAAAGATCTTAGCACCCGGAGCAGATGCCCCCCAGGTATCAATAGAAAGAACTTTACCATTAAGACCAACATACTTACCCCAGCCAAAGCTAGAGGCTGCTTCAATAGCTAAACGCTTAGTAACTGTCCTTGGCAAGACACTTTCCTTATAACTAGCACCTTGCTCATCAAAAAGATTTTGCGATGGCATCGAAACGACACGCACATGCTTACCTTCCTTTTCAAGAATTTCTTGCGTGTCCAGAGCCAATTTAACCTCAGATCCTGTCGCAATAAGAATACCATCAAGATCTCCTTTGGCTTCAGAAATGATGTAAGCTCCCTTATTGACGCCATCTTTAGCTAGCTCCTTGGTTTCTGACAGGACAGGCAAATTTTGCCGGGTCAAAACCAACATGGTTGGACGATTCGTCTCCGCCAAAGCACGCTGCCATGCAGCATTCGTTTCATTTCCATCTGCTGGACGAATAACATTTAGATTAGGCATCGAGCGCACGCTAGCCAACTGCTCTACTGGCTCATGCGTTGGACCATCCTCACCAACAGCAACAGAGTCATGGGTCATGACATAAATCGTTGGAAGACTTTGAAGGGCTGCCATACGAACAGCTGGTAATAAATAGTTAGAGAAAACAAAGAAAGTACCGCCATATACACGTGATCCGCCATGAAGAGCAATCCCATTCATAGCAGCTGCCATAGCAAATTCGCGTACACCAAACCAGATATTACGCCCCGCATAATTATCCGCTTGGAAGTTTGTTTCATCCTTGACCATGGTATTATTGGAAGCAGACAGATCCGCTGAACCTCCCCAGAAATAACCTAGCTGCTTAGAAATTTGTTGGATAGCCGCTTGACTTGAAACTCTGCTAGCTACAGAAGTCCCAACTTCATGGGCTTGCAACTCAACGACATCTGGCTTGACGCTAAAGGCTTCCTTATAATCATTGGCTAATTCTGGATATTCCTTTTCGTATTCTGCAAAGAGCGTATTCCAAGCATTTTCCGCCGCCTCACCACGAAACTTAATACCGACTTCAAAACGTTTAGCCACTGCCTCCGGAACTGTAAAAGCAGGATAGTCATAACCCCAAGCTTTCTTAGCATAATCAATACCCTCAGAACCTAGCGGAGCACCATGAACAGCTGAGGTTCCTTGCTTCTCAGCTCCGTAACCAATAACTGTCTTGACTTCGATGATAGACGGTTTCTCTTTTTCAGCCTTAGCAGCCTTGATAGCTGCTTCAATAGCTTCTAGATCATTACCATCTTCAACAAGGATATGCTGCCAACCATAGGCTTCAAATTTTCCTTTAATATCTTCAGTAAAGGCCATAGAAGTAGGGCCATCAAGAGAAATATCATTTGAATCATAAAGAAGTATCAATTTACCAAGTCTCAAATGCCCTGCTAGACTAGCAGCCTCTTGACTGACACCTTCCATCAAACAACCATCACCATTCAAAGCAAAAGTATAATGATCAACGATCTCATATCCCGGTTTATTATACTTAGCAGCCAGGTGAGCTTCCGCCATTGCCATACCAACAGCATTGGCAATCCCTTGCCCCAGCGGCCCTGTAGTCGCTTCAACACCATCAGTATGATTAACCTCTGGATGTCCTGGCGTCTTAGATTGCCACTGACGAAACTGCTTTAAATCATCCATGCTCACATCATAACCTGATAAATGGAGTAAGCTATAGAGTAAAGCACTCCCATGACCTGCAGACAAGACGAAGCGGTCTCTATTTGTCCAGTTGCGACTGGTCTTAGGATTCACATTCATAATATGGTTCCACAGCACATAAGCCATTGGAGCAGCCCCCATTGGCAAACCAGGGTGACCAGAATTAGCCGCTTGAATCGCTTCTACTGAGAGAGCACGAACGGTATTGACAGCAAGCTGATCAATCTTATCAAATGTCATAAAGAAAACGACCTTTCTACTTCATGAGGACTAGCCTCAACAACCATACATTACTGTCCCTATTGTAGCATAAATTATAATGATTTTCACTGCAATATTTCACTGACAATCACAAAAAAGCCCCTATCCTCACTGGATTAGGAACCTTTTTCTTACTTAGCATAATCAATAGCCCGTAATTCACGAATAACAGTCTAATAGTAGATACAATAACTATTTACTCAGACTTAGGTTTTATTAAAGTACCGATCAGTACTGTAATAACAACAAAAGATAAAATTCCTAAAACAAGGATTCCTGATCCAAATCCACCTAATTTACCTAAGATATATCCAGGAATAAGATAATCGGTATCTGCAAAAGTTGAAGCAGCTACGTTCAAAGTACCCAACAGTGGCAAAATAAATAATGGCAACCAGCTTAATAGCAATCCATTAACTGCAGAACCTAAAACCGCTCCACGTCTACCACCAGTTGAATTACCAAATACTCCAGCTGCAGCACCACAGAAAAAGTGACCAACAACACCTGGAATAATAACAGTTGTGTGCAATCCTATCATAGCTAGCATAGACAATGTACCCATAATAAAACTTGTAAAGAAACCGATTAGTACAGCATTAGGCGCATAGGAAAAGATGATAGGAACATCCAAAGCTGGCTTTGAATTTGGAACCCATTTTTTTGCGATACCTTGAAAGGCTGGAACAATTTCAGCAAGAACCATACGCACTCCTTGGAGTACAACCACAAAACCTGCTGTGAAAGTTCCGGCTTGGATAATAGCATAAACAAACGAGCTAGTTCCATTACTTAATTCGTTCTCTACATAATGTGGACCCGCTACAATCGCTAAAACAATATAGACCACACTCATCAAAAGCATAATTGACACTGTAGAATCTCTTAAAAATCCAAATGATTGCGGAACATTTATCTCCTCAGTTGATTTGCTACTGTCACCAAACACTTTACCAATCCAACCTGAAATAGCATAACCAATATTACCAGTATGCCCCATAGCCACAGTATCATTACCCGTTATTTTTTTCATGAAAGGCTGACATAAAGCTGGGGTAATCGTTAATAGAGTTCCTTCAAATAAACCACCTAGGAGAATAACTACAGCATCCACCTTTATACCAGCACTAATAAGTATAACCGCTGTGATACAAGAAACATACATCATTGCCTGACCTGTTAAAAACAGATATTTAAATTTAGTAAATCTAGCTAATAAAATATTAACTATCATACCAACAAACATAATCAAGGCAGTTTGACTCCCATAATCTTTAAGGGCAATAGCTACCACAGCTTCATTACTAGGAACCACACCTTGCGTATTTAAAGCAACCTGAAACATCTTTGCAAACGGCTCAAGAGAACTTTGCAGTATTCCAGCGCCACCGGTTAATACCAAGAAACCGACAACTGTTTTAATAGTCCCAGACATTATATCTGAAAATTTCTTTTTCTGAAGAATTAGTCCAATCAATGCAATCAAAGCAACTAAAATCGCTGGTTGAGTCACTATAGATACAAATAAATTAAGAATAGCCTTCATGATAGATCACCTCTTTTGCTTCAAGTATGAGCAATTCCATTTTGATCAAGGACTTGAATTACTTTCTCTTTAATTTCATCAGCATCAATGATGGAATTTAACGGAATTATTTTTTCATTAGGTAGATTAGTAAGAGCTGGTACTAATGTCTTTTCAGCAAAGAAATAATCAGCCATATCACCGCTAACACTACCAGAATCAGAGTGATTAACCTCAAAATCACTCTCTTCTACACCAAGTGAACTTAAAGCTGACTCAATATTCATTTGAACCATAAAACTTGTTCCTAATCCACTTTGACATACTGCTAAAATTTTCATTTTGCTTCTCCTTCTACAAATAAATTCATTATCTCATTTTCATTTTGTGCATCAAGCAAAGCTTGTAGACTCTCTTTTTTAGATAGAACTGTCGTCAATTCTCTCAAAGCTTCTAAATGAGAGTTAGCATCACTAGCTGCCAAACAAACAAAAACACTGATAGGATGACTTGAATCATGCAATAAATTAACTGGTTGACTAACTTTTAAAATTGAAATCCCTTTTTCTAACACCCCCTCATCTGATCCTGCATGAGGCATAGCTAAATGATCTCCAATATGTATAAAGGGTCCGAACTCTTTCACTTTATCAATCATCGCTTGCACATACCTATTTTCAATTTTTTTATTAATCAATAAAGGGTGTGCAGCCACTCGTATCGCCTCCTCCCAGTCCTCAACACTATCCCTAAAGATTATGACATCTTTTGTCAACATTTTTTCTAGCATAAAACCACTCCTCTAATAACTGATTAATCTAGTAATTTATTTCTATTAATTACTTCCTCATTTAACAAATAATCAATAAAACTATCATCTACCAATTTCATGATAAAATCCGTCAGGCACCGCTCTCGACTTTCATTACGATTAAAGGTAATCGCAACAACTAATCGTATATCATCAATATCACTTGACCAAGAAGATATTGGGGAATGTAATCTAATTATTATCACTTGATTGTTAGCATTATGACTCTCAAAATGTGGGAGTACAGTATTTTTAGCAATCTGTATATTTCCAACAGCCTCCCTCGCAAGAAATGCTTCAACAACATCACTATGAGACAGATAATCATTCTCCCTACAAAGATAGGTTGCTAAAAAATTATATACTTCATGCCGACTCTGCAAATTTTGATTATAAAAAATTTTAAACAGATTATGATTATCTACCATAGTATATCTCTTCTATTGCATTTCTAATTCTTCTCTGATCTTCAGCCGTTAGCATTGCGCTTACCAAAATACTTGCCACTGGAATTGAAATTTCAGAATTAATACTAGATATCACTAAATCTGTTTCAGGATACCTTTCTAATGCGTCCTGAAACTTTGAACTCGAAGTAACCTCAAGTATATCAATGTTTTTAAAATTATTTTCAATTTTAACTTTCAATAATTGTGATATCCCAATGCCTGATGAGCACATCAATAAAACTTTGATAGGCTCTCTAATCATCTCTTTAAAACGGACAAAGTACAGAACAAGGAAACCTATTTCATCTTGATTGATAGAACCTATAGCATACTTATCAGCGACCTTTAAGGATAAACTCTCTAATTCTAAAAAGATTTCTCGATAATTTCTTTTTATCTCATCTAGCATGACATTTTTTATACGAATCTTATTATCCAATCGTTTTAACATTGGACTAATATGATTAGCTAAATCTGTGAAGATAGTATCTTTATCCAATATCAACTTTTCTTTCAAAAAAGTGATATTATCAAAATAAAATCGAGTTACCCCATATACTATTTTAGGAAAATAAACATCTACCTCTTCATTATTTACCTGCATCCTAGAAGAAATAAGATAGCGATATAAATAGTAAACCTCTTCCTCAGCTATAGAAAACCCAACAAAAAGAGAAAGATCATCGATCACCTTTTGACTCTCAGTCTTTAAACTATTATCTTCAAAAAATTCAATACTAGAAATATTGACATATGCATTATTAGGGATACTTCTAAACCGCTTACTTCTAACAACCATTATATAAAGATGTGAAAATATATTAACATTATAGGGATAAGGGATAGAAACATTCAAATCAATTTCTATTTGATTGATTTCAGATAAGATAAATCTCGCAAGATCATAATCAATACTTTTATCAGTATTTGAGAGACTCAAGTTCTCCAAGTCAATCAAGCTAAAGGTGGCAACCAAATCAGCGATAGCACTTCGTAAATTGAATTCATCACCAACAATCGATATTTCACCATGACTGATTATCAACTTTAAATGATAGTCATCAATTTTTCTCTGAATTTCTCTCTTATCTTTTAACAGAACAGATTCCGACACAAAAAACTTTTCTACCATCTCATAAATTGATACAGAGTGGGGAGAAATCAGCAACAAATGTTCCAACATTTTATTACGTCTTTCTTCAGTTGAAAATTCTTCTTGAGTTGAATGAAAATTTCCTAGATGTTGATAATACAAATTTTTATTAAGTTTCAAGCCCTTTCCTGATTCAGAGTGGATAAGTTCTCCACTCTCTTCAGTCGCATTAATCTTTTTTACTAAGCGATATATAGTTTTTGATGAAACATCCAATCGCCTGGACAACTCTTCAGCTGTAATATAACCATTTCTATCAATCAGTATTGTCAATAAATCACTTTGCTTCAATTTCACCATAATGTATCATCCTCATCTATACCTTTATTTTACTCTATCAATTAGAAGATATGACTCTTTTTTTGTCCACTGCTCTGGACAATTATCTACTTAAAAAGGTTCCTATCCTCACTGGATTAGGAACCTTTTTCTTACTTAGCATAATCAATAGCCCGTAATTCACGAATAACAGTAACTTTGATATTACCGGGATAGTCAAGATTATCCTCAATTTTTTTACGAACCTTATGCGACAAGATCGTAACCTCATCGTCTGAGACTTTTCCAGGTTGCACCATGATACGAATTTCACGACCGGCTTGCAGAGCAAAACTCGACTCAACACCTTCAAAGCTAGAAGCTATATCTTCCAGATCACGCAAACGTTTAATATAGTTTTCTATAGATTCATTGCGAGCCCCTGGACGAGCTGAGCTGAGCGCATCCGCAGCTGCAACCAGAACTGCAATAACACTCTCAGGCTCAACATCCCCGTGGTGGCTAGCAATCGCATTGACAACAACAGGATTTTCCTTGTACTTTCTAGCAAATTCAGTTCCAATCTCAACATGGCTACCCTCTAGATCGCGATCCAAGGCTTTTCCCATATCGTGCAAGAACCCTGCTCGACGAGCCAAGGCAACATTCTCACCAAGTTCTCCAGCCAAAATGCCAGCCAACTTACCAACCTCAACAGAATGCCGAAGAACATTTTGACCATAGGACGTCCGATACTGCAAACGTCCCATAATCTTAATAAGATCTGGATGTAGATTAGGTGCCCCAATCTCATATGCAGCAGCCTCACCCGCTTCACGAATGCGATTATCCATTTCCCGCCGATTTTTTTCAACCAGCTCCTCAATCCGAGCAGGATGAATACGTCCGTCTTGAATAAGGGCTTCCAGGGTCATCCGAGCAATCTCACGACGGATAGGATCAAAGCCTGAAAGGACAACCACTTCCGGTGTATCATCAATAATAATATCAATCCCTGTCAAGCTTTCCAAGGTTCGAATATTGCGTCCTTCACGACCAATAATGCGCCCCTTCATGCTGTCATCAGGCAGATGCACTGTCGTAATCGTTTGTTCAGCCACATAGTCACCAGCCAAGCGTTGCATAGCTTGAGCTAACATACTCTTAGCCTTATTATCCACTGAGCGTGACACTTCCTCATCTGCTTCTCGAATGCGAGTCGCAATATCTTGGGTCAGATTTTTTTCTGTATCAGCCAAGATAATTGCTTTGGCTTCCTCAGCCGATAAGTTAGCGATTCGTTCCAACTCAGCTTGTTTATCTTCTTCGATTTTTGCGATTTTTGCCTCTCGCTCATCTATATGTTTAGATCTATCTGAAAGACTTTGTTCCTTACTGTCCAACACTTTTTCTTTGCTAGACAAATTCTCATCCTTGCGATCAAGACTAGTCGCACGTTCGCTCAGACGCGACTCCATCTGCTTCAACTCTTGTTTATCAGACTTAAATTCTTTATCAACTTCTTCGCGATATTTTCTGGCTTCTTCCTTAGCATCAAGAAGCATAGCTTTACGTTCCGCCTTGATGTCCAACTGCGCTGTTTGCTGCATAGCGTCAGCGTCATCCTTGGCTTTTTCACGGATCGTTACAGCTTCTTGCTCAGCATTTGCAAGGACCAAGGCTGCAGCTTCACGATCTGCCTTAGTCTTAGCCATCATAGCAACATAGCCAATCACTAAACCGATGAGGATCGCAACAAGCGCTAAAATAGTTTCTAGCATGTTTTAACCTCAACTCTAATACATTTTTTCCTTAAAAGGCTAACCTTAAGTCTACCACATTTAAGAGAATAACTCAATAATCTGATAAAACTCCTATATGTCGCAGATTTTGAGAAAGAGATCTATACAAAAACAAGAGAAACGCTTAAAAGACGAAAAACTCACCACTTAAACCAAGTTCTCCTCGTCTCCATAAGCACAATTGACCAGATTATGTTATGATAAGAAAAATAGATTGCTGAAAGGACGATAGCTATGTCAAAAGAAGTTACTGTTGAAAGTTTTGAACTAGACCACACTGCTGTAAAAGCACCTTATGTTAGACTTATTTCGGAAGAGCAAGGCCCTTTGGGGGACACTATTACAAACTTTGATCTCCGCCTAGTCCAACCTAATGAAAATGCCATTGATACAGCTGGACTACACACTATTGAGCACCTACTAGCCAAGCTCATCCGCCAACGCATGGACGGTTTAATCGACTGCTCACCTTTTGGCTGCCGCACAGGTTTTCATATGATTTTTTGGGGTAAACAAGATGCCAACAAAATCGCAAAAGTCATCACCTCATCCTTAGAAGCCATCGCCAATCAAGTCACTTGGGAAGATGTCCCAGGAACAACGATTGAGTCTTGCGGCAACTACAAAGATCACAGCCTTCACTCTGCCAAAGAATGGGTAAAATTGATTTTATCACAAGGAATCTCAGACGATCCTTTTAAGCGCCATATCGTTTAAAAGAATTCCCCTTTATCTACTTTACACAATCGCAAAAAGTCAAACAGCGGTGATCCATTAATGTGAAATCTCTAATAAGCTGTTCATAAGACTGAACGAAGGCAACAAGTCTAATCTCCAAGCACGGTATCAGTCCGATAATTCTAGTACAATACAAAAGAGTCTGGATTTTTCCAGACTCTTTTGCAGTTTATCAAGATTTTAGTAATCGGCCTTATCAGCACGACCCTTGGCATTACCAAAGAAGTATCCAGTTTGTGCATTGATACTGAAAAGATAAGTCCCATCAGCCTTATACATGTTGTAATAGCCATGCCCATTGATAATATTTACAGGCTCTAAAATAAAATTATTACCAGTAAAATGTCCACGCTGCTGAGCAGTTGCAATAATCTTTTCTAGAACACCTTCTCCGAATATCCAAGCTGTATTGTTAACATCTTGGACGACTGTCGCATTATAGGGAACACGACTGCGATCACGCTGCAGAATAGCAGGATCATAGTTCGTAATACCTGCTTGGCGAATATTTCCCTTGGCAGCTGGTGCCGATGGCGTTGAACCTGAACCAGAGCCTGATCCAGATCCTGGATTTGAGCTACCACCACCTTGGCTTGGTGCTGAAGAGGATGGACTAGACGGCGCAGGCGTTGCCTGAGCAGATCCATTACCTGATGCTCCCTGCTTATTAGCGCTTGAAGTCTTCTTATTCTTAGAAGCTTTCAACTGTTTCTTACCCTCAGCAATGGCTTTTTGGATTAATTTATCCAATTTAGCATTACCAGTCTTCAGCACATCATCAGACAGGTTATCAAAATTAGCAGACTTCTTGACACTAACCTTTTTGACAAGAGCGCCATCTACGATAATATCCTTATTAAAGAGACCATTGATGGTCTTAATAGCTGTGACCTGCTGATCTAAATTATCAAAATCCGTTTTCGCATCATCGTAATAAGATGTCCCTTTTAGGGCATTGAGCTGATTCTCTAAATCATCTATCTCAGAGAATTTATCATTATCTAGCTCCGTCTGATCCTTATCGATAAAAAACGAATTATAGGTCTTCTCAAAGGCTTGGTAGTCACTCTTACCAGAATCACTAGAAGACGTTTGTGAGCTAACAGTTGTTTTGGAATTATTATTCCAAGTATTAAGACCATAGCCCAAGCCTAGCAAAACAATAGCAGAGACCAAGATCCCCGATGTGATCGCAATGACTTTTTTCTTAGAAGCCTTACGGTCTTCCTCATAAAAACCGTACGTGTCCTCATCATCTAATGCATCGTTTCTAGGCTGCTCTGATCTTAGATTCAAAGAAGCAGGAACAGCTTTTTCCTCATCAGGTATGACAATCTCACTTGGTGCCGCTTGCTGAGCCACTCCCTCTTCTATTGAAGAGGGAGCCTCTTGAACTTCCGAATCAGGAAAATCTGCTGTCGCCACCTCAGATGACTGAGGACTGACCGAACTAGCAGGACCTTCAGTAGAGTTCAACAATCCTTTATCAACTAAATCTTCTTTTTGGCGCTGAATAAAGGTATCTAATGATGATGTATCAATACCGTTGAAATCTGAGAGCTTTCCTGAATATTTTTGAGCAGCAACCTTTTCCGGATTTTGCTTAATATATTTATCCAAGACGCTATCTTCTGGAGTAATACCAGCTTCAATTTCCTTATGCTTTTTCAGAGCATCTTGAATGGTTAGATCTTTAGCATCCTCAAACTCGAGGTTCTTCTCGTCCTTATCCATATCAATCCTTTCCGATACTATCTAATCGTTTCTGTCTCCTACCAAAATATTGGTAGAGATCCACCCGCAATGTTCCATTATAAAGCTTACGCTTTTTAGTTGCCGGGCTACCATACTTTAATTCAAAGTTTTCATCATTTGTCAAAATAAACTTGCTCCATGTTTCTAATGGCGCAAAAGTTTGACCCATTTCATTATACAAGATATCAACCGCTTTGTCATTCAGGAGTCTCTCACCATAAGGCGGATTGGAAACAAGCACGCCATTGGTCTTATCCGTATGTAAATCTTGAAGCCGCATTTGCTTAAACTTAATCACATCTCCAAGACCCGCTTCCAGAGCATTTGCCTTAGCAATTTCAACCATACGTGCATCAATATCACTTCCCTCAATATCAAGAGAAATATCATAGTTAGCTTGTGCTTCAGCATCATCACGAACCTTTTGTACCAAGTCGTGAGGCACCCAATTCCAAGACTCAAAAGCAAAACTACGATTGAAACCAGGCGCAATATTCATCCCAATCATTGCGGCCTCGATACAAAAAGTTCCGGATCCGCAAGTTGGATCAATCAGAGGCTTATCAGGATACCAATTAGACAAGAGCAAAATAGCAGCCGCCATGTTTTCCTTAATAGGAGCGCCCCCCTTATCGGTACGATAGCCCCTCTTAAAAAGACTATCGCCGGTCGTATCGATCATGACCGTCGCCCAGTCCTTACGAATAGCGATTTCAAGCGAATAGGTCGCTCCGGTCTCTGGCAAAGGAACACTATCTGGACGATGGTAATATTTTTGTAGCTTTTTAACAATCGCTTTTTTAGTAATTGCTTGCACACTAGGTTCATTATGAAGCTTAGAGCGAACAGATTTAGCCTTAGCTACTGGAAACTTAGCTCCGAGAGGCAGGTATTTTTCCCAATCCAAGGCAAAAACTCCCTGAAAAAGTTGTTCAAAAGTTTTAGCTTCAAATTCGCCAACGACGATCTTCACCCTATCGGCTGCACGCAGCCAAAGATTAGCTTCAGCAATCGTTTGGACATCTCCCTTAAAGCGAACACGCCCATTCTCTACTTGACAATCAATTCCTCTGTCTCGAATTTCCCGGCCAACAACAGCTTCTAAACCAGCTGCAGCAGTTGCTACAAGTTCAAATCGTTCCTTCATGACATTCCCCATCTTGTCCTTAGTTCACCTTACAAATAAAAGCTAGCCTAAGCTAGCTTTACAACCTATTATGCAATTCTCTATAAGCCATGTTTTGTTCCAGAGATACTAGGCTATATCTCTTTCGATAATCATCTGTCTACTGCCTAAGCAGTCGAGATGGTCCGTTCGTCTTCCAGCCATCCCATGCCCCGACCAATATTTGGGTTGCTAGCTTGAGGGGTTTACCGCGTTCCACCTTCTTAGTTTCCCAAGAAGCTACGTCACTGTGGCACTTTCAGGAAACAAGGACCTATCCAACAGACGTAGCCCTTGTCACTCCGCCGTAATGTCATTTAAGACATCCCTAGGCTTATGGATTCACCTAGCACAAACACTACTGGCATCACAGCCAGTGCTAGCATGGACTTTCCTCATGCCACCGTAAAGACGACATGCGATTATCCAAAAATTGCACAGTTGACCTAGTTATTAGTCAACAATCTGTTTACCAAATACTTCTTTTTCCAAACGGCTGACACGCTTCAACAAATCAATATTGCTAGCTTGTGCCGAAACAGCGCTGGCTGTACGCACTCCATCGTTTCCAAAGGAGAAGGTCCCTGTTGTAGAAGGTTGTGACTCAGCATTTTTCAAGTCGGCCTTCAACTTCTCATTTTCCTTACGAAGGGCTGCTACTTGCGCAGCATAAGTCGTATAATCCTGAATGACACTGTCCAAAAATTCGTCTATTTCAGCTCTGTCATACCCACGCATGCTCTTTTTAAAGTCATAATCAGCGATTTCTTCTGGGCTAAAATTAATACTTGCCATTACTATCTCCATACCTATCAAATTTATCTTGTAACTTGTCGATGACAAGCACTAATCGATATAATTATATCGTCAATAATTTCAAAAAGCAAGAATTTATCATTGGTCCTCAGATAAAATTTCATTGAGCCGATCAAAAGTTAAAAAATCAACTGGATAACCCTGAGTCTCTCGCATCATTTGAATAAAATAGTTCAACTTACTCTGACCAGCGTCCTCATCGTAAAAAACATAGGCTTGATCAGTATTATGAATCAAAAATTGATGGTACTGACGAAATTGCCTAGGATTATGATAAGCTTCATAACTATACTTAACAAAATCAGCTTGCTGGTAACGTCTCAACTTTTCTTGATTAGACTCATTCCAATTTTGACCATGAGTCTGAAAAGGAAAAATAGCTGCTGTTTGAAAGCCATACTCCTCCTTTAAAGACTCCGCCACCTCAAAAGCCCAGTACTCAAAGCCTAGATTTCCAGTAAAAATCAGCCATTCCATGCCCTGATCACAATAACTAAGAAGATCTCTTTCGATTGCTTTTTTGATGACAGATATTTTAGGATCCTTATCATTAAATATGCCAAGTTCAAAACTTTTATAGCCAGCTACAAGAATTGAAGTCATAGTCTGTATTCCTTTACGCTTTTATGGTATAATATTCGGGATTATGGAGTTTTACCCATAGAGGTGAGGAGCAATATGGTCAAATACCCACATAACTTGCTTCGTAAGCCAGCCACACAATCAACGAATCGTATTGAAAAAACAACGGATTTTGCTAATCGTGGAATGAGCTTTGAAGCGGCAATCAATAAAACCAATGATTACTACCTATCACATGGTATAGCAGTCATCCACAAAAAACCGACACCTGTTCAAATCGTTAAAGTTGACTATCCTAAAAGAAGTCGAGCCAAAATCGTGGAAGCTTACTTCCGGCAAGCATCTACAACCGATTACTCAGGAGTCTATAAGGGACATTATATTGACTTCGAAGCCAAGGAAACTCGTCAAAAAGCAGCCATGCCTATGAAAAATTTCCATGCTCACCAAGTCAAGCACATGCAACAAGTCCTTGATCAAGATGGTATATGCTTTGTACTCCTACATTTTTCAACACTCAAGCAAACCTATCTGCTACCCGCTAAAGAGTTGATCTCCTTTTATCAGATAGACCATGGTAGCAAATCTATGCCACTTGATTATATCAAAAAAAGGGGCATAGAACTTGAGCAAGGTGCTTTCCCACAGGTTCCTTATCTAGCTACTATTGATCACTATTTTTTAAATGAAAGTAAAGACGTATGAACAAAAATAATTTTATTTCCTCTCTTAAAAGTCGAATTGGGAAACGTGTTCCCGAAGAGCCAGGCCGTTCTCGTTCTAATTACAGGTCATTGTCTCGAAAGCAAAGAATCCTAAAGATTGCCAAGTATGCCTTTGGTATTCTTTTCTCCTTACTCTTGGTTGTTTTGATTGCCGGTGGTCTCTTATTTACCTACTATATCAGTACAGCTCCTGCTCTATCTCAAAAACAGTTGGTGGCGACTAATTCTAGCATCCTCTATGACAAGGACAATAATAAAATTGCCGACTTAGGGGCTGAAAAGCGAATCAGCGCTAAGACAGATACGATTCCTGTCAATTTGGTCAATGCCATCACAGCTATTGAAGACCACCGTTTCTATAAACACCGTGGTGTTGATATTTATCGTATCATCGGTGCCGCTTGGAACAACCTTATTAGCTCAAGTACTCAAGGTGGATCGACTCTCGACCAACAGTTGATCAAGCTAGCTTATTTCTCAACTGATAATTCTGACCGAACCTTGAAGCGTAAGTCTCAAGAAGCCTGGTTGGCTATCCAAATGGAGAGAAAATACAGCAAAGAAGAAATCTTAACATTCTACGTCAATAAGGTTTACATGGGAAACGGATACTATGGTATGCAGACAGCAGCCAATGGCTACTATGGTAAAACCCTAACAGATCTATCCATTCCTCAATTAGCGCTCTTGGCTGGTCTTCCAAACGCTCCAACTCTCTATGATCCTTATGTCAATCCTGAGCAATCCAAAAAACGCAGGGATACCGTTCTTTCTGAAATGTATGAGGTCGGTAGTATTGATAAAAGCACCTATGACAAGGCAGTTGCAACACCTATCGATGATGGCCTAATCCCTCAGACTAAAAAATCAAGCTATGATGCCTACCTAGATAATTACATTAAGGAAGTCGTCAAGCAAGTTTCTGACAAAACAGGAGCTGATGTTTATAGCGCTGGTCTCAAAGTCTATACCAACGTCGATACTGATGCACAAAAGCAACTCTATGATATTATCAACAGCGATGATCATGTAGCCTATCCAGATAAGAAACTTCAAGTCGCTTCTACCGTTGTTGATGTATCCAATGGTAATGTGGTTGCCCAAATAGGGGCTCGCCATCAAGGACAAGGTGTATCCATGGGAACCAACCAAGCTACACTAACCGATCGTGACTGGGGTTCTACCATGAAACCCATCACTGATTATGGCCCTGCTCTAGAGTATGGCGTCTATAATTCAACAGGAGCTTCCATTGATGACAGCCCTTATAACTTCCCTGGAACAGGAACGCCTGTCTACAACTGGGACCGCAAATATCAAGGCAACATTTCGATTGAAACAGCTGTCCAGCAATCTCGTAACGTCCCAGCCGTCAAAACACTGGAAGCTGTCGGTCTCGACAAGGCCAAAAATTTCTTAGGCGGTCTTGGCATTGAATATCCTGATTTAGTTTATGCTAATGCCATTTCAAGTAACACGAGCAGTTCAGACCAAAAGTATGGTGCTAGCTCTGAAAAGATGGCAGCAGCCTATGCAGCCTTCTCAAACGGCGGAACCTACTATGAACCACTCTACATCAATAAAGTTGAATTCAGTGATGACACTGACCAAACCTTCTCCTCACCAGGTAAGCAAGCTATGTCTGAAGACACAGCATACATGATGGTCGATATGCTCAAATCTGTCCTCGATGGTGGTACCGGTGCAGGTGAAAAAGCTAATGTAGCAGGAGCTATCAACGCTGGTAAGACAGGAACATCTAACTATTCTGATGATGAACTGTATCAAGTCGAATCTAAGACCGGAGTCTACAGTGACTCTGTCGGGACTATGGCACCAGACGAAACCTTTGTCGGAATCACTCCAATGTATTCTATTGCTGTATGGACAGGGTATAAGGATCGACTCACACCACTCTATGGTTCTAGCCTTGATATTGCAGCTTTAGTCTACAGCTCAATGAGTAGCTATCTCTTTGAAACAGATGGCAGTGGCTCAGATGACTGGACTATGCCAGCAGGGGTCTACCGCTCTGGTTCCTTTGTCAGCAAGAGCGGTTATCAAGCTAGCTTTAGCTCATCATCCAGCTCATCTTCATCAGGTTCGTCATCTTCTAGCTCACAAAGCGGTAATGACACTTCTCAATCCTCCAGTTCCCAAGCACAAGAGTCGTCATCTAGCTCATCTAATCAAGACGACGGTGAAGAGGAAGATCAAGCTGAGCCAGAATCATTCGAATAAAAAAATTCGGGAAATCCCGAATTTTTTTATTGATTACATCCAAGCAAGTGCCCCCATTGGATCCCAAGGAGCAAGAATGGTTGGCTCAGATTCATAAGCAGCTAGCTCCTCCTCCGTTAACAAATCTTTACGAATAACGATCTGGTAGGTATACTCATCCATCCAAGCATCTGTAGCTACAAAATAACCATCCTTACCAACTTTATCTCCCCATGAATTTTCAACCTTCCATTTTAGAGGATGTCCCTCTTCATCGAGATCAACTCCTGTCAAAACCATAGCATGAGTCATCAAACTTTCGCTATAATCTAGGCGCCCAGCCTTATCTTGGACTAAAGCAATATCTAGACCTTGCTCAAAATCATAGAGACCTTGAGCCATCAACCCTGCCTGACGATCACTAATTTGACCAACATCAGATCCAAACCAAACGGTTTCACCCGCCTTCATTTGTGCGATAGCCAACTCTTTAAACCGTTTCATATCTAAGTTAATATAGCGAACAGGACGACTACCAACAACATTACCAAGAAGCTCAACAGTATAAGATTTACCAAAAGGCTTATCAGCTGTTGGAGCATTGATAATAGAGACATAATCATCCAATTTTATCCCAACATACTTATCATAAAATTCCTGAGGAGTAATCGCCACATCCTTATGGAAGTTCCCATCTTGATCACGATAAGCAAAGTCAAACTGACGTGGTGGTAATCCGAGATTAACAGCCAAAAAATTAAAGATTTCTTGGAGAAGTTCCTTTTTTCTAGCTTCTACAGTGTCTCTATCCTCACCAGAAGTCATCAGCTCACGCAGAATTTGAGCATCCTGCCGCAAAATTTTATTAAGGTATTGGTTGAGTTCACGACTATTGCTTGATGATACAGACTCAGGATAGACAGACTGGGGAACAACACCATATTTCTCAAAGAGAGAGACCACCATGTCCCACTGACCACCATCTTGTTGAGGCACATCGAGCAAGAATTTCACCTTACGACTTCCTAAGTCTTGATCAGCTGTTGCAATAATTTGCTCCAAGAACCAGTTTGATTTTTCATACTTATCCCAGAAAAAAGTATGAGCCTGTGAGAGTTCAAAATTTTCCAGTTTAAACTCAGATATCAACTTATGACGAAAAGTATTGAGGGCAGCAAACATCCAACAACGACCAGATTGTTTTTGATTAGCTACCTTATCATCTGTCAAATCAATAGAAAAAGCAAAATCATTTTGACTAACCAGCGCACGATTCTCTAAACTTTTGAGCAAACCAGCATTGGTCACAGCATTTTCAAGCGAACGGTATTTAGGATTAGCTTCAAAATCAGCAAATAACTTATCTGTAAAACTTTGATCAATTTTTGACATAGGATTCTCCTTAATGCATGTGATATAAATCATTATAGTACTTATCTTAGAATATGCAAGACTACTAAAAAGTTCCCCCTATAGCTTCATGTGACTATCTGGTGGTCACCGTCCACTATAAAGGGAACTCTATCTATAGGATCCTTTGCTGATTGATTCAGTTAGCAAAAAATCTAAAGTTGACTATCGCTTATTTAGCAATTTTTGCGAAGTATTCAAGCGTACGAACCAATTGTGAAGTGTAAGACATTTCATTGTCATACCATGCAACAGTCTTAACCAATTGTGTACCGTCTGCACCTTCAGTAACTTCTGTCTGAGTAGCGTCAAACAATGAGCCAAATGACATACCAACGATGTCTGATGAAACAATCTCATCAGTGTTGTAACCATAAGATTCATTAGCTGCTGCCTTCATAGCTGCATTAACATCGTCAACAGTAACTTTCTTGTCAAGAACTGAAACCAATTCAGTCAATGAGCCTGTTGGAATTGGAACACGTTGAGCATGTCCTTGCAACTTACCATTCAACTCTGGCAAAACAAGACCAATAGCTTTAGCCGCACCTGTTGAGTTTGGAACAATGTTAGCTGCCGCTGCACGAGCACGACGGAAATCACCCTTACGATGTGGACCGTCAAGAATCATTTGGTCTCCAGTGTAGCCATGAATAGTAGTCATAGTACCAGCTTTGATGCCGAAGTTCTTGTTCAAAGCATCTGCCATTGGTGCAAGACAGTTAGTTGTACATGAACCAGCTGAAATAACTGTTTCAGTACCATCAAGAACATCATGGTTAGTGTTGAAGACGATAGTCTTAACATCATTACCACCAGGAGCAGTAATGACAACCTTCTTAGCACCTCCATCGTGCAAGTGCTTTTCAGCAGCTTCCTTAGTGGCAAAGAAACCTGTTGCTTCAAGAACAATTTCAACACCATCGTTAGCCCAGTCAATTTGTTCTGGGTCACGTTCTGCTGAAACTTTGACGAATTGACCGTTGACTTCAAAACCACCGTCTTTTACGTCAACAGTTCCGTCAAAACGACCTTGTGTTGTATCATATTTCAGCAAGTGTGCAAGCATTGCTGGGTCTGTAAGGTCATTGATGCGAGCTACTTCAACACCTTCAACGTTTTGGATACGACGGAAAGCCAAACGTCCAATACGTCCGAATCCGTTAATACCAACTTTAACTACCATATGACATGTCCTCCTTATATAAGGCTAGAAAACTGGGAACAAGTCCCCCTACATATGTAAAAGTGTAACCTAAACGATTACTAACCCCTTTACGCCTTCATTATAGTCCAACTCTATTTAAAATCCCAACTATTTGCTTATTATTTTCTAAAACTTTTAAAATAAATCAACCATTACTATCATCCAAGATGCAACCTTACTTTACCATATACAAAAAAAGAGGCTGAGATAAAAGTTCTCAGCCTCTTTTAGATTAAAGGCTTGTTAAGGCCTTAATCTTTTTTACCTTTATAGTAAGCCAAATTCATCGCTACTGCAAGGGATACAACCCCCATACCAAAGGCTACTAGACCGTAACTATCATCACCAGTCTCTGGCAAACCAGATTCTGACTGCTGAGGAGTTGATACTGAAACTTTCCCCTTAGGCTTATTCGCAGTAGGAATTTCAGGATCAGGTTTTGTAGTAACTTCGGTAACGTAGTTCTTATGCCATTCTACTACTGGAACCTCTGGTTCAACTGGTGGTACCGGCTCATTTGGAACAACAACCACAATAGTTGTCGGTGGGGTTGGTTCCGTTGGCGGCGTTGGCTCATTCGGTTCTGTTGGTTCTTCTGGAACCTCAATGATCACCTTAGTTGGTGGCGTTGGTTCCGTTGGCGGCGTTGGCTCATTCGGTTCTGTTGGTTCTTCTGGAACCTCAACGATCACCTTAGTTGGTGGCGTTGGTTCCGTTGGTGGCGTTGGTTCATCTGGGACAGATGGAATATCTACCACTGGCTTAACCTCTGGAGCTGCCGGTGGAGTCGGTGGTGTTGGCTCATCTGGCACAGATGGAATGTCTACCACTGGCTTAACCTCTGGTGCCG
Source organism: Streptococcus sp. ALY_211 (assembly GCF_058314555.1). Classification (NCBI taxonomy): domain Bacteria; kingdom Bacillati; phylum Bacillota; class Bacilli; order Lactobacillales; family Streptococcaceae; genus Streptococcus; species Streptococcus sp. ALY_211. Next base: position 39,348 of record NZ_JBZFUN010000004.1, on the reverse strand, counting down.
TCGGTGGAGTCGGTGGTGTTGGCTCATCTGGCACAGATGGAATGTCTACCACTGGCTTAACCTCTGGTGCCGTCGGTGGAGTCGGTGGTGTTGGCTCATCTGGCACAGATGGAATGTCTACCACTGGCTTAACCTCTGGAGCTGCCGGTGGAGTCGGTGGTGTTGGCTCATCTGGCACAGATGGAATATCTACCACTGGCTTAACCTCTGGTGCCGTCGGTGGAGTCGGTGGTGTTGGCTCATCTGGGACAGATGGAATGTCTACCACTGGCTTAACCTCTGGTGCCGTCGGTGGAGTCGGTGGCGTTGGTTCACTTGGAACTGGTGGAATATCCAACTTAGGTGTTGGTGTTACCGGAGTCGGTGGCGTTGGCTCCGTCGGCGGTGTTGGCACATCAGGAACATCAAGGGTTGGTTTATCCGTTGGCTCCGTCGGTGGGGTCGGTGGCGTTGGCTCCGTCGGTGGCGTTGGAACTGTCACCGTTTTTGGTGTTGGTGGCGTTGGTGGCGTTGGTTTTTCTGGTGCCTTTGGCTCCTCTCCCGGATCCTTAGGGAATCCGACATTAGAGTTAATAGCAAACCAATAAACCGTTGGCTGACCTTCAGCGTTAGCACCAGTTGCAGTAAAGACTAAATGACCATCTGTCATCTTAACCCCTGCACCACCATAATAAAGATATGGAGAGTCAGCATCATCCCAACCGCGTAAGGTAGGGGTTGTCTCACCATTAAAGACAGCACCATGTTCGATATACTGATTGTCTTTTTCTGATGTCACTTCCTTGGTAGCTGGATTATAGGTGACACTTGAGTTTGGAATAGCGACAAACTCTTTATCACCGATATTAACAAACTCTTGGTGCTTGATCGATTGGAATTTCTTCCTAGGCGTAAAGGTAATCAAACCAGAAGCTGGATCAACCACATAGCTTCCCAAAACATCATCTTGATCACCAAATTTATATTCTTCAAGCCCCGTTGAGTGACCATTTCCGCCACCTGAAGCATAAACTGAATTACCAAAAACAGGTGTTTCTTTTTCTATAAACCAACTGCCATTCCAACCAGCTTTTTGAGCAATGATCTTAAGCGGGTTAGACTCTGAAATGTTAACAGTCTTGTCGCCGAAATCAGCATAACCTGACTTGACAACTGGCGCACCATTATTCAGATTAGGTGAACTGCCATCCGCATAAGGATTCCAAGTCCCACGAACGGTATTGCCGTTAACATCTTTTGCTTCTACAAGCAATTCACGTGGTTTATCAGAACCATTAGCATAAGCGGCACCATCCCAGTGGTTGAGAGAGTTGAGGGCAACGATAGCCTTACGTTGAGAAAGGTCATACATATCACCATTTTCATCGTAAAATTCAACATCAACTGCAACCTTGATTGGCTCATTAGCTTTGTCAGTCGACGCACCAACCGTTAGCGTAATCGTTGGATCGGCATCAACCTTAGCGATCCCTTTACCATCATTAGATGGTAGGTTGAGAATCTCATAACGATAGATGACACGGCTGATATCACGCTCAACGCCATCAACAATCATCTTAGACTTAGAAAGACCATCGTAGGTAACAGAGAACTTATCTCCAACCTTGATGCTCAACCATTCAGCTTCGTTATTGGCATAAGGGCTTGTGCTGACAACATCACCATTTCCCAGTTTATTAGAGTCATACTGTTTAACCCCACCATCATTGGCTAGGCGTTGTTGCGCAGCTCGAGTCACATAAGAGCTGATACCATCAATCTTGTGAGTCGCACTAGGTTCACGTAGGAAGGTCAATTCTTGGGCTGCTTGCGTCTGGGTCAAACCAGTATCAGCCAAGAATTTATCATAAGCTTCTTTAGCGTTTTCATACTGCTTCAGAGCAGTTTCATATTCTAGAAGCTTAGTATTGTAATCAATTGTATCTTTTTCAAACTGCTCTTTATCAGCATTATACTTAGCTTCTGCTTCCGCATTCGCCTTATCAGCTGCTTCTTTTTCAGCTACTTTAGCGTCATATTCAGCCTTATCAGCATCGTACTTAGCCTTGGCCTGATCATACTCAGCTTTTTTAGCATCGTATTCAGCCTTGGCTGTATTATAAGCATCCCATGCTGCTTGATTGTCTGCTTGGATCTGCGTGTTTTCCGCTTCTGCTGCGGCCTTGTCCGCTACCGCTTTATCATAAGCTGCCTTGTCTTGCTCGTACTGCTCTTTTGCAGCTTCATAAGCAGCTTGAGCTTGTTCGTACTGGGCTTGCGCTGCTGCGTTATCCGCTTCAATCTGCGTATTCTTAGCTTCAACGTCAGCTTTATCTGCTACCGCTTTATCATAAGCTGCCTTGTCTTGCTCGTACTGGGCTTGCGCTGCTTCATACGCTGCGTGTGCTTGCTCATAGGCTGCTTGCGCTGCTGCGTTATCCGCTTCAATCTGCGTATTCTTAGCTTCAACGTCAGCTTTATCTGCTACCGCTTTATCGTAAGCTGCCTTGTCTTGCTCGTACTGAGCTTGAGCTGCTTCATACGCTGCGTGTGCTTGCTCATAGGCTGCTTGCGCTGCTGCGTTATCCGCTTCAATCTGCGTATTCTTAGCTTCAACGTCAGCTTTATCTGCTACCGCTTTATCGTAAGCTGCCTTGTCTTGCTCGTACTGAGCTTGAGCTGCTTCATACGCTGCTTGCGCCTGCTCATAGGCTGCTTGCGCTGCTGCGTTATCCGCTTCAATCTGCGTATTCTTAGCTTCAACGTCAGCTTTATCTGCTACCGCTTTATCGTAAGCTGCCTTGTCTTGCTCGTACTGGGCTTGCGCCGCTTCATAGGCTGCTTGCGCCTGCTCATAGGCTGCTTGCGCTGCTGCGTTATCCGCTTGGATTTGCGTATTCTTAGCTTCAACGTCAGCTTTATCTGCTACCGCTTTATCGTAAGCTGCCTTGTCTTGCTCGTACTGAGCTTGCGCCGCTTCATAGGCTGCTTGTGCCTGCTCATAGGCTGCTTGCGCTGCTGCGTTATCTGCTTGGATTTGCGTGTTTTGAGCTTGCGCTGCGGCCTTGTCCGCTACAGCTTTATCATAAGCTGCCTTGTCTTGCTCGTACTGGGCTTGCGCCGCTTCATACGCTGCTTGGGCCTGCTCATAGGCGGCTTGCGCTGCTGCGTTATCTGCTTGGATTTGCATGTTTTGCGCTTCTGCTGCGGCCTTGTCCGCTACAGCTTTATCATAAGCTGCCTTGTCTTGCTCGTACTGAGCCTTAGATTGATTATAAAACGACAAAGCAGTCTCATAAGCTAATTGATTGGCAGCATTGATCTGATCAGCTTCTGCTTTTTCAGCTGTCTTAGTATCGAAATCTGCCTTATCAGTATCATACTTAGCCTTGTCTTGGTCGTACTGGGCCTTATCTTGCTCGTACTGTGCCTTAGCAGTATTGTAGGCCGCTAGGGCTTCTTGATACTTAGCTTCTGCCTCCGCATTCGCCTTGTCAGCTGCTGCTTTTTCGGCTGTCTTAGTATCAAAATCTGCCTTTGCTAGCTCATATTTTTTCTTATCTTCATGATATTGCGCCAACAAAGCATCGTATTTACTCTTTTCGGCATTATAAGTTGCCAAAGCTTCCTGATACTTGGCTTCATTTTCTGCATTAATACGATCAGCTTCTGCCTTTTCAGCTACTTTATTGTCAAATTCAAGCTTACTTTTATTGTAATTCTCAACAGCTTGCTGATACTGAGCCTTAGACACCTGATACTCATTCAACGTTGTATTAATAGCTTGAGCCTGAGCCTCATTATCAGCTATAGCAGCTTCTACAGATGGTTGATTTTTAGGAGCTGTCTCCTTCACTTCAACACCTTCTTTTTCAGCTGCTTCCTTGGCTTGCTCCAACTCAGGAGATACTACTTCAGATGTTGTCACAGTAGTATTACCTTGCTGATCCTCACTAACCACACGAACCTCATCAGACTCAGTCTGAGCAAGTGTAGAGCTAGAATCTGTCGCTTGAGCTGCCGAACTCTCTTGATTAGAGCTGTTTTCAGCAGCTGTTGAAGCCACCGTACCAGAATTAACTTCATCAGCTTTTACTGAACCGTTACCGATAGCAAATAGAGCTGTCCCCAACAAAACAGAGGCTGCTCCAAAGCTATATTTTCTAATCGAAAAACGCTGTTTTCTATTCATTTTTAATTCTCTCCAACACTATTATTCTTCTCTAAAAGTACATCACAACTACTACATACTCATATCATAGCAAAATTATTGTAATCTTCAAGAACTTTATCCTTAAGATTAAACTTTTCATAGTAGTAACTATCGATACTACGAAACCATATGGACCAAATAGCCAGTAGAAAGAGCGATCTCATCAATCCGATGGCAAGAGCAGGTTTTTAAGATGCTTTTGATAATCTTGTGATACCTCAATCTTTTCAATCCTATTAATAGCAACTAATTCCGACTGGCGCTTAGCCAGTTCCGCCTGCCACTTTTCATGAAAATCTTTAGAACCATACTTGTCTTTCACTAGCGTGTCCATGATATTAACCGTATCAATATAGGCGATAGCCTGAACACGCAAGTCATCATTTTTAAAAGGCTTTGACTCAAATTCCTTGACCTGGTCTAATTCCTTGCCAACCATTGTGCGGTATTCTTCTTTAGAATAATGCTTATGAGAAAGCGTATCTGTATAAGACCATTGATCTTCCAACCCATGGGCAACCGCACTAACAAATTGCTTGTCATAATAAGTCACATAGTGATTAACTGATAATAGATATAAACGACTACTCAACCCTATTAGAACAATAACAATTCCAAGCGTCAATAGCATTATTTTTCTACTAGTTATAAACTTCTTATTCAGCTAAAAACCCTCCCATTAAAAAACATTTAACGCTATAATACACAGTTTAAGACAGTGGAATAAAATTCCTTGCGCTCAACTGATACTAGCAGCCTCCTTTACAGCATTAGACATCTCTAAAACTATAATAAGGTAGAAAGCGTTACAGCTACCAAAATATGATGAGACTGCCTCTATCCCCCAGTTTATTATCATACACAAGTATGTTTAAAATTACCTAATACTTCCGTATTTATTCTGAATTTTATGAAATCTATAAGGTAAGCTGGTGTCAATCCTCTATTAAAAAACAATGATTAGAAAGACAGACCATTATGACAATAAATGATATTTTTGAATTCAATAGCAAAAATGATATAATGAGCAGGAGATTCATGCTACAGCCACGTCAACTACGATGCCTTCATGACCTCAAATGGAATCTGGAAAATCAGAGTCTCTCTGGAGCCAGTACTTATCAGGTGTTAATACTGAAATAATAAAATAGCTCTATACGAAAGGAAACTATTAATCTTATGATGAATATGCAGTCAATGATGAAGCAAGCACAAAAGCTACAAAAGCAAATGGAACAAAAACAAAGCGAGCTAGCTGCCCAAGAATTTATCGGAAAGTCTGCTCAGGATCTAGTTGTAGCAACTTTGACAGGCGATAAAAAATTAGTCGCTATTGACTTTCAAGAAGCTGTCGTTGATCCAGAAGATCTGGAAACCTTATCCGACATGACCGCCCAAGCTGTCAATGACGCCCTTGATCAAATTGACGAAGCGACAAAAAAATCAATGGGCGCTTTTGCTGGTAAATTACCATTTTAAACCTATAAAAAACGAGACCTTAAAGTCTCGTTTTTCTTATTTTTCCTTCACTATTTCTAGACAATAGGACTTTTGGTGGCAGTGAGGACAGCTTAGTTTGCGGGTACGTGGTGTGTGACCTGCAATGGCAAACTCTCTAAAATCAGGAGTAAAAACCTGATGGCAGTTTGGGCAGAGATAAACAAGCCCTCTTTGCCGGTGCAGAAGCCAAGCAGTTAAGGAAACAATAAAGACTGGTATGGCACCAAAGCTCAACCATCTCGTTTTTAGGAAATAGCCATCGATAACCTCGACAGCGACGTAAATAGCTATCATGAGTATAATAACAGCATTGGTTTTTAAAAAATAGCGGCGCCATTGATCTTGTGTTTTCATTTTTATGGACATGTCTCTCAATTTTTCAATGGATGAGTTCGTTTGTTGGCTAAGTGATTTCTTAAGACGATTTGCCTTATCCAATTTTTCTTTTTGAGACTGGATACCTGAATCAAGATGATGAATGTTATCCTCCAGCAAAAGACTAAGCACTTGATTGGCATTATCCTCTAATAAGATTTTCTTAATCTGTTCGATCGAAAAATCTATTTCTCGTAGGAAACTGATGACCTCAAGACGCTGACGATCCTTTTCCGAATACAGCCGTCGTCCACCTTCTGATAGTTCAGTCGGTGGTAAGATTCCTCTTTGGTCGTAGTATTGAACAGTCCTCACAGAAACGCTTGCTAATTTTGCCAACTCTCCTGTTGAATACAATTGAGACATGCTTACCTCCTTTAGCGTGTTTTTTGTAAAATCATTGCTTCTTATGTGCACACATTCAATTGATTTACACCCATAATGTACTTTATTACCTTAGGTCATATGCAAGTCCTAACGCAAGGTGATTTTTTATTTTTTCAATTTTTTTGGGGTATTAATTGACAATCTTGTCAATCCAGTAGATCGTCAAGAGCTGCAAAAGGATTTGTCTGTACTAGCTACTTCTTGAGTTTCAAGATAGGACTTATTATTGTCAAATTCTAGGAAAGCCTCATAGACGCTCGCCGTCATGCGAGCATCTTCCAAACTATCGTGGCCATGCCCTTTGATCCCTAAAAAGTCAGCAACACTGGTTAATTTAAGATTGATAATCCCATTTAAATCGGTACTTCTACGCTCAAAGGCTTCATCATACACATCAACCACATACTGCTCTGTCAGATCAAGCCCGTTAGCTATCAATATAGGCAAATCAGACTTGAGAGCATTGTAGCCAATGAGCGGTGTCTTCCCAACAAAAATAGCAAAATCAGCTATAACCGTCTCGATTTTTGGAGCATTCGCAATTTTTTCGGCGGTAATCCCGGTCAAACCATTGATAAAGCTCTGTAGAGGTACTTCTGAGTACACATAAGAGTCAAAGGCATCGACTTCCCTATGATCCTTATATTTAACAGCTGACACTTGAATGATATGACTAATATCATCTACCGTATTAAACTCTAGATCAAATACAATATAATCTTTTAAAACCTTCATAACAACCATCCTTTCAATAAAAAAAGAAGAGTTCCTCAACTCCTCCTTCATTGCTATTAGCGACCAAAAAGGCGCTGAAAAAATCCTTTTTTTTGATTCATTTGTATTTCTTCAACTTGTGTACGAGCTTCGTCTAATTCTAACTTAAGATTCTCACTGTCTTGCATAGCAGTCAAAGTCAACTGTTGCTGCTGGTCCAGTTGCTTATCTTTCTCAGCAATCTGAACGTCCTTGATCCCCAGCTGTTCATTCATAGCAGATAGCTGCTCATCTTTGGCTTTTAGCTGATGATAAAGTCGTGTGATTTCAGCATTTTTCTCATCTACCAAAATTTCCATCAACTCACGTTGCTGAGTCTCTTCACTAACAGGCTCATCCTCAAAAATAGTTTTTTTATAGATTTCCTCAAGCTTAATCAAGCCGCCACGATTAACAACCGTTACTCCCTTTTCATTTTTATCAACAAACTCCTCAGGAAGTGACTTAACACGATTATTAACGGCCTGGCGACTGACACCAAGTATCTCAGCTAATTCACTGACTGTTTTTTCAATAGCCATATCATCCTCTTTTATCCGAAAATTCTTATAAAATAGTATCATAATGGCCTTTTACTGTCAATTTATAGGAAAAATCCCTTCAGTAAGCACAAAAAGAAAGGGAGCTGGGACAAAAGTCTCAAACTCCTTCAATCTATTAAACTTAAAATCATAAGTCCTTATTTAAATTTTATAACTCCCAATTTATATAAAACAATTACAAGTACAATAATTGAAATAAAGGCAAATGCAGCAATAATAACATCTCTCATATCAACCACCTGAAATCACAATAATACAGCCTCTCAGCTGCGCCTATATCAGCGCCTCCAAGGGCGAATACACTTCCAACATCCAGGCTACCGGAAATTTCTAAAACAACTAAAATCACTCACAGCTCCATACTATCATTTAAACGTTTTATAAGCAGACCTTACTGACCAATTCGATTTCAATTCTTAACATATCAAAATAAGACTAAAATTTTCTGCTTTTCATTTTAATCGAGCTGCCTATCTACCAGCTTACAAGATAAACTAAGCTGGGACTAGTTGCCTCTTCTCATTGCTCTTAGTTAAAATCAGCCGAGAACTCTCTAACTCTTAACAATAATCATCAAGTCTGGTTCCAGTAACTATCCCGTGCTATAATATTCTTATGACACATTATAATACTATCGTAATCGGAGGCGGTCCTGCTGGTATGATGGCAACTATTGCCTCTTGCTCCTATGGACTCTCTACCCTCCTGATCGAAAAAAATAAGCGCTTGGGTAAAAAATTAGCCGGCACAGGCGGCGGTCGCTGTAATGTCACCAACAGTGGAACACTAGAAGACCTTATGGACGGCATTCCCGGAAATGGCCGCTTCCTTTACAGCGTTTTTTCCCAATTTAACAACCATGATATTATTCAATTTTTTGAAGATAATGGCACTCCTCTTAAGGAGGAAGATCACGGTCGTATGTTCCCAACAACAGATCAATCACGCACCATCATCCAAACCCTGGAAGGTAAGATCAAGGCGCTAAACGGACAGATTCAAACGGGCACCGAAGTTCTTTCAGCCAAAAAAGACGAGGGACGTTTTATCCTTCGTACTCCAGAACAGACGCTAAGCTGCGACAAACTCATCGTCACAACCGGTGGTAAATCCTATCCGTCTACTGGATCAACCGGATTTGGTCATGACATTGCTCGCCATTTTAAATTAGAAGTAACTCCTCTCGAAGCAGCAGAAAGTCCACTCCTAACCGATTTTCCCCACAAGGCCTTACAAGGTATTTCCCTCACTGACGTCACCCTGAGCTGTAACAAGCACAAAATCACACACGACCTACTATTTACCCACTTTGGTCTATCTGGGCCTGCTGCTCTGCGCTTATCCAGTTTTGTATCCGGCGGGGAACTAGCACATCTGGATCTACTTCCCAATAAAAGCCTGAAGCAAATCATAGAATTACTAGAGAAAAATCGAGAAAAGTCTGTCAAAAACACCCTGAAACAATTGCTGCCTGAGCGCTTAGCAGACTTTCTCAGCCAAGACTACCCTGAGAAGGTCAAACAGCTCAATCACCAAGACATAGACAAACTGACCGCCTCTATCAAAGAACTTCCCATAAAGATTACTGGTAAGATGTCCCTAGCCAAATCCTTTGTCACCAAGGGAGGCGTTGATTTAAAGGAAATCAATCCTAAAACACTGGAAAGTAAAAAAGTACCTGGACTTCACTTTGCTGGCGAAGTCCTCGATATCAATGCCCATACAGGCGGTTTCAATATCACATCCGCCCTATGTACCGGCTGGGTAGCAGGTTCAATCCATTAAAAGGATGTTCAAAAATTCTCATCCTTATTTGGTCAATTTTATTTGCTAGGCGCAGTGGTTGATTGGCGGTCCTTATCCCTTGCTAAGCAAGTGATAGCGGCCAGCCTAATCAACTTTGCGGAGGTGGGACAACAAAATCAAAACCGTGATTTTCTCACGGTTTATTGATTTTTGTCCCACTCTCTTTAAAGCACTTCTTTTAGAGCATTTATATCTTCTTGTGTCGTGGACCAGCTAGTTGCCAAACGAATAACCGTATGAGACTCATCATAGGGTTCCCAATAGCTGTAAGCCACTTTCTCTGCCAGATCCCCAAGATCTTCATTCTTAACAATGATAAACTGCTGATTAGTTGGAGACTCATAGTAAAATCGATAACCTTTATCATTTAGAATAGAGCGAAGCTGCTTGGCATAACCAATAGCTTCTCTACCGATTTTTGTATACAAGTCATCTTTAAAGAAGGCATCAAACTGAACGCCAATGACTCGTCCCTTGGCTAAAAGGGCACCATGTTGCTTGACCTGGGTCACAAAATGCTTGGGTTCATTTTTCTTCGTGAATACCACAGCCTCACCTATAAGAGAACCTAATTTTGTCCCACCGATATAAAAGACATCTACCAATTCTGCCAGGGTAGGCAAGTCCACATCATTTTCAGGAGAGCCTAAAGCGTACCCTAGACGAGCACCATCAACGTAGAGAGGGAGGCTGTAAGAACGACAGGCTTGACTGATTAATTCCAGCTCATGGCGACTATAAAGCGCCCCATACTCTGTCGGTTGCGAAATATAAACCATCCCAGGAAAAACCATATGCTCATGATTGCCATCAGCATAAAAAGTTTTCAGATAATCCTGCACATCCTCAGCCTTTATTTTACCGTGTTCTTGCGGAAGAGGTAGCACTTTATGTCCCGTAAACTCAATAGCACCTGCCTCATGGCTTGCGATATGTCCTGTCTCCGCTGCCAACACACCCTCATACGGTGCTAACACAGTATCGATAACAACCTGATTAGTCTGAGTACCACCTGTCAAGAAAGTCACCTGGGCCTCAGGACATTCACAAGCATTACGAATCTTTTCTGATGCCAGCTCCGTATAACGATCCATCCCATAGCCTGCTAAATTTTCCTCATTAGTCTCAATTAAAGCCTGCAACAATCTAGGATGAACACCTTCATTATAATCATTTTCAAAATGTAGCATACCTACTCCTTATAAATCAGAAAAATCATACAACTGAGGATACTGATCACACTCTGGATTCTTAGGGTGACAAATTTCACGACCAAAAAGGATCATGGCCTGGTGAGCCGCTAACCACTCTTGCTCAGGTAAAACAGACATCACGTACTTCTCAATCTCAAGCGGCGTTGCAGATTTTTTAACCAAATCATGGTGCTTGCAGATCCTCTCCACATGCGTATCTACCGCAAATGCAGGAATACCAAATCCCACACTCATCACCACATTAGCAGTCTTACGACCAACACCAGCCAAACTTTCGAGTTCTTTTCTAGTCTGAGGGACTACTCCCTGAAAATCAGCGACTAATTGTTGCGCACATTTTTTCATGTATTTAGCCTTATTACGATAAAGCCCCAGACTTGATATATACCGAGCTAATTCAGTCTCACTAGCTTCTGCCATAGCCTCTGGTGTCGGAAAAGCCTCAAACAGAGCCGGTGTCACCTTATTAACAGCAGCATCTGTTGTCTGAGCCGATAACAAAACAGCTATAACCAATTCAAAATTATTTTTAAAATGCAAACTAGGCTGAGCGTCAGGATAAAGCGCAATAATCTCCTCAATAACCTTTTTCGCCCGTTTTTTCGATAAAACCATAACACTCACCTCAATATTAGTGTCCAAATAAAACAACCCGAATACATCAAAAATGGTTTAAGCAATCACTTATAACCGACTAGCCTCAGCCACCTTCCACCATAACAGATGCAGTTCCTAATCCTAGGCATAAATCTTCTAGCTACCTTACTCAAGGGGCTCAAAGGCAAGACTGGGCTTAGCATTGAGTGACAGATCCCCATAATGCTTGTTCTCATTCTCAATAACAGCCGCCAGAGCAATCATACCCGCATTATCACCACAGAGACGAAGAGGAGGAATAACCACTTTAACATCCTCTGAAATTTCCTGACTCAAACGCTCACGCAATCCTTGATTAGCAGCTACACCACCAGCAACAACCAAAGTTTCTACAGGATAGAGCGCCAAAGCCTTCTTGGTCTTAGCCATAAGAATATCAAGAACAGCTGCTTGAAAGGAAGCAGCCAAATCTTCTATAGACAATACCTCACCTTTTTGCTGGGCATTATGATACAGATTAATAAAAGCTGACTTGAGACCTGAAAATGAAAACTCTAAATTATCTTCCTTAATCATAGCCCGAGGAAATTGATAAGTATCCTTACCTTTATGAGCTAGTTCATCAATTTCACGACCTGCTGGATAGCTCAAGCCCATCACTCGGCCAACCTTATCATAAGCCTCACCCACAGCATCATCTCGAGTTTCCCCAATAATCTTATAGTTACCAGGCTCACTGACATAAACCAGTTCAGTGTGTCCCCCCGACACCAACAAGGCTATAAGAGGATAAGTCAAGGGACCTGACTCACGCGCTGCCATCAAATGACCAGCCATATGGTTGACAGGGATTAAAGGTAGACCATTGGCCCAAGCAAAAGCCTTGGCAGCAGCCATACCAACTAAAAGCGCTCCAACTAAACCAGGACCATAAGTTACAGCAACAGCACTCAAAGATTTTACATCAACGTCTGCCTCTTTTAAGGCCTCCTTGATACAAAGAGTAATCACCTCAACGTGATGGCGACTGGCCACCTCTGGAACAACACCGCCAAAACGCTTATGACTCTCCACCTGACTAGCAATAATATTACTTAAAAGTTCACTCTCATTTTTCAGCACAGCTACACTAGTCTCATCACAAGATGACTCAATAGCTAAAATATATCTATCTTCTGCCATAAAACTTTGCTGATTCTTCATCGGAAAAAACAGCTTTCTCCTCACTTTCATCTAGCTTGACGTCTCATGATCAAGGCAGCCTCTATAGGATTATGGTAGTAGGCCTTACGCCTAGCCACCTCTTCAAAACCATGTTTACGGTAAAGATGATAAGCCCCTTGATTAGAGACTCTCACCTCAAGAAAAATGGCCTCCTCACGCTGGCTCAGATAAGATAAGAGTTTATCAGCCCTTCCTTGTCCTTGATAAGCTTGCTTAATAGCAATATTCGTTAATTCAAGCTCACCCGCCAAGTCTTGTACCGCCATAAAGCCAACAATTTCTTGACCATCATAGCTAAAAAAATACTCGCTGCTGTCCTTGGCAAGATCATCTCGAACTTGCTGATAGGTCCAAGGGGACTCCCCGTAGACATCTTTTAAAATATCATGAACAGCCTGACTATAATCCTCAATCCTCATCATACTCGCTTAATATAAGCTTCACTGCCATCTTCTTCATGATCTTTAAGCCAATTTTCCTCAGCTTCTACACGCTTGAGATAATTAGGGACAAAACGATCCACATCTTGTACTGGCAACTCCGCACCCAAACGACCAATAAAACTAGCACTAGGCAAACTTGGCAAGATTTTAGCGTCTGGTAACTCTTGAATAATCTGTTCTTTAAAACCGTCCACTTCACCTACAAAAGTCACATCTGAGTAGGCCTTAGCTCGCTCAATTACCTCAAGCATAGAAGCATGCCCTTCGGGCTCTACCAGATGGTACTTTTCATTATAAAATCCAGCGTAAACATTGTTACGTCTAGCATCCATCAAGGGAATCAGCACACCAGAAGTATGAGTATGACCACCAACTAAAGCTAGTAGACTCGAGACACCAACCAAATCCACATCTAACGTATAGGCCAAAGTCTTGGCAGTTGCCACCGCCACACGCAGACCAGTATAAGATCCAGGTCCTTGCGCTACAACTATACGCTCCAAATCGCTGGGCTCCCAACTAGCCTGAGCCATCAAAAACTCAACGGTCGGCATCAGACTAATACTATGATTCTTTTTTACCGTCAGTGTCAAATCCGCAATCAGGGCCCCATCTTCCAAAAGCGCCACCGACAAAGCCTGACTAGACGTATCAAATGCTAATAATTTCATGAACTTCCTCTTAATGATTCCACATAGAACGCTCTTTCAATTTTTTTTCATAAGATGTCCCTGCAATAAAGTCTTTAAAGATCTCACTAAGTCTTTCAAAGTCAATGTTTTCCCCTAACAGATGCTGATCATACTGGATTCTTATCTCTAGAATTTTAGGAATTAAGGTTTTCCCCTCAGATGATAACGATAAAAGACTAGCTCTTCGATCTTTTTCAGATATTTCCTTGGTAACAAGTCCCTTTTTAATGAGAGAGCTAACTAAGCGACTAGGACTTCTTTCCTCACAAATTAATAAGTCACCTAGTTCTTTTAAAGATAAAGGACCGTACTCTTGAAGAACAAGAAGAACCTCACTCTGATTGGGCGTTATATGCAAAGGCGCCAACAGATGAATTAACTCTTTATTCACTATGTTTTCAACACTTTTAAACATATACCTAAAACGAACTATTTCGTGTACTGACATAATTTTTCCTTTTATTTCAATCTCTTACTATTGTACAACAGATTAAGTAAATTGTTGACAATAAAATAGTTAAAAACTAGAATAGAAGAAAATAGATGACATGTCATCTATTTTTGAATTCATTAAAAGGAGATTTCTCATGAATACGATAACCCCCTCTCGAACCATTAGACACGCCTTTGTTACCGGAGCAACAGGACTTCTAGGAAATAACCTTGTCCGCGCTTTACTCAAAGAGAATATCCACGTTACGGCTTTGGTCAGGTCAATGGATAGAGCACAAAAACAATTTGGAGATCTTCCCATTCGTTTTGTTCAAGGAGATATTCTCGATCCAGAAAGCTATAAATCCCATCTATCCGATTGTGACAGCCTTTTTCACACAGCAGCTTTCTTTCGTGACAGCCATAAAGGTGGCAAACACTGGCAAGAACTCTACGATACTAATATCACAGGAACAAAAAATCTCTTGCAAGCTGCCTATGACGCTGGAATTCGACAAATCGTACACACCTCTTCTATTGCTGTGCTCAAAGGCCAGCCTAACCAGCTCATTGATGAGACAATGTCTCGCAGTCCCGATACCAAAATAGAATACTATCGCAGTAAAATTCTTAGTGAAAATGCCGCTAGAGATTTTCTGATCAAACACTCCGATTTGTTTTTGACCTTTGTGCTTCCGGGATCTATGTATGGTCCTGGTGATATGGGACCAACCTCTACAGGTCAGATGATTTTAAATTATATGCAAGGGAAAATTCCAGGGATTATCAAAGCTAGTTACAGTGTAGTTGATGCCAGAGATGTGGCAGATATCCATATCCTAGCTATGAAATATGGACGCAAAGGCGAACGCTATTTAGCTGCTGGTCAATACATGACCATGCAGGAACTAATGAATACTCTAGAATCAGTCACAGAGCTTCCTGCTCCTAAAAGAAACATTTCCCGTCCTCTGCTGAAAACCCTCGCCATGTGGAATGAAATCTATCATTCAATCACCGGAAAACCCGTCCTAGTCAGTAAAGATTTAGTAGATCTCTTTGCTGAAGAATACCAGCGCACCCACTTTGATAATACCAAGATGGAGACGGAACTAGGTGGAAACTTCCGACCAGTTGAAGAGACAATGATAGATACCATTAAATGGTATCGTAATCACGGCTATTTGAATTAAACAAAATAAAAACAGCACCTATGAATGAACCTCACCCTATTTATTGGATTGTGTATCCAACTTTTTGGGAGGCAATTCATAATGTACTGTTTTTTTATATTTCAAATAAATCAACTAATTGTGTATGTAAGAGACCATCTACAGTATAGCTTTCCATCTCTGGAGCATTAGCTAAGAAAAACGGATGGTTAACATGTGCTTCAAAAGCATCATGATCTTTCCATTTTTCAACGAAAGCATAATCACTATCACTATCCACAACTTTACCACAATCATAGTGCAAACAGCCTGAATGAGTATGCGATTCGGTCACAAAACGACTAGCAATAGCTTCGAATTCCGCTACTTTATCAGGTTTTACATGGCATAATGTATAACAACCAACTGCCATATGGATTCCCCCTTTCATTGAAATTAACCCAAGTCTATACTAATAGACAGGCATTGTAAAGTAAAAACCTAACTTAGTATCAAGGATTCTTCTCATCCTCCTTTTACGAATAAAAGGATTTGTGATACAATGTAAGTAATTATAAACAGTTCAGGTCAATTTTATTACACTAGACAATTTTATAGAAAAGTAGAAGTTATCAAAGTTGGACCAGGTAAGCTGACTTTGATTTCTTTCGTGTAACCGACCTTGACATTGCAGAAAGGAAACCTTATGATTTACAAAGTTTTTTATCAAGAAACAACTGATCGCAGTCCTCGTCGCGAATCAACACAAACCCTTTACCTAGACATCGATGCTACGACAGAGCTAGAAGGTCGCATCAAAGCCCGTAAGCTCATCGAAGACAATACCACCTACAATATCGAATTAATCGAGTTACTATCAGATAAACACCTTGAATATGAAAAAGAAACAGGTGCTTTTTCACTAACGGAGTTCTAATATGTCAAACATCAATTTAAAACCGGAAGAAGTTGGTGTCTACGCCATTGGTGGTCTCGGAGAAATCGGTAAAAACACCTACGGTATCGAGTATCAAGATGAGATTGTCATCGTTGATGCTGGTATTAAATTTCCAGAAGATGACCTCCTAGGTATCGACTACGTTATTCCTGATTATTCTTATATTGTTGAAAATGTTGACCGCATTAAGGCTCTAGTTATCACCCATGGTCACGAAGACCATATTGGTGGTATTCCATTTTTACTAAAGCAGGCCAATATCCCTATCTATGCAGGCCCTCTAGCCTTAGCTCTCATTCGTGGTAAACTCGAAGAACACGGTCTTCTACGTGACGCCACTCTCTACGAGATCAACGCAAATACTGAATTAACCTTTAAAAATCTGAGTGTTACTTTTTTCCGTACCACCCACTCTATTCCAGAACCCTTAGGGATCGTTATCCATACACCTCAAGGAAAGATTGTCTGTACCGGAGACTTCAAGTTTGACTTTACCCCTGTAGGTGAGCCAGCTGATCTCCATCGTATGGCTGCCCTCGGTGAGGAAGGAGTGCTATGCCTGCTCTCTGACTCAACCAATGCTGAGATACCGACCTTTACTAATTCTGAAAAAGTCGTTGGACAATCTATCATGAAGATTATCGAAGGCATCCACGGACGCATTATTTTCGCTTCCTTTGCCTCCAATATCTTCCGTCTCCAACAAGCTGCTGAAGCTGCTGTAAAGACAGGGCGTAAGATTGCTGTTTTTGGTCGCTCCATGGAGAAAGCCATCGTCAATGGTATCGAACTTGGTTATATCAAAGTGCCAGATGGTACATTTATCGAGCCCAATGAGATCAAAGACTACCACGCTAGTGAAATCATGATTATGTGTACAGGTAGCCAAGGAGAATCCATGGCAGCCTTAGCACGTATCGCAAACGGTACCCACCGCCAAGTGACCCTGCAACCTGGCGATACGGTTATCTTCTCATCCAGCCCAATTCCAGGTAATACCACAAGCGTGAATAAACTCATCAACACCATTCAGGAAGCTGGTGTTGAGGTTATCCATGGTAAGGTCAACAATATCCACACATCTGGACACGGTGGTCAGCAAGAACAAAAACTCATGCTACGCCTCATCAAGCCAAAATTCTTCATGCCCGTTCACGGAGAATATCGTATGCAGAAGGTTCATGCTGGTTTAGCAGAGGATACAGGCGTTCCACGTGATAATATCTTCATCATGGAAAATGGTGATGTGCTAGCACTTACCAGTGATTCAGCCCGTCGTGCTGGCCATTTCAATGCACAAGATATCTATGTCGATGGTAATGGTATTGGCGATATCGGGACAGCAGTCCTACGTGACCGCCGAGATCTTTCAGAAGATGGGGTTGTCCTAGCTGTTGCGACTGTCGACTTTAAGTCCAAAATGATTCTTGCAGGACCAGATATTCTCAGTCGAGGATTTATCTACATGAGAGAATCAGGTGATCTTATCCGTCAAGGACAGCGTGTACTCTTTAATGCAATCCGTATTGCACTTAAAAATAAAGATGCCAGCATTCAAAGTGTCAATGGTGCCATCGTCAACGCCCTACGCCCATTCTTATATGAGCAAACAGAGCGTGAACCCATCATTATTCCGATGGTGCTAACACCAGATAACAAAGATTAAGCAAAACAGTCTGAGACTTAAATCTCAGACTGTTTTTATTAGCCTAACACAATAAAACCCTCACAAGATAATCACGAGCAAGCAAAAAGGCTGAAATCTGTTAAAAACAAATCTCAGCCTTAGCTTATTCAAATCATTAACACTTTAAGTTAGTACAAGTCTAAATAAGTTTCAATTTCCCATTGAGATACAAAAGCAGCATAGCTTGACCATTCAAGGCGTTTAGCCTCAACAAAATTAGAATAGATGTGATCCCCAAGAGCTGCCTTAACCACATCATCTTCCTGAAGAGCCTTAACAGCATTGTGAAGAGTAGATGGCAAATCACGAATACCAGCTGCTTCACGCTCATCTTCTGTCATGATATAAATATTTGACTCTACAGGAGCCGGAGCTTCAATCTTATTAACAATACCATCCAAACCAGCTTCTAATAAAACAGCTAAAGCCAAGTAGGGGTTGGCTGTAGGATCGACAGAGCGCAACTCCAAACGTGTCCCCATACCACGTGAGGCTGGTACTCGAATCAATGGTGAGCGATTTTGTCCCGCCCAGGCAATGTAGACAGGAGCTTCATAACCTGGCACCAAACGCTTATAAGAATTTACAGTTGGATTAACGATAGCTGTGTAATTATAAGCATGTCGCATCAAACCACCTAAGAAATAGTAAGCCTCCGAAGATAACTCCATCCCCTTAGGATCTTCTGGATCAAAGAAAACATTCTTCCCTTCTGCATTAAATAGAGACATGTTACAGTGCATCCCTGAACCATTGATACCAAACTTAGGCTTTGCCATAAAGGTAGCATACAGACCGTGCTTACGAGCAATTGTTTTAACAACCAACTTAAAGATTTGAATGTTATCACAGGCCTGTAAAACATCACTGTATTTGAAATCAATTTCATGTTGACCGACCGCTACTTCATGATGGCTAGCCTCAACTTCAAAGCCCATTTGGGTCAAGACATTGACAATCTCACGTCTGGTATTATCAGCTAAATCTGTTGGAGCTAGATCAAAGTAGCCCCCCTTATCATTAACTTCCAGAGTAGGGTTATCATTATCATCCATCTTAAACAAGAAAAACTCAGGTTCAGGACCTAGATTAAAGGATTGAAAACCGAGATCCTGCATATGCCTTAGCGCACGTTTAAGATTACCACGTGGATCCCCTGCAAAAGGTTCACCCTGTGCGGTATAAATATCACAGATCAAGCCAGCTACTGCTCCATTTTCTCCCCCCCAAGGAAAGACTGTCCACGTATTCAAATCAGGATATAAGTACATATCAGATTCATTAATACGTACAAATCCTTCTATTGAAGATCCATCGAACATTGCTTTATTAGATAAGACCTTGTCTAATTGCTCATCTGTAGCTGGAATTTCAACATTCTTCAGCGTTCCAGCTATATCAGAAAACATCAGACGTAAAAAAGTAACATTTTTCTCTTTGACTTCGCGACGGATATCGTCGACAGTGATAGACATGGCAGCCTCCTTTTTATTTCCATGCATCAGAGCACCTAGTACTCCTGGGTCAACTAGCTATACATCTATATGATTACGTCCCTAAAGACGAAAACCACCTATATTGGAATTCGGGGCATTGAAACGTGCTTGATTATGCAATTCATTCTGTAGGATATGACGGACATCAGCATCAGATAAGTGCCTATGACGCTTGGCAGCTACCTCCTCACGCTTTTTGTATTCCTGCTTAACCTCAGAAATATTCATACCCTCATTCAAAAAATCTTTGATCTCAAGCAAAAGATCCATATCATTTAAAGAATATAAACGGCGATTGCTAGATGTACGATCAGGGGTCAAAAGCCCTTGTTCTTCGTAATAACGAATCTGTCTAGCTGTCAAGTCTGTCAATTTCATAACAGAACCAATAGGAAAAACAGCCATTGAACGGCGGAACTCTTTTTCTTTCATGACAACCCCTTTCCCCACCATTATATTCTGAAAATTCCGACCTGTCAAGGTCTATGTCAGATTTTATCACATCAAAAACAGCTCTTTGATGAGAAGAGCTACTTTTTATGTCGATGTGAATAAAATTCCAAAATCTTAAAATCAATATTAACGATGATAGCAATAAAGACACCAAGGAAAGTCTCCCCAATCCTTGCCAGGGTATAGACAAACGCATCTCCAGTAGGTATAGAGAGAGTAATAATCAATAAAGCTGCTACTGCACCAATAATACCCGCCTTATTATTAATTGCGACATTGGTCATAATAGTCAACATCGTAAAAATAGGTACAAAAATTAGCGTAATAACAACACTATGGTGAAATAATTCATTAATGACAAAAAATAATAAAGAATAAATACCTCCAATAGTGTTACCCATTATACGCGACCACCCAAAATGGACACTTTGGTCAAAATTTTCTCTTAGGCTAAAAACAGCAGTTAAAGCACCAATCTGAAGTCCCTCAAACCCAAAAAGAGTAAAAAGACAAAGTACCAAAAAAACAGCCAAACCAGTCTTAAGTGTTCGCAGACCAAGGCGAAATTCTTTCCAATTAAAACGATGATTTTTCAAAATATAAAAAGACTTTCTAGAGATATCTGACAATATTCTAACATAAAATAAAGTGATAAACCATTTCTTCTGTGATTCACTATCACTAGATTAATTTGTGTCGATAGACACACTAATGATAACTCAGCTATATAAAAAAAGCCTGAAAGGCTTTCATTTCAGGCTCATTTTTATCTTATTTTTCTGTCAAGGCAGCCAAACCTGGTAACACTTTACCTTCTAAGAGTTCCATGCTTGCACCTCCGCCCGTACTAATCCATGAGAATTTATCAGCACGACCAAGGTTGATAGCAGCTGCAGCTGAGTCACCACCACCGATAATTGATTTAACACCCGGTTGCTTAACAATCGCATCCATAACACCGATTGTACCAGCTTGGAAATCAGGATTTTCAAAGACACCCATAGGACCATTCCAAACAACTGTCTTAGCACCAGTAAGAGCTTCATCAAATTTAGCAATAGATTTTGGACCGATATCAAGACCAAGGAAACCAGCATCTACTGCTTCACCTTCAGTATCCTTAACCTCAGTGTAGTCAGCAAATGCATTAGCTTCTTTTGAATCTACCGGCAAGACTAATTTACCATTTGCTTTTTCAAGCAGAGACTTGGCAACTTCTAACTTATCTTCTTCAACCAAAGAATCACCAATTTCGATACCTTGAGCCTTGAAGAAGGTGTAAGTCATACCCCCACCGATAAGAACTTTATCTGCTTTTTCAAGTAGATTTTCAATAACACCGATCTTATCAGATACTTTTGAACCACCAAGAATAGCTACAAATGGACGTTCTGGCGTTTCAACTGCTTCTTGGATATAAGCAATTTCATTTTCAAGAAGGAAACCAGCAACCGCTTTTTCAACATTAGCTGAAATACCAACGTTTGAAGCATGAGCACGGTGAGCTGTACCAAAGGCATCGTTTACGAAGATACCATCACCAAGTGATGCCCAGTACTTACCAAGTTCTGGATCATTCTTAGATTCTTTCTTGCCATCAACATCTTCAAAACGAGTGTTTTCCACAAGAAGGACTTCACCATCTTTAAGCGCATCAATAGCAGCTTCCAATTCACTGCCTCTAGTAGCTCCTGGGAAAGCAACATCCTGCCCTAATTTAGCTGCCAAATCTTTAGCAACAGGAGCGAGTGATTTTCCTTCTTTATCCGCTTCTTCTTTGACACGACCAAGGTGAGAGAAAAGAATAGCACGACCACCTTGCTCAATGATGTATTTGATAGTAGGAAGAGCAGCTGAAATACGATTATCGTTAGTGATAACACCATCTTTCAAAGGTACATTAAAGTCAACACGAACGAGGACTTTTTTACCTTTCAACTCAACGTCTTTAACAGTCAATTTTGCCATTTGGTAGACTCCTTTATATATTTTAATAAGGTTATTATAGCACAAATAAAGCCCTAAAGACAAACAAATGAAGATATTCACAACAACAAAACAAAAAGAGCTCTAGAGCCCTTTCTGATCACTATTCAATAAAAATTATTTAGCGATTTTTGCGAAGTATTCAAGCGTACGAACCAATTGTGAAGTGTAAGACATTTCATTGTCATACCATGCAACAGTCTTAACCAATTGTGTACCGTCTGCGCCTTCAGTAACTTCTGTTTGAGTAGCGTCAAACAATGAGCCAAATGACATACCAACGATGTCTGATGAAACAATCTCATCAGTGTTGTAACCATAAGATTCATTAGCTGCTGCCTTCATAGCTGCATTAACATCGTCAACAGTAACTTTCTTGTCAAGAACTGAAACCAATTCAGTCAATGAGCCTGTTGGAACTGGAACACGTTGAGCATGTCCTTGCAACTTACCATTCAACTCTGGCAAAACAAGACCAATAGCCTTAGCCGCACCTGTTGAGTTTGGAACAATGTTAGCTGCCGCTGCACGAGCACGACGGAAATCACCCTTACGATGTGGACCGTCAAGAATCATTTGGTCTCCAGTGTAGCCGTGAATAGTAGTCATAGTACCAGCTTTGATGCCGAAGTTCTTGTTCAAAGCATCTGCCATTGGCGCAAGACAGTTAGTTGTACATGAACCAGCTGAAATAACTGTTTCAGTACCATCAAGAACATCATGGTTAGTGTTGAAGACGATAGTCTTAACATCATTACCACCAGGAGCAGTAATGACAACCTTCTTAGCACCTCCATCGTGCAAGTGCTTTTCAGCAGCTTCCTTAGTGGCAAAGAAACCTGTTGCTTCAAGAACAATTTCAACACCATCGTTAGCCCAGTCAATTTGTTCTGGGTCACGTTCTGCTGAAACTTTGACGAATTGACCGTTGACTTCAAAACCACCGTCTTTTACGTCAACAGTTCCGTCAAAACGACCTTGTGTTGTATCATATTTCAGCAAGTGTGCAAGCATTGCTGGGTCTGTAAGGTCATTGATGCGAGCTACTTCAACACCTTCAACATTTTGGATACGACGGAAGGCCAAACGTCCGATACGTCCGAATCCGTTAATACCAACTTTAACTACCATGTGTGATTTCCTCCTTATGAAAATCAAAAAAATTTAATTAGGGCGAACCCTCTACATTTGTGAAAAGGTTAACTTGAGTATACACACAAGGCCCCTTCAACATGGTTATTATATAATGATTTGCAGAAAATTGCAACCTCTTACCCTTCTGTCATATACTAGCACTAGAGTCAACATTGAACCACTAAAAAAGCCAGTAAGTTGAACTACTTACTGACTTTTATTAGAAAAAATTATAATTAAGCTTCACCTGAATTTTTCTTAATAATTTCTTCTTGAACAGATTTTGGAACATCTTCATAGTGGTCAAAGACCATCATGAATGTACCACGACCTTGAGATGCTGAACGAAGGACAGTGGCATAACCAAACATCTCAGCGAGGGGAACATAAGCACGTACGATTTGGTTTGTGCCATGTGCTTCCATACCATCTACACGTCCACGACGAGCAGTTACGTGTCCCATAACATCACCTAAGTTTTCTTCTGGTACAGTGATTGTTACTAACATCATTGGTTCAAGAATAGCAGGCTGTGCTGTCTTAGCTGCTTCTTTAAGTGCAAGAGAAGCGGCAATCTTGAAGGCAGTTTCAGATGAGTCGACATCATGGTAAGAACCATCATAAAGTTTAGCCTTGATGTCAACCAATGGATATCCAGCAAGGACACCATTTGCCATAGCTTCTTCCAATCCTTTTTCAACGGCTGGGATAAATTCACGAGGAACAACACCACCAACAATGGCATTTTCAAACTCAAATCCTTTACCTTCATCGTTTGGAGTGAACTCGATCCAAACATCACCAAATTGACCCTTACCACCTGATTGACGTTTGAAGAATCCACGTGCTTGTGTCCCAGCACGGAAGGTTTCACGGTAAGATACCTGAGGAGCACCTACATTTGCTTCAACCTTGAATTCACGTTTCATACGGTCAACAAGGACATCCAAGTGCAACTCACCCATACCAGAGATAACTGTTTCACCAGTTTCTGGATTAGTTTCAACACGGAAGGTTGGATCTTCTTCTGCTAATTTTTGAAGGGCAACACCCATCTTATCTTGGTCAGCTTTGGACTTAGGTTCAACCATCAATTGGATAACTGGTTCTGGAACTTCGATTGATTCAAGAATAACTTTAGCTTTTTCATCAGTCAATGAATCACCAGTTGTAGTGTCCTTCAAACCAACTGCAGCAGCAATATCACCAGCATATACAGTTTGAATTTCTTCACGACTGTTAGCGTGCATCTGAAGGATACGGCCGATACGTTCACGTTTACCTTTAGTCGTATTAACCACGTAAGAACCAGAATTAAGAACACCTGAATAAACACGGAAGAATGTCAAACGACCTACGAATGGGTCAGTCATGATCTTGAAGGCAAGCGCTGCAAATGGCTCGTCATCAGATGCTGGACGTTCTTCTTCTTCATCTGTATCTGGATTAACACCTTTGATAGCAGGGATATCAAGTGGGCTTGGAAGATAGTCAATAACCGCGTCAAGCATCAATTGAACCCCTTTGTTCTTGAAGGCAGAACCACAAAGAACAGGGTAGAATTCTACGTTGATAGTCGCTTTACGAATAGCCGCTTTCAACTCTTCATTAGTGATTTCTTCACCTTCAAGGTATTTCATCATCAAATCTTCATCAGTTTCAGCTACTGCTTCAACCAATTTTTCACGGTATTCTTGAGCTTGTTCAAGGTATTCAGCTGGAATATCTTCTTCAAGGATATCTGTACCAAGGTCATTGGTATAGATTTCAGCTTTCATCTTAACAAGGTCGATGATACCACGGAAATCATCTTCAGCACCGATTGGTAATTGAATTGGATGAGCATTTGCTTGCAAACGTTCATGCAAAGTACTTACTGAGTATAGGAAATCAGCACCGATCTTATCCATTTTATTAGCAAATACGATACGAGGAACACCGTATTCAGTTGCTTGACGCCAAACAGTTTCAGTTTGAGGTTCAACACCTGATTGAGCATCAAGAACAGTTACCGCACCATCAAGGACACGAAGGGAACGTTGAACTTCAATAGTGAAGTCCACGTGCCCTGGTGTGTCAATGATGTTAACACGGTGGTCATGCCATTGCGCTGTTGTAGCGGCTGATGTGATTGTGATACCACGTTCTTGCTCTTGCTCCATCCAGTCCATTTGTGATGCACCTTCGTGAGTTTCTCCAATTTTATGGATACGACCAGTGTAGTAAAGAATACGCTCTGTAGTCGTTGTTTTACCGGCATCAACGTGAGCCATAATTCCGATATTACGAGTTTTTTCAAGTGAAAATTCACGAGCCATGATGGTTTTTCTCCTATGAATCTATAGTTTTTGGAAAAAACGGATAGGCAGGGACCTACCCGTTCTTACTGTTTTATTTATTGCTAATACGCAGTAGCTGGATAGCTTTTACCAGCGTCTTTTACAAGACTTAGTAAAAACCTAACCAATCTTGCGAGGAAAGACAACGAAATGCAAAAGCATTTCTATCTTTCTCCTTACCAGCGGAAGTGTGCAAAGGCACGGTTTGCTTCTGCCATACGGTGAGTATCTTCACGTTTCTTGACAGCAGCACCAGTATTGTTAGCAGCATCCATGATTTCTTTTGAAAGACGGTCAATCATAGTGTGCTCACCACGGGCACGTGAAGCATTTACCAACCAACGGAGTCCAAGAGTTGTACGGCGTTCTGGACGCACTTCAACTGGGACTTGATAGTTAGAACCACCAACACGACGTGCACGTACTTCAAGTACAGGCATAATGTTTTCCATTGCTGTTTCGAATACTTCGAGAGCATCGTTACCAGTAGCTTCTTTAATTTGGTCAAAAGCACCATAAACGATGCTGGCAGCTGTACCACGTTTTCCATCAAGCATAACACGGTTGATAAGACGTGTTACGATCTTTGAATTGTATAATGGATCTGGCAATACTTCGCGCTTAGGCGCTTGATTTTTACGACTCATTAGTTCTTATCCCCCTTCTAAGTTATCCTTTAGGACGTTTAGCACCGTATTTAGAACGGCCTTGTTTACGATCAGCTACACCTGCAGTATCAAGTGCACCACGAACGATGTGGTAACGTACCCCTGGAAGGTCTTTAACACGTCCACCACGGATAAGCACAACACTGTGTTCTTGCAAGTTGTGCCCGATACCTGGGATATAGGCAGTCACTTCGATAAGATTACTCAAACGTACACGAGCAAATTTCCGAAGAGCTGAGTTTGGTTTTTTAGGTGTCATAGTACCAACACGAGTAGCAACACCACGCTTTTGTGGTGATGAAATGTTTGTTGGAACTTTTTTGTGAGAGTTGTAACCAACGTTCAACGCTGGTGACTTAGACTTTTCAACTTTAGACTTACGTGGTTTACGTACTAATTGGTTGATTGTAGGCATCTACATTTCTCCTGTAAAATTTTATTTTTGGTTGATATAGCGCTTGGTGACAGGCCTATATCCGGGTGTACTTTGCAACAATTGTCAGCACGTCTCTGTACACTTTGGAGAGACCAAAAGTAAAAAGTACCGTCTAGCATAATATCATAGACGGCACTTTTTGTCAATTAATTCCCCGATTTTTAGAGTCATTTTATAACTCTTAAAAGATATTCCCCAGATCCACTTTAACAATATTATTTTTAACATCAATTTCCGAAACAGTCATCAAGGATTTGTAATCAAAAAGATTATCACGTCCTTTTGGAGTATTTTCAGCAAATACAGCTACACCTACCAATTCACTTTCAAATTCCTTAAGCAAACTAATCATCCCACTGATAGTCCCTCCGCCCTTGAGGAAATCATCCACAATTAAAACACGGCTATTGGGCTTCAAGCTACGTTTAGATAAAAACATTTTCTCGATACGATCACTTGATCCACTGGCATAATTGACTGAAACTGTAGAACCTTCTGTAATTTTCAAATCCCTACGCACAATAACAAAAGGAACATTAAGCACATTAGCTACAGCATTAGCAATAGGTACCCCCTTAGTGGCAACAGTCATAACTGCATCAATGCGATCACCCGCAAAACTACTAGCAATAATCCGACCAATATTCTGAAGAATGCTTGGTGTACTCAAAAGATCTGATAAATAAATATAGCCTCCAGGCAAAATACGATCGCTCTCAGATAAACGTCGACAGAGATTGGTCACAATAGCCTTTGCTTCTTCCTTGGAAATGGTAGGGCGAAAAATAACGCCCCCACTTGCACCAGTAACCGTCTCAATATGTCCAATATTGCTGTTTTCAAAGGCACGCTTGATAATAGCAATATCTTCTGAAATAGAAGACTTAGCAGCCTCATACTGCTCAGCAAATGTATTTAAACTCGTTAAAGTATAAGGATTGTTAATCAAATAATTGGAGATAACAACCATGCGTTCACTACGACGTAATTTCATATCTATCTCTTTTCCTGTGTATTAGACCCCTATTATATCATAAAAGATATAAAAAACGAACATTATACTTAAAAATGCTCGTTTTTGCTATAAAAAACTAATATTTAGGTTTATAGAGGGAACGGTTATCCAAAGCAAAGACACGGCGAGTCATCTCACCTTGATCGACTTGAGCAAGTGCCTGAGTCATCATCATCATTTCAGCATCAATATTATCAATCATATGGACAATTTCTGCTTCCATGATTTGCGGACGAACAGGACTACCATACTCTAAAAGACCGTGGTGACTGAGGACAACATGACGAAGTACTGTCACGTCTTCCTTATCATCCTCAATATTTAATTCAAGAATAGCCTTTGTAATTTCCTCATTAATCAAAGAAATATGCCCAATAAGATTACCTCTGACAGTATATTCAGTATTGTCCACACCAGATAGTTCAATACATTTAGCTAAATCATGGAGCATAATCCCTGCAAACATTAGGCTCTTATCTAAAACTGGATAAATATCTCCAATACTATCCGCCAATTTCACCATAGTAGCTGTGTGGTAGGCAAGACCGCTTTCAAAGGCATGATGATTTGTCTTAGCAGCTGGATAGGCAAAAAAGTCTTTATCAAACTTGCGATAAATAGTCCGGACAATACGCTGCCAAGTAGCATTCTCAATTTTGAACATCATACCTTCTAAATAGTCTTTAAGTTCATTGATATCCACTGGAGATTTTTTCTTAAAATCTGCAGGATCATTCGGTTCGCCTTCTTCAACATTTCGCAATTGAATCTGATTAACCTGAGGCGTCCCATTGTAGACTTCCCGACGTCCTTGCATATAGACCACCTTACCAGCTGTAAACTGCTCAACATTGTAGGGCTGGGCATCCCAAAGATTCCCTGCTATCTCCCCTGAGTCATCTTGAAAGGTTAAGGCCAAAAAATCTTTACCAGCCCGTGTCTTTCTAAGTTCTGCTCGCTTGATGAGGTAATAGCCTTCAAACGCCTCGTCTTTTTTCATTTGACTAATCTTCATGAGTAGAGTCACCTCCTAATTGCCTAGTGGGATCTTTAAGTAAATTCTGAGTAGCGCTATCTTGATAATCTTCTACATTATCTAAAGCCTTAATAATAGCATTTGTTCGTGTTGTCATCAACGATTCAACTGTTTTATTGGCGGTATTGAGTTGTTTATGAGCTTTTTCAAGCATCCCACCAAACTTATGAAATTCTGTCTTGACATTACCTAGTATCTTCGAAATATCATCCGCATTTTTTTGAATATTAAGCGTTTTAAAACCGACAGATAAAGAATTCAGCAGAGCTGATAAGGTACTTGGCCCAGCTACAACAATAGCTTCATCTCGTCGTAAACTATCGAAAAAGGCACTATTGCGTACAACTTCTGAATACAAGCCTTCGGTCGGTAAAAACATAATCCCAAAATTTGTGGTCTCAGGAGGGTTGAGATATTTCTTTTGAATATCCTTGGCAAAGCGCTTAAGACTAGCCAAAAGGGATTTCCTCAAAGCTTCAATCTCCTCACTGGATCCCTGTTCATAAGCATCCTCTAAACGATAGTAATCCTCCAGAGGAAACTTAGAATCTATAGGAAGATAGACATGTTGACCTTGGACAGAGCCAGGCAGCTTGATCGCATACTCCACACGCTCGCTAGATCCGGTAACTGTCGCAAATTCTCGCTCGTACTGGCTGTCTGTCAAAATATCTTCGATGATCTGTCCTAGCTGAAGCTCTCCCATTATTCCACGGGTTTTGGTATTTGAAAGCACTTTGTTGAGTGTCCCGACATCTTTGGCTACCGTCTTCATCTCACCTAAGCCTTGATTAACAGATTCTAATTGCTTAGAAACAGCTTCAAAAGAGGTTTGTAAACGTGTTTGCAGGGTCTTTTCTAATTTTTCCTCAACCGTTTGTCTCATCTGATCTAGGCGCTTTTCGTTTGAATCTTGCATCGTTTTTACAGCAGTTGTTAATTGCTGATTTATCTGCTCTAAGCGCTGATCCGAGCGATCACGATTCTCTGATAAATTTTGATGAAGAACATCTCTAATCTCTGCTAATTGCTGGTACAAATCTGCCTGCAAACGATTGAGCTGCTGATTCATAGCTAGCACCTGATCTTTCTTAGCCATTTCCATCTGGTAAGAAATCTGCTCTGATAAACGATCAGCATGGGCATCTTGATTTTTAGATAAATCAGCATTTAACCCTGAAAATTGACTAATCACATACAGCAACAAGCCCAGGATAAGAAGAGCAACTAAAAGTAAAATAACCGTCATACTAAACCCTATCTTTGGAATGAATGATAATAAGGTAACCACAATCAAGCGATACCTCTATCAGTTTATCCGTAAATTCATTACTAGAATAAATTTTCTTCTTGAAAAAATTATCAGCAGTCAGCGTATACTTGGCACCCTCAATATTCAGCTCTGCATCATCTGAGGTCATAAATGAAACATAGGTCATACCTGACCAAGGGGCTATCTCGTGATGTCCTGCTGGACGATATTCTACAACATTCTGCCCATCAAGCAAACAAATCTGCGTCATATAAGGAGCTAGATCTGGATGACTCGGTAAAAAGATATTCGCCAACAAATGATCCAAACGCCCACCAAAGGCACCATAGACACTAAACTTAGCATTTGGCCAGCGCTCTAAAGCAACTTTTAAAGCGAGCTCAGTATCTGTATCATTTTTATCCTTAGGAGCTAGGATGACCTGAGCAGCAGATTCCTTAATCCGCTCCAGCTCAGACTCACTCACCGAGTCAAAATCACCAACTGCCATAACCATAGGAATGCCAGACTCTAACAGAGCTAGGCTACCTCGATCAACACCAATATAGTAATCAAAGTCCTGAGGCATAGACTCCAAATCACCACCAGCAATTAAAGCAACCTTAGT
The DNA here is from genome assembly GCF_058314555.1 of Streptococcus sp. ALY_211. Classification (NCBI taxonomy): domain Bacteria; kingdom Bacillati; phylum Bacillota; class Bacilli; order Lactobacillales; family Streptococcaceae; genus Streptococcus; species Streptococcus sp. ALY_211. Next base: position 8,931 of record NZ_JBZFUN010000004.1, on the reverse strand, counting down.
CATTCAAAGCATCCCTAAGGCTTTGGACCTGCCCAACAAGATCATCAGCCTTAAACAAATAAGAACCAGCTACAAAGACATTGGCCCCCGCATCAGCACAAGGTCTGATCGATTTATCATCAATTCCACCATCGACTTCGATCTCAAAATGATAACCGCCATCTTTGCGCCATTTTGCAACCGTCTTTACCTTATCTAACATTTCTGGAATAAAGGTCTGACCACCAAAACCAGGATTAACCGTCATGATCAAAACTTGATCCACTAAAGATAAAACAGGCTCCAAAGCAGCAACTGGGGTCCCAGGGTTAATAACAACACCAGCTTTCATCCCTGCCGCCTTAATTTTTTGAAGGGCACCATGGATATGCTGGGTTGATTCAACATGTATGGTCATAATATCAGCACCAGCTTGTGCAAAAGCATCTACAAAGCGCTCTGGATCTACCACCATAAGATGACAATCAAAAACGAGCTTACTGTGCTTACGCATACTAGCTACGACATCTGCTCCGAAAGTGATACTCGGCACAAACTGACCATCCATAATATCAATATGGACATAGTCTGCACTGCTTTCCTCAATACGCATTAATTCCTTAGCAAAATTAGCATAATCAGCAGCAAGAATAGAGGGTGCAATTTTATATGTCATAAGGTCCTACTTTCTTTTAACAACTTTTTTATAGGTTTCTCGGCGATTCTCAATCTCACTTAAAAACTGCAAATAATTATCATAACGCCCTTGATCAATGTGACCACTTTCCACAGACTCTTGAACAGCACAGCCTGGCTCATGTCTATGTGTGCAAGAGCGAAACTTACAACCATGACTGGCTTTACGAATTTCTGGGAAAGCCTCACTCAAGTCTTCCGCCTTATTAATTTCATAATCGAGAGATGAAAAGCCCGGTGTATCAGCTATCTTCCCACCATAAGCATCATAAAAACTGACAGCGCGCGTCGTATGACGTCCACGTCCCAAACTATCTGAGATAGCTCGAGTTTCAAGCTGAAGCTCTGGCACGATTCGATTGAGCAAAGTCGACTTCCCTACACCAGTTTGTCCCATGAAGACAGTCATCTTATCTTCCAGCATTCCTAACAGCTCCTCCAGTGACCATGTGAAACGATAACCGATAGCTTGATAGAGCTTACAATAATCTCTCATAACTGAATCATCAGACAGCAGATCCATCTTTGAAATATAGATGATGGGCTGAATTCCCTTATGCTCAAGGAGAATCAAAAAGCGGTCCAGCAGATTGCTATTGAATGCCGGCTCTAGCGCCGACATGATGACAACAGCTTGGTCGACATTGACGATCGGAGGTCGTACTAAACTATTTTTACGCTCATAGATCCTTAAGATATAGCCCTCTGAATTTTCCTCAGCCGAGAAATCAACAAAATCACCCACATAGGGGGTATGTCCTTTTTTTCTAAAATTTCCTCTGGCCCTAGTCTGATAGACCTGCCCTTGCGCTTCAACATAATAAAAACCTGCTAAAGCCTTGATAATTCTACCTTGCAAATGAACTCCTCTTGGTCTTTTTATGGGGCTATTATACCACAAACGCCTTAATTCTGAGATGATAAACCACAAGGGCTTGCTTTTTAAAAATAATATCGTATAATGTTCATATCTGCGGAGATGGTGGAACGGCAGACACGCATGCTTCAGGCGCATGTGCCCACTCGGGCGTGAGGGTTCAAATCCCTTTCTCCGCATCATTCTATTGAAGGTTGACTGAATTGAGAGAGTAGTCAAGATTTCTCTTTTACAGTTTCCTATTTTTTTGGAAAGGTGGCCCAGCTTGGTACGGCACCGGACTCGAAATCCGGCAAGTGGACTTTGTTCATGCGCGGGTTCAAATCCCGTCCTTTCCTTATCTCTTTCACTCCTGCTCATTATAGGCAGGAGTTTTTATCTGAGAAATCGCTATTGATACAACCACCAGTCGCTATCACTTGAAATAGTAATTCAACAGTCCAGTAGACTGTTGAAGGGGGCCTGAAAATAAGAATGCACCCCAAGATAAGGATTATCCCCAACCACTGCGTCAATCTAGGTAAATCTAGAATAATGTTAACGAGTCTGGACTTTGGTCTCAGCCTCTGCCTGCTCTTACACCAAAATCTGTAAGAAATAAAAGCTAACAGCCCTTGCTGATATCTTATCTTTTTGAGCCAACCACCACCTAAGACAGGTCATAAAACTTTCGGCAATCTGCTGATCAACCAAACTATCAGGAAGGTGGACATCTTGAAAATAAACTGTTTTCACTAAAGGAACCAGATAATCTTGCAGCTCTTTTCTAAAATTGCGATAAAAGTAAGGATCATCCATTTCAAATAGGGTTGTGACTTTATTTTCGTTATCTTTAAAATGCTGAAAGAGATGCGTCAGTAAGTCTAACAGAGAATCTTCTTTTCCTTGCTTTACCCCTCTTGTATGTTCGGCATAAGAAGACGTCTTAAAAACATGCTCAAAAAGCTGGCTAGACACCGCTGCCAGTAAATCATCCTTGCTGGCGAAATGACTATAAAAAGTCGAGCGCCCTATACGTGCTTTCTCAATGATCTGACTCACACTGATTTGATGAAAACTTTCCTCATTTAAAAGCTCAAAAAAAGCTTCAAATATAGCCTCTCTCGTCTTTTGCATCCGAATATCCATGCTATTTTTTCCGAACAAATCTATCAATCTGTTCAATAAGAGACAAAGTCAAAAAACTGTGCCTGTTATTTCCTTTCCCTGTCTGTCATAATAATTGTAGAAAAGAAATAGCCTTTTGACAAGTGAGGTCGATCATATGAAAAAAGCAATGAGTGCAGCAACACCTCAAAGTAGGATATACAAAATAGACTTGCGTAACTATGCCAAATCTATCACCTACGGTGGACTTGATGGTATTATCACAACCTTTGCAGTGGTCGCTGGAGCTATCGGTGGTAGCTTAGGGACCTTGCCCATTATCGTCTTGGGATTTTCCAATCTTTTGGCTGATGGCTTTTCGATGGCTGCCGGCGACTACCTCAGCTCAACCACAGAAGACCTAGTGAGTCCACGCCATGCCCTCATGAATGCTATCGTAACCTTTCTTTCCTTTAACCTCTTTGGCCTTGTCCCTCTCTTAGCCTATCTACTCCTTGAGGGATTCACAAACCTATCCAGCCATGCAACCTTCATCACATCAAGCAGTTTGGTTTCATTATCACTCATCGCCTTAGGTTGGGTTAAAGCAACCATTACCCAGCAAAGCCGCCTCAAAGAGATTATCCGTACCTTAGTTGTCGGACTCCTCGCTGCTCTAGTAGCCTATGTCGTTGGGCAGCTTTTGGGAAATTTGATTTAAAGTCAATATAAAAATAAGCAAAAAATGACCAAATTAAGGTAAACATCAGATTGATCGGCCTCAGCCAAAGCGGAAAGACTGAATACATACCACCAAAAAAGAAAGCGCCAAAGGGCAGCCCTAATAAAATGAGAAAATGTAAACTAGCCTGTATGCCATAAAGACCAGCACAGAGACCAGCTAAAATCTTTATCAATCGGTTCATAAATTACCTACTTTTATTCAACGTCTCTCTGTACGCTTCGCAGCTGACAAAGAGTGGGAGCAGTAAACTCGACTGAGCAAGTAGAAAGATGAGAGATAGATTCACATCTTTCCATTAAAGCCTTTTAAATCATCAAAATTCTTGCTCTTTTAAAGCGTCAGCTAAACGGCCAAAATCAGCAATCGATAAGGCTTCACCTCGGACACTCGGTGTTAGCCCTGCCATTTCCAAAGCCTGCCTCAGTTTTTCTTTGACATTTTCTGACTTGCCAAAGCGGTTGGTCAGATTATTCCACAAGGTCTTGCGACGGTGGACAAAGCTGGCTTTTGCGACATCGAAAAGAAAATCTTCATCTTGCACCTCAACCAAGGGCTGATCACGGCGAACCATTTTCAAAATAGCGCTATCCACATTCGGTGCGGGTACAAAGACCGTCCGAGGTACAATAAAAGCTACCTCAGCCGCCATATAATACTGTACTGCAATAGACAGAGACCCGTAAGCCTTGGTATTGGGCTCAGCTGCGATACGGTCGGCCACTTCTTTTTGCATCATGACCACAAACTCTGCAAAAGGAATCTTGCTTTCGATCAAATGCATGAGAATCGGCGTGGTGATGTAGTAAGGCAGGTTGGCTACAACTTTGATAGGTAGGTCAGGATCTTTAAAGTTTTGAATCTGCGTCTGCAAATCAGCCTTGAGGATATCTTGATTGACTACCTGTACGTTGTCAAAATCATGCAGGGTATCTGCTAAAATCGGAATCAGACGCTCATCAATTTCAAAAGCCATGACCTCCGCTGCATTCTCTGCCAAAAACTCGGTCAAAGCCCCGATACCGGGCCCAATCTCCATGACATTGACGTTTTTGTCAATCTCTGCCGTATCTACGATCTTCTGTAAAATATTGGTATCGGTCAAAAAGTTCTGACCGAAGGACTTTTTAAAGGTAAAGCCGTGGCGCTCCAAAATGGCTCGGGTCACGGAGTAGTCTGCTATTCTCATAGATACACTTTCTATTTTAATTCTTTCTACTATTCTACCATAAATAAAACAGAGGCAACCTAGGGCAACTGAGCATTAGTCAATGAAAATCGAAAACGCTTCGACCCTTCTCCTAATATGGGGATGCCCAGATTTTAAGGTTTTTCCCACAGGTAACAATAAAAGGACAAGAACTGTTGGAGCTCTTACTCAAGCTCAACAATTGGAGCGAAAATAATATTTAGCCATATATCCACCAAAGTTCCAGCCCAGCACCTATAGTTACTCTGATCCAAAATTAAAGACGATCTTAACAGCAACAAAGACTGGGATTTAATCCCAGTCTTTGTTATCTATTGATTCGAAATTATTTATCTTTTTTCTTTAAGCTTTTGACTGCACCTTCGACTGCATCTTTAGCATCTTCGAATATTTCCTTAGCTTTACCAGCCATTTTATCAACTTTACCCTCGGTTTCAGTTTCTTTATCACCTGATAATTTACCAAAACCTTCTTTGATTGAGCCTTTGGCTTGATCTAGCTTTGCATCAAATTTTTCTTCTGACATATTTTGACCCACTTTCTTTAGTTAGATGACTATATAAAAATTAGTCAATTAGCGTTAATAACACTCAATACTATTTGTTACGATCCAAAAAGAACGAAACAACCGCAATAACAATAACAGCACCTACAATAGATGGAATCAGCGCCATGCCTGCTAGACTTGGTCCCCAAGTTCCCAAAAGAGCCTGACCAACAGCCGATCCGACTAAACCTGCAAGAATATTGGCTATCCAGCCCATTGAGCCGCCTTTTTTAGTAATAGCACCAGCAATTACACCAATCAACGCACCGATAATAATTGACCATAACATAATCTTATCCTCCAAAGACTTTCAAAAATTGCAATCAGATATCTAAAAAGTCAATTATAAATAAAGACACCTAACATGAGTACAGACCCTATTATACTCCAAATGATACTCACTGAGCAATTATTAAAATTGATCAGTATACTAAAGACAGTCTATCATTAGTAAAAATCAGATGAACATGTGAGTTATTATAGCCTTCATCAAAAGCATATTCCTACTCCGGACATAGGCCTGTACGGACTGCAAACCTACTATCTCTAGAATCTCCCTAAGATAAACCATCTTGGGGATTTTATTTTGCCCTGTCGGTGTGACACCGCGCAGAAGGATGATTATTTTCTTCATCAGGTCTCCTTACCCTCAGACTTACAGAGAATAATGCCTCCTGTTCGTGGATTTTTATGCCCCGAAGCAATAAAAATCCCAGATTCATAACGTTTATCTAAAAAAACAGCAAGCTAATAATGAATAGCTGTCGCCGCTTCTGTAATTCCATCTTTGTTCTTTATAATTCTATGAAATTTCTATAAAACGTTGCTACATTTTATGCCACTCTATATATACTTTAGGACTTATATAGTACAACAAGAAAATACGATTATCCTCAAGATTTTCTATAATATCTTTTTTTGTAAAATAAACAGCAATTTCCTTGCCTGCAGCTCTAATTTCCCAGACCACATCATTACCATTTACAGAAGGTAAGTAATGTCGCTTCAGAATGGATACGAATTCTAAAATAGTAGTTTGATCAGGAATATCTATGTTTATTTTATGACTTAAGACATCGTCACCCATTGAAACTGATGATCTATCAATGCTTATTCTAATCATAACGCTCCATCACTTCCTCAACCTCTGCTAGGGTCACTCCGAACAAGTCTAAACGCTTGAGGAGTTGCTTACCGTTGGTGTAGCCGATACGCAGCTGTTCTCCCAAGTACTCACGGCGCTGACGACTGTCAGCTCCCATAAGCAGGCCAAGGCGAATAAGATCCGATTGGGTAATATCAAAACGATTGTCATCATCGTAGCTGCCAAGCACCCCAGACAGAGCTTTTTGCAGGTCCTCAAATCTAGCATGCTCAACACCGAGTGAGCGTCCCTTAGTTTTTGATTTTGGCACAGCTTCATCACGGTTAAGAAAAGCATGCTTAGCTGTCGGTACAGCCTCCATGATAATTTTGCGGATGCGCTCCCCATTGTAGTCAGGATCGGTAAAAACAATCACCCCACGCAGGTCATTGAGGTAAGCAATCCTTTCCAGATCCTCATCTGTAATCGCCGAACCTTTGGTTTCGTAAGTATCCACATCATAAAAGCGACGTAAATTAGCAGTGTCGCTCTTGCCCTCGACGACGAGGACTTCTTGTATTTTTATTTTTTTCATAATTTTATTTTTTTGATAGTTTCCTTAGGTGATAGGGACGTCAGCGACCGCCTTCGGCGTTCCATGACTTATTTTTGAACCTAAAGTTTCAAAAATACCTCGTCACAGCATAAATGCTGTAACTTTCATCACTGCGGAAACTATCGGCTTGGGCGACCTTCGGTCGCCATTCCCTATCCCATTAGTTTTAATTTTCCAAACCAAATAGTTTCATGGCATTTTCAGTCGTAGCCTCAGCCACTTCTTCGCTCGTTAGCCCTCGCAATTCTGCGATTTTATCGACAACATAGCGGGTATAGGCTGTGCGGTTTTCTCGGCCGCGTTTAGGCACAGGTGCTAGGTATGGGGCATCGGTTTCCACCAATATCTTATCCAGTGGTAATTGAGTGGCAGCTTCCTGCACATCTAGTGCTTTTTTAAAGGTCACGACACCTGAGAAGGAAATCATCATACCTAAATCCACGAACTTCTGCGCCATCTCAAGAGACCCTGAGTAGGAATGCATAATGCCACCACGTGGACCGACACCTGCTTCCTTGATGACCGCATAGGTATCTTCAAGCGCATCACGAGTATGGACAACAAAAGGCAGGTCATGATCCTTGGACAGCTGGATTTGGCGTTTAAAGACCTCAATCTGAACATCTTTAGGATCTTCCATCCAGTGGTAATCCAGACCGATTTCACCCAAGGCAATGACCTTAGGATCGTTCAGGTGACTGATAATCATATCTTCAACTTCCTGCGTGTAAGAACCAGCCTCAGTCGGATGCCAGCCGATGGTCGAATAGAGTTCAGGAAACTGACGAGATAATTCTAAACTCCGCTCAATCGTCGGCTCATCAAAACCAACAATATTCATCCTTGTCACACCGAGTTCACGCGCTGCTGCAATCTCTTCTGCTTCTTTTCCTACAAAATTTTCTACGTTGAGGTGAGTATGGGTATCAAAAATGTTTTTCATGCCCTTATTTTATCATAAATATTATCGAGAAAAGGAGAGTGGGACAAAAATAAATAAGGCTGAGAACTTCTGTCTCAGCCTCCTTTTTAAACCTATTAGGATAAAACTAGCTCAAACTACTAAAATTAGTTAAAGGTCTGAAAATTACCATCTTTAACTTCAGAGAATCCCTTTCCAATAAGAGTTTGAGTAATATGCTTGTAGCTGATTTGTTTAGGCGCCTTTCCGTTGGTCAGCTGAATTTCCAAGAGAGCAGCATTGGCCACCTTATCAACCTTTGTATAATCAACAGTAATAGTCTCTACCAAACGATCTCCTTGATACTCAACCTTATGCTCAATCCCTTCGATATCATCCCATTTGGTTGAACCATTCTGTTCATAATAAAACCGAGCAGATTCTGGTGAGTTGACATTGAGCGCCGAATACAAAATAGTCGTCGTCTGCTGCGAAATTAGCAGATCATCCCCCTCATAGGTGAAGTGATAACGCACATCGCTATAGTTGGTATCAATCTTTTGAAAATCAGCTGTCTGACGCTTAGAAGTTGCATCAGTATTACTGCTATTTTTTTCTGGATGACTCTGGCAAGCTACTAGTAAAAATAGGGTCACTAACAAGCCCAGAGCCGCTACAAACTTCTTCATCCGTGTTTCTCCTCTTAGTCAATATTCTGGTGACAAACAACCATAACCTATCAGATATTATGCGAAAAGCCAATCCCCTCGAGTAAGGATTGGCTTTTTTCAGACTCCGCATTAAGCTGACAATACTTTGCGTCCTTTACGACGACGTGCAGCAAGAACGCGACGACCGTTTTTAGTAGACATACGGTGACGGAATCCGTGTTTACGTTGGCGACGAATTTTACTTGGTTGATATGTACGTTTCACCTTGAATACCTCCTGTAAGATTTTCGTATTCGTTTAGCCGGCTATTAATTTGATCAGTTACTAAACATACTATAATAGTTTATCTAAATATTATATCTCTGTCAAGAATTATTTCCAGTTGAGCGCTGAGGAGTATCATTCGAAAATGATAATGTCTTAGCTAGGTCGAATGTGAAAATGTCCCGTCTGGTAAACTAGAAAGATGAGGAAAATAGAACTAACTATGATAGAGTCAAAGAAATACCTAGTCATCAAAGC